>JBDSSD010000101.1:0-111194 GCA_039928945.1 Opitutus sp. | reverse complement strand
GGGAGTTTGCGTTCGGCGGCGATCCGCTGCGCGATGGCCTGCATTTCATCGCGGATCTCCAGAAATCCGAACTGCGCGCGCTCGATGAGTTCGCGCGGGGGCAGATGCACTCCGTAGTTCTTGAGATTGTCGGCGTAGATTTCCTCAGGCAGTCGATTCGTCGTCCGAGCTCGCGGGATGATTTCTTTTTCCACCCACGCGTTGTACTCGCGCAGCTGCGCGGCGAGCTGCGCGTGAGCGGGTTCCCAGCCACTCAACTTCGCGGCCTGGAAGAGTTCGGCGATGCCGTTGATGTACCGGTCCGTGCTCGCGATGTTTTTCTTCAGCTCTTCGACGTAAGGCCCCGTGAGCTTCGCATCGTTGAAGCGCTCAACCGTCCGTTCGCGGGCGAGGGTGGCGAAGGACTCGGCGCCGGTTTCTCCAAGGTAGCGATTCATGCGCGCCAGTGCGTGCGCTTTGCGCTCCGGCGAATTTCGCTCATCGAGCAATGTATGCAGTCCTGAGAACACCGTCTTTGGAACGTCGTAGTACGGCAGCATCAGCTCGTGATCGAGCCGGGCCGATTCGATCCGGTCGGCGGTGACGGCGACGAGGATATCCAAATCTTGACGCACCTTCGGATCCGTTTCGGCGACCGCACGCGCCTGAAGGTCAGCGAGGGTCTTCCTGGCGTCGGCTTGGCTGCGCTCGTAGTTCCCGGGCTTGAGGTCGCCTACCTGCGTATCGAATTTATCCAGACCGAGCGATGAGGCGTACTCGGCGTTGTAGCGACCAAGGTATTCCAGAGCGGGTTGCGCGGCCGCGTTGCTTTGCGTGACCCAAGCCGGCGTGTCGGCGGCGATGACCGCAATCGAGCTGGCGAGAAGCAAACCGATCGAAAAAACGGTGGGTTTGAGCATGGGCAGACGCTGGCCGGAGGGACGTTTGGCGCAAGCGTCTGCGGATCATGAAACGCATTTTGCGCGGTCGCAGGTGGGGCGACCCATGCGCGGGATTAACGTGTCCCTGATCTCCCGCTCAGGGCTAATAGACGGAGGTTACTCTGAGCGGGAGCTCAGGTCTGCTCAGATCGAGGCTATTTCGCCGTCGGGGTCGCTCCGGGAATTGTGCCGGTCTTGATGGTGACCATCGAGTCGGGCTTCAGGTATTTTTTGATCGCACCGTTCACCTGCGGCAGCGTCAGCGCCTCGACGGTTTTCGGATACTGGTCGAGCCAGCTCTGATCGTAACCTCGATGAATCGCGTTGAGGAGCGAAGCGGCCATTCCGTCCGTTGTCGCCAGGTTAACTTTGAACAAGCCAATCAAATTGGTTTTCCGATAGTTCAGTTCTTCGGCCGAAATACCTTCGTTGTACCACTTCGTCAGTTCGCGTTTGGTCGACGCGATCCCTTTGTCCAGCAGCGCGGGACCGAACGTGGCGGTAATGCGCCAGTCGCCGTCGGTGAACGTATCGTTGGAGGTCCCCGAGTTGATGCCATACGTGAGGCCTTCTTGATCCCGTACGGTTTGCATCAGGCGACCGGAGAAACCAGAACCGCCGAGCACGGACGTGGCGAGGCGAAGGGCCTGATAGTCGGGATCGCTGTAACGCAGCCCGGTCGCCTGCCCAATCACCACCGACACGCTGGTTTTTTCCGGCATGAAGATGTTCTGTTCTCGCGCTGCGTCGGTCGTCGTCGCCTTCGCCGGTTTGATCAGGTCTACGCCACCGGTCCAGCCGGCGAAGGATTTCGCCACTTCGGACTGAATCGTCGGCACATCGAGATCGCCGACTGCGACCAGGGTGAAATGGGCGGGGCCGTAGTGCTTTTTATGGAAGGCCACGACGTCCTCGAGCTTTGCCGCTTCGACGGCAGCGAGATAATCCTCCGTGGAGGGCGACCGGTTGGGATGGCCGACTGGATACACGGCGCGGCTGAACGCGTCTTTGGCGCGGAAGCCGGTATCCTCCAGCTGACGTTCCAAGTTTCCGGTGAACTGTTTCTTCGCTTTTTCAAACTCCTCCGCGGACAGAGCGGGAAACCGAAGTTGTTCGGCAATCAGGCTGATCACCAGCGGAACATCCTTCTTCAGGCACTTCGCATTCACCTCAGCCATTTCGGTATCGACTTCGAACGAGAGCGTGGCGCCC
Organism: Opitutus sp.; assembly: GCA_039928945.1. GTDB lineage: Bacteria > Verrucomicrobiota > Verrucomicrobiia > Opitutales > Opitutaceae > Opitutus. Next base: position 109,062 of record JBDSSD010000101.1, on the reverse strand, counting down.
ACGCTTTCGAGTTTTTCTGCGATTTGAAATTTGTCCTGCTTGGTTGTGCCTTGGTCCAGCAACATGCCGGTCAGCGTCGCGATTGCGACGTTACCTTCAGCTGAATACGCGTCGCCGGCCGGGAGGGATCCACGCAGCGTAACCACGTCCTTCACCCCGGTCGGATAGGCGATGAGATCAATGCCGGCGATCTTCGTGCGAACGACGCGCGAGGCGATGCCGCCGGCGTTTTCGAGTTTCGTGGTTGCAGGCGGTGGTGGCGGCGTGGGGTTCGCGGCACTCGCGCTCAACGCAACAAGACTCGTGGCAAAGGTGAGAAGGGAAAAAAGTGTTTTCATGATCGGAAAAATTCGCTGCTTCATTACGGGGCGTTGGACGCAGGCGCTGACGGTGCGCGCGACACGGTGGGCACAAACCAGCCGGTGGTGCTCTGGTCGACGTTAAGATATTTGTTCGCCACGCGCTGAATATCCGCCGCCGTCACTTTGCGCGTCGCCTCGTCGATTTTGTAGAACTGGGTCCAGTCTCCTGCCGCGATCCACTCGTTCAGATTGCCGGCAATCGCGAAAGAGCCGTCGCGCTGGAACGCCGAATCAGCCAGGAATTTGGCCGCGGCAGCTTGAACTTCGGCGTCCGTGACGCCGTCCTTCTTCAGGCGCTCCACTTCGTCGACGGTGATCTTTTCGACTTCCTCGTGTTTCACGCCCGGCGCGAGCGGGATGAAGAGAAAGTGCAGCGAGGGATCATGCGCTGCGAACGCTCCATTTTGCACGCCGGTGGTCAGATTTTTGTCGGTGAGCGTTTTGTAGAGTCGGCTGTTTTTCCCGTCGCCGAGAATGGCGCTGAGCAGGTTGACCGCGGCAAAATCAGGGTGAGTGGCGGCGGGAATCTTGTGGCCGATCGCGACGACGCCGAGCTGACCGGCGCGCTTGACGATCACGCGTCGAGCGCCGGTCTGGTCGGGTTCCTCCGTGTAGACTTCGGGAATCGGTTTTGGTGAACGTGAGATCGCGCCGTAGTTTTTTGCCACCAACGCGAGCGCTTCTCCGGGAGCGAAATCGCCGATGATCGAGACCGTCGCGTTGTTCGGCCAATAGAACGTGTCGTAGAACTCGCGAAGTTTTTCGATCGAGACTTTCTCGATGTCACTGCGCCAGCCGATCGTGCTGTGATGGTAGGGGTGCGCCACATACGCGGCGTGGAAGATCTCCTTGATCAGCGCTTGGAACGGCGAATTCTCGCCGAGCTCGAATTCATTCCGCACGACCGTCATCTCCGGCTGACGATCCTCATCACGCAGCAGAAGATTGCGCATCCGGTCGGCCTCCATGCCCACGACCGTCGTCAGATCTTCACTCGCAATATTTTCGTAGTAGTTGGTCCGATCGAGATACGTGGTCGCGTTGAAGTTTGCGCCGGTTTTGGAGAGGATTTGATCAACCGAGTTGCCCTTCGCGCGGTTGTAATTCGTGGAGCCTTTGAACATCAAATGCTCGAGCAGATGCGTCGCACCGGTGGTTCCGGTCACTTCGTTTTTCGAGCCGACGCGATACGTCACCAAGAACGTCAAGGTCGGGCTCGAGTGTTCCGGCAGAAGCAGGACCTGGAGACCGTTCGCATCCAAGGTGTACTCAGAGATGCTTCCCACGGTTTTAACGAAGGTGAAACCCGGACTGTTGACGGGTGGGGCGGCCGGCGGTTCGGCGGCCAGACCGGGAAGCGAACTAACGATGAGACAAGCGGCGGAAACGAACGAGTTTTTGAATTTCATCAGGATGAGACTTGCGTGACGATGCCTCAGCAACGGGATTAGGCCAAGTCCGCAGAGATGAATAACGCCGCCGTCCAGACGAACGGCTGAAGAGCAGGATGAGCGGCGCCGACGCAGGTCGCTCGATTCGCTACCCGTCGGAGCTGTACAGCACTTGGCAAGCACAGTGTGTCAACAAGGGCGCGCAGCCATCCAGCTGGATCGCACGGCGCGGTTCGCGCACCTCGCGTTGACGATCTTTTTGTAGATGCGCCCCCAAAGGACATCAGCGGTGACGTCTCAACAAAGACGCGGGTGTGTAGAAGAGAGGTGGTGAGCTACAGCCTAGTCACGAAACCCGAGCGGCACGGCTTGATACTTTTCGCCCGTGACTCGTCTCCAGCTTGATCTGAGCAGATGCCGCTAACTCTGCATAATTGGCGCGAAGTTTTTCCAGTTCAGCGTCAGAGAGCGCGTCAAGATCGAGGACACTGTTGCGGGCTGTATCGATGGACCGGATGAGCTCATCGAGCTTCACGTGAATTGCCTGGGAATCGCGGTTTTGAGTGTTTTGGATCAGGAACACCATGAGAAACGTCACCACCGTCGTGCCCGTGTTGATGATCAATTGCCACGTGTCGCTGTAATGAAAGAGCGGGCCGGTTATGGCCCACGCCAAAATCACCAGCACCGCGATAAAAAACGCTGCGGGGCGCCCTGTCGCGTGCGCCGTCCACTTGGCGAAGCAGGTGAAACGGGACTGCGAAGGCAATGGGGCTTTCATCGGTTTCATACGCACACCGTTGGACCGCAGAATAGACCCCGCGTGCCTTGATCTTCGGTGGCTGGAACGGAGTCGAAAAAGCCAAGGTCGCGCCGCCAGGAGTTCTACCCGCCGCTCACCGACTTTAGCACCGTCTGCAGGGCTTCCAAGAGCGTCGCAGATTGGAAAGGTTTTTGCACAAAACCGGCCGCATCTTCGCCCGCGAACCGTGCGGCCGAGTCGGTTCGATTGTAACCGCTCATGATAATGACGGGGATCGAGGCGTTCAGCCGATGAATTTGTCTGAACGCTTCGTGACCATCCATCACGGGCATCGTCAGATCGAGCAGAATGGCTGAGAAGTCGTCGGGTTGTCGGGCGAAAATTTCCACCGCTTCCTGCCCATTTCGCGCACTGACGGTGGTGAACCCAGATCGAGTAAGGATGCGTGCGGCCGTTTCGCGCACGGCGTCTTCGTCGTCGACTATGAGGATGCATCCGTTACCCCGCCAGTCTTGATCAACGGCGGTTGCGAGCGCGGACGCCTTCGGTGCGCCTTTGGCTGCAGGGAAGAGCAGGCGGAACGTGGTGCCGTGGCCAGTCACACTGTCGACCTTGACGGCGCCGAGGTGGCTGCGGGCAATTCCGAGCACTGCCGACAATCCGAGCCCGTGGCCGCTGAACTTCGTCGTGAAGAACGGCTCAAAGATTCGAGAGAGCACCTTCTTGCTCATGCCGGCGCCATTGTCAGTGACTTCAAAGAAAACGTACGCCCCGGGTTCCAGGGTCGGTGACAAGTAGGTCCGAGCCAGATACGCCCGGTCGGCCTGCATCAACCCCGTGCGCACAATGATGTGGCCGCCGTGGTCGCCGCAGGCGTCGGACGCGTTCATCACTAGATTCATCGCAATCTGATTCAGCTGCGTCGCGTCGCCAAAGATCGGAGGCAGATCACGGGAGAGAGAAAATTCGAGCGCACACTTCTTCGAGATGGAAACCTTCAGCAAATCGGTGGTCGCCTCGACCAACTCGGTGAGATCGACCAGTTCCGACGCGAGGCGTCCCTTCCCGGCGTAAGCCAGCATCTGACGGCAAAGCTCGGCGGCACGGAGGGCGGCCAATTCAATTTGGTGCACCGCGTGCTCGGCGGGACTTCCCAGGGCAAGCTCAAGCCGCGCCAGGCTGGCATTACCGAGCATGACCGTCAGGAGGTTGTTGAAATCGTGGGCGATTCCGCCCGCGAGTACACCCAAGCTTTCGAGTTTCTGCGTCTGCAGAAGATTGCGCTCGGTCTCGAGCCGTTTTTGTTCGGCGTCTTTCTCGGCCGAGATATCACGCGCAATGGTGGACAGCATGCCGGGTCGCCCATCGCGATCGTAGTGGGTGATGAGCAGTTGGGAAACGGGGATTTCGCGGCCCTGCTGGTCGAGCACGGCAGATTCCGCCTGCCAGTGACCACGCGAAATGGCGGTCGGAAATCCTTCGGTCACGAGTTTCTCCCGGGCCCACTCCGGCATCGCGTCGGCCAGCGCGCGGGGGGTTTCTGACTCCGGATTAACGGGATCGCTGCCTTGGAGGCGGAGAAAGGCGGCGTTCTGGTAAAGCATGCGACCTTCGAGATCGGTGGTCCCGATGAGGTCGGGCGTTCGTTCGAGGATTGCGAGGAGCCGTGCGCTTTCTCCCTCGGCGCGCCAGCGGCGGCTGACGGTTGCGCCGAGGCCGAAACCAATGCACATGACCGCGACTTCAAACGCCAGCAGGTCGGCCACATCGTGGTTGGACCGGGCGGTGCTCTGGAAGGAAGCGAGGCTGCCCATCGTGAGCAGAAGGATGGCGATGGTGGCGCCGCTGAAGCCGTGTCGGAGACAGATCCAGACAAGCGGTACGAAAGTGAGGTAGTACGCTTGGTGAACGTGCATGTACCCAAACCCGTTCACGGCGCCCAAGCAGAGCACGAGGGCCAAGCCTTGAGCGAGCAATTCGGTGAGGTCGCGCTGAGACCACCGCCGTGCCGCGGCGCGTTTTCGACCGAGCAGGCGAGGCGCGAGGTGCACGTAACACAACGGCACCACCGTCATGATCCCCGTCAAATCGCCGAGCAACCAACCCGATGCGATCGTAACGAACTGAGTGCTGGGGAGATCATGACCTAACAGCGTCAACCAAGCGCCCAGCGCGCTGGCGCAGAGCGGGGCGAACAGATGAAGCAGAATGACAACCGCGGTCTGCATCGGACGCTTTGGTGACGGCACAGCTCCGAACCAATGATGGACAATCGTGCCTATTCCCACGTAGACGCTCGCGATCATCACGGGCAGCGCGAGCTGGGTCCAGCTACTGAGGTTCGATGCTGTGACGAAGGCCGAGTAGATGTGCGCCAGCAGGACGACGGGGAAGCAACGTGCGCCGAGCAAAGTGGCGAGTGCCAGCGAAAGACCGACGGGAGGGTACCACAAACAGACGCCTGGTCGCAGTTCGAAGATCCGTGAAGAGATATCCAATGCGGCGTGCAAGCACAGGAACCCGAAGTAAATTACCGCCAGCTGACGCCCCTGGAATGACTTCATGGTACCGCAAAAAATTGGACGGGGCCGCGTGTCACGCCAAGGGCAAAAAAGCCGGGTTCACGGAGCAGCTGTTAAAAAACGGGAAAACCAGCGAAGGCCTGAACGCCAGCGGTCGGCCCGCAGATCATACGACGAATCCGAATACGAGACCGTCTCGGGCTATGATCGACCGGTTTCTGCGGAACGGCGGCACTTGGACCGCTTCGACGGGTCGTGCCTTGCTCCACTCACGGACGAGCGAGGGTGTTGTCGTGCTTCTCTCGAACGGTGAATGGAACCACACGCGTCGATCTCACGCCGCAGCGATTTCGCAGACGATCACCCGCCGGCGAGTGGCTCCCGGCGTCAGCGAGTAACTTGCAAGGCGGTCGGTCAGTCCTCGGCGAAATCGCAAATCAGTGCCGGACGGTGAAAAACAAACGCGCCGGCCCACCTGAGGTGGTGCCGGCGCGTGAGGGGGCAGAATCGTTGAGGAACGATCCGTGGCTCTTGAGCAGAGCCTCGTGCTTCACGGTCCAAGTACCGATTTCGATGCTTGTTCCAGGCCCGTTCCGCAGGCCAGCCGGAAATGAATTCCGACGAGCATGCGGGACAGCGCATTTTGTTTGGCGGTATCGGAAATGCGGTGGAAGGTGCGCGGCTGAATCTGAGGGAAGGGAAACCACATCCGTGCTGGGCAAGATGAAGGTCTGCGCAGGACGTCGGCCGAGTGACCTCAGGGTTAGCCAGACCCGAGGTTGCGGATGTATCGAGCCATTCATTGCTAGCGGGGCTCCACTGGGGCCCCCCAGTCGAACGGCGTGGTCGCGCGTGTGGTCGCGTGGGCTTCGGGGCGACTTGGGCGGAGGGTGAATGGCTGGTGAGAACCGCGGATTTTCCTGGGTTGTCGGTGAACGGCTCTGAGTGGCGGTGAACGCCTCGCGAAACTCATAGACCTGTCGATCCGAGCGCGGCAGGATTGGTGCGGTCCGATTCCGTCATGCGTTTCCCACGTCTGTCCGTGTTTTTTTGGAGCTTCGCGTTCTGTGCCTCCGTCTGCTCGCTGAGCCGTGCCGGCCCGGTGCCTGGATCCACCGGAGAGCATACGTGGAAGCCGATGGCGGATTGGAGCCGGCCGGACCTGAGGGCGCCGAAACTCGCGCCACGAACGGTCGAGCAATCCGAACTCCGGCTCCAGCGAGGAGATGATGCGCGATGGGCCGCGCCCGATTGGGACGACGGCTTATGGGAAACGATCGACCGCGACCGGGTGCCGTTCAAGGCGGGTATTTTTTGGCTTCGTCTCCGTACCAGAACGATGGGCCGCGATGAATCCCTTCCGAGGCAAGCGACGGCCGGAGGAATCTCTGCCTGGGAGTGCTACTGGGATGGCGCGTTGGTTTGCGCTCGAGGCTCCCCGGGCACGACCGCTGAAACCGAAATCAAAGGAGATAAAGCGAACATCGACCTGTCCGCCGTGCAGGCTGCGCCGGGCGAGCATGTGATTGCCCTGCGGGTATCCACTTTCAACAGTCCCCGAGGGAAGGACGGGCTCACCTGGATGTACCTATGGACGATACCTCCTGAGCAGTTTCGCGCATTGGACCAACGCTCGAATCTGCTTTCGGCCATGGGCGTGGGCGCGATGCTCACGCTGGCGCTGGGCGTATTCGTGATGTGGGTATTCGCGGACCGTCGTTTGGTGCTCGCGCTATTTTCCGCCCTCTGCCTCAGCGCGGCCCTCCTGATTGCCGTGGCCGGGGCGCCGATGATGTGGGACTCTTCGCCACTGCCGTGGACCATTCAAATTCCGCTTCATATCGGGCTGGTGATCGTCGTTTCCAACCTGCTGATCGCCGTGACGTGGGTGCAGCTCCATCCCTTGCGATCGCGGAGGTGGCTGCTGATTCCCTTGCTGCTGGTAATTGTGCTGGCGACCTGGCTCTACGGCAAAATTCGGGTCAACGCGCTCACCCTGATTCTGTGGCGTATTTCCTTTCTCACGGGGCTGGCGTTCGTCGCCGGGGCCATCTGGCGGCGGAACCAGGGCGGCTGGTTTGTCCTCGCCGGAATCGGGGCAACGTATGCGATGTTCGAGCGTCACCCCAAGCATTTCGAACATACGGATTTTTTCCTCGGCTTCCTGCCGGTGCTGGTCGGTTTGATCGCCGCCATCGCGCTTCGACTGCGGAGTGAGCGATTGCAGGCCCGCGATACCAAGCTGATGGCGGCGAGACTGGAGATCGAACTCCTCCGGAAAAGCCTTCAACCGCATTTCATGATGAACACCCTGACGGCGCTTTCGCAGGTGATCGAAGAAAAGCCCGCGGCCGCGGTGAAATTGATCGATGATCTCGCGGTTGAGTTTCGCTCGCTGGCCCGCTTTTCCGGTCAAAAGCAGGTTTCGTTGAGCGAGGAACTCGCACTCTGTCGCGCTCATCTCGGGGTCGTGAGCGTGCGCACCGACCAGGTGTGGAATCTCGAGGCGGAGGGGATCGACGTGACAGCGTTGGTGCCGCCGGCGTTGTTTCTTACGTTGATCGAAAATGGATTTTCGCATCAACGCGCGAGCAAGGACGCAACCACGTTTACGCTGCGCGCCGAGCGCATGGAGGCGGGGGTGCGTTATGTTTTTGTCTCTCCCGGTGCCGTAACATCCGACTCGGACCGGCCCAGCGGCGGCACCGGTTTGCGCTACGTGTGTGCGCGTCTCGAAGAGAGTTTCCACGATGCGTGGAAATTGTCCCACGGCGCGGTCCCCGGCGGTTGGGAGACGGTCATCGAGCTGCTGTCTCACCGTGGCAAGCGCGCGGTCACATGAGACTCCTGATCGTTGAAGATGAAACGCTGGTGGCGCGACGAATTGAGCAATTCTGCCGCCGGATTCTGGGCGACCAGCTCGAATGGCTGCACGTGTCGGAAACGTTCGATGCGGCCCAAGCCGTCCTGGCAGAATCGCCAATCGACCTGCTGCTACTGGACTTGAATCTTGGCGGGAGAAACGGGATGGCGCTGCTGGAATCCAATGTCGCCAGCTCATTTCACACGATCATCGTGTCGGCGACGACGGAGCACGCGCTGCTGGCGTTTGAGCGAGGTGTAATCGATTTCGTCGCTAAGCCGTTCACCGAGCAGAGAATGGCCGAGGCCTTGCGTCGGGTGACCGAGCCCCGCGGTCGGGCCGCGCAGGCCGCCCGATTTCTGGCGGTGCGCAAGCATGGTCGCATCGAGCTCGTACCCGTCGACGAGGTCCTCTTCGTGCGAGGCGCTGACGATTGTTCCGAACTTGTGCTCGTGGATGGTCGACGCCACCTGCACGACAAAACGCTGGAGAAACTCGAGGCAGTGCTCCCGCCGGTATTCGAACGAATTCATCGCAGTTACCTCGTGCGCCTGAGTGCGGTTAAAGCACTCCACGCCCACGAAGGCAGCCGCTATGAAGCAGAACTGAAAAACGGCGTGCTCCTGCCGGTGGGCCGGACGCGTTACAAAGAAATTCGGGATGCGTTTCGTTGATCCAAGCGTCGATGGCGAAGGCCTGCTTTCTGCTCTCGGTGAACATGCGATGTGAAGAGATAGTCAGGCTCTGCCATCTGCACTTCGTCAGAACGTTCGTAGGTTGTCTTACACTGAGCACCTGCCTCTTCGCGCAATCACCACGTCCTGATGTGTCACCGGTTGAGCCGGACGAATCGGAGCCGCCGATCGAACTCTCGCCCTTCGTGATATCCGGTAGAGGCGAGACGGGTTGGGTTGCCGTCGAAACTCTCGCGGGCAGTCGACTGCGTACGAGTTTCAAAGACGTGCCCAACCAGATCGAGACACTGACAAAAGATTTCATGGACGACCTGGCGGTCACGAATTTGGCGCAGTCGCTCATGTACACCGCGAACGTCGAGAACAGCAACGATTTCGTTTCGGGAGCCACGGGCCTCGGCGCCTTCGCAAAGCCCGCGTCCGGCGGACGGGTACGCGGCCTCAGCCCCGGCACACTCTCGCGGAATTTTTTCCCGGTCCAAAATCCGACCGATAACTTCAACCTCGAACGCGTCACGATCGCGAGCGGCCCCAACGCCATTCTTTTCGGGTTAGGTAGTCCGGCAGGCATTCTCGACGCCACCCCCGCTCGCGCACGGATGCGCAATGCCTATGGGTTCACACTGCAGTTTGATTCCAACGATTCGAAGCGAGTGACCTTCGATGCCAACACAGTGGTCATACCGAACAAGCTGGCGTTACGAGTAATGGGGCTCTCGAAACGAGAATTCACCGCCAAGAAACCGAACAACGACCGTGACGACCGTCTTTACGGCGCGATTACGTTTAGACCGTTCCCGACCACAACGGTCCTGCTCCAAGCCGAGCGGGCCAGACGAAATTGGAATTACGCGGGCCGCATCAACCCCGGCGATTTTGTCACCTTGTGGTATCGCGCGAACGAAATTCCCGGCACTGGGTACACCGCTCCACGACCCTCTTTCGACAACAAGAGTTTTCTGGGCATCGCGAATAACCGGGTATTCGTGCAGGCAGCTGATGCGCCCGTCCTGATCACGGACGGTTCTGTGGGGCTTCGCAACTGGCGCAACTCAGTCACGGGCAAAAACCCCTCTTCGTTGCCGGGAGTTGATCAAACGTTCGATGCGGCTGTCATCTCCACGATTCTGGACCCGGACGTGTTTCCGTTCGACGTGAATCTCGCCGGCACCGCAAGCACCACCGTATCCGGCGCAACCACGACGACCGCAATCTTCGAGCAGAAGCTGGCCGAGAATCTTTTCGTCGAACTCGCCTACAACCACGAAAACGCGTACGACCAAATTTTCGCGGCGGGGGCTGAGGTTACCAGCACCCTTAACGTCGACGCGAACCAGTTCCTACCGGGAACGACGACACCGAACCCTAATTTTGGAAAGCTCTTCAGCCAAGGTGCGGCGGCCACCGCACCGGGATTCGGCCGTCGGGAAGACTGGCGGGCGACACTTTCTTACGAACTGAACCTCGCGCAGGAAATTGGCGCGCGAAGCCGTTGGGGAAAATGGTTGGGCCGGCACCGCTTCTCGGGACTGTACAGTGATTCGCGGTCAGACCTAAGAAGTCAGCTCGGCATCCTGCGCCGGATTTATGATGAGCCCGTGATTCCCTGCCTGACGCTGCAGCCACGAACGTTGCAAGGCTGGGCCATTTCCAGCACGCGCACGCCGCAATTTCGACACTACTTGAATGCGCCCAACGATACGCCCACACCGGCCGGGCCGGTATCAGGTGATTGGTCGGCCATGGACGCGAATGGAAACCCCTTCCTGCTTTACCTGATCGACACGCCACTGCACGCAGCCGATGGCAAGCGGCTCGCGGCGCAGCAGGCCGCGGCGGGCAACCGAACGAAAACCTCGGCGCTGATCTTCGCATGGCAGGGATTCTTTCTGCCAGACCAGGAGAAGAACGACCGGCTCGTGCTCACCTTCGGTTATCGCAAGGACTCTGCCCAATCGGCGACGCTCGACCCCGCCTCGACCGCGCAGGATTTTTCCGGCCTGTATCCGCTTCTCTGGGATACTCGATTCGATTCCTACGGTCCCACGCAGACTGGCATCAATCGAAACGTCGGCATGGTCGCGCGTCCGCTCAAATGGCTGAGCGTATTCTACAATCATTCGACCACGTTTGATCTGAACACCGGTCGTTACGATCCGTTCGGAAACGAAATCGCCGGCGCGAGCGGAAAGGGGAAGGACCTCGGCCTGCGCTTTGATCTCTGGTCGGACCGCGTCTCCTTCCGGATCAACCGTTACGAAAACTCACTGGGCCCGCAGCGCGCTTCGAACCAGATCAATGTGCTTCGCGATATCTTTTTCAACATCGAGGATCGCGTCCGCACCCTCGATCCGCAGGCGCCGACGATCAATGTGGTCGATGGCAATCGACGCGGATTCCGCGTCGCTGGCCGGACCAATTACTTCATCATGTCGGATTCAAAATCCAGTGGCTACGAGCTCGAGCTGAACCTGACGCCGGCACCGAACTGGAACATCCGAGTGAATGGTGCGCTTTCCGATGCGGTGGAATCGGATATTGGTGGACCGTGGTTTGCGTGGGCGGCGCAGCGCCTTCCCGTGTGGCAGGCGGTCGTCGCTCGAAATGGCGAGATCGACGCTGCGGGCCAGCCGGTGACGTGGCGCACGGCGCCATCGAGTACGACGACGTCCACCGGTCAGACGCTCGAGCAATACTACAGCAGCGCGCTGATTGGTCAGGCGTTCGCGTTCATGCAGGCAGCGGAAGGACGGGCGACGGACAGCGCACGTGGAGCGCGGGCCAACGCGATCACGAACTATCATTTTACCGAAGGTCGGCTGAAGGGTTTCAACATTGGCGGGGCGATCCGTTGGCGCGCGGCGCCGACGATTGGTTACGGTGTCACCACGAGTACTTCCGGCAAGTCGGTCCTCAATCTCGATCAACCTTTCAAGGGCGCGGAAGAGCTCTACGTCGACGCCATCATCGGCTATCGGGCTCGATTGAAGGCGTTCGGCAGGTTGCAGTATCGTCTGCAGCTCAACGTTCGCAACGTGCTCGACGACGACGCGGCCGTACCCATCACCCGTCTGACGACCGGTGCGGTCGCAAAGCTCGCGACCGTCGAGCCGCGCGTCATCATCGTGACGTTTGGGGTGGATTTCTAAGACGGAATGCTTCGCGCAAAGGACGCGGAGGGCGCGACGGTACAATTGCGATGCCGACGACACCGACCCATTCCCGGCGACAACCACTCCGAAGTGGAGGGACGGCTTCTCCGTCCCGTCCGGATCGAGGATCGAATGTAGGTCACGCGCTCGCGCGCGCTCCGTTGGCCAGGAGTCTGAACGTGCTCTCAGCGCCTCACAATCCGCGCGCGCAAGCGCGCTGACCTACGTCAGAATCCAACCGTCGCGCGATCGTCGTGTCCTTTGCGCGAGGCAAGATCGCGTCCGACCTCAAGGTACTTCGTAGAGTTCGACGAGCGCGACGCCGGTGCTGCCATTCACGTCGCTGACTTGGGCGGTATAGGCTCCAGGTGGAAGCGTAATGAGGAGCGCGGCGTCCTTGGAGTCGGAGGGGAGCGGAAACGCGCCGACTCGCACGAACGCCGCCGCGTTCGCAGCCATGTCGGCGCTCCAATTGTCGTTCTCTCGGAGACGGGTGGAGCCGGAGTAGAGCTGGAGCTGGGGATCCGGGAGGACAAAGCTGACGCCCCGTGTTTCGAGCGAGGGTCCGACCGCCCGAATCAGCAGCGTCCTGGAGGTCTCCCCGCCAATGACAAAGCCGACAATGAGCAAGTCGCTGCCGGTGCGCACGTGAGCGCGCGCCGATGCGTTGACGAGACGCGGGCTGTTTAAATCCAGCGTACTGCTCGGTTGCGCATCGTAAATCTCCGCCAGCGCTACGCCGGTCGTCCCGCCAACGCCCGTGACGAGCATGCTATAGGCGCCGGGCGCGACGGCTGCCCGATAGCGTGCGGCGTCTTTCGAGGACGCGCCGCCGAGCGGAAAGGCGCCAACGCGGCTGCTGATCGTCGCAATCTCGGCGTCACCACTCCAATTATCATTCTCGTCGATTTTGCGGCCACCGGAGTTGAGCTCGAATGTGGGGTCGGCGAGGAAGCCTGGAACATTCAAGGCCGCAAGCGAAGGTCCCACGGCGCGAAAGAGTAGGGGCTTGCCGGCTCCTGCCGTCGAGCCGCTGATCACCGCGCCGAGAATGAGCGTCTGGGAACCGGTCCCTGCAAGCGCACGAGTGGAGAGGTTGATGATCCGGCCAGTGTTCGCCGCCAGCGAGACGGTGAGTTGGGCCGGTTCGCTCTGCGTGGACCCAAGAAGATCTGTTACCGTACAAACGTAGGTTCCGGCATTGGCTCCGTTCGCCTGTGGCACAACCAACGTGGCATTCGTCGCCCCCGGTAAAAGGTCTCCATCTTTGAGCCACTGAAACGTCGGCAGCGTAGCGCCGTTGACGGTGACGGCGAATGCGACGGTGCTTCCTGGGGAAACCGTCTGCGATTGTGGCTGGAGCGTGATGATCCGTCCCTTCCGACAGAGTAGGATCGTATACGAGTCTTGCACGGATATCGCGACAACGTTGCTCGCGCCGGCAGGAACCATCGCCGGCCCGGTATAGGTCTGACCGGCTGCAACGACGGTGCCGTCGGCCCGCAGCGCCATCACGTGATCAGATCCGACGGCGATACTGACGACATTCGTGAATCCATCGGGGAGCCCCTTTAGACCTGAGAAATAGGCAGGCCCCCAAACGATGACATTTCCGTCGGCTTTCAAAGCGATCGAGAAATCTTCGCCCGAACCAATGCCAACGACGTTTCCGACATAGGATGGTACCGTTGTTCGACCGAGACTGTTGTCGCCCCAACCGACTGCGGTCCCATCAGCACGCCAGGCGAAGCTGTTGCTCTGACCGGCCGAAATACCGACAACATCGCGCAAATCCGGGGGCGGTATTGCCTGTCTCTGTTCGTTCCATCCCCAGCCGACAACGGTGCCGTCCGCCTTCAACGCGAGAGCGTGTTCTGAGCCCGCGACGATGGCGACCGCATTGTTCAACCCCTCTGGCACTCGGGTTTGTTGAAAACTTCCGTCGCCCCAAGCCCGTACGGAGCCGTCGACCTTCAGCGCGTACGAGCAATAGTTACTGGCCGCGACGGCGACGACGTTGTTCAAGTCGCTGGGGACGCTGGATTGGCCATAGCTATTGGCGCCCCAAGCTGCAACGGTGCCATCCGTCTTCAGTGCGAGCCAATGACCAGCCCCTGCGGCGACGCTGACGACATCGGTCAAGTTTGTCGGGACCGGACTTTGAGGAGCATCATAGTTTCCTGCAGTAAGGATCAACGCTGGGCTGACCGCGACATTGACGAAAATCACTGCACTGGTCGCCGTGCCGCTGCTATTTGCGACGACGACTTGATACCAGCCGTCGTCATGGGGGCGTGACGCACCTGCAATCGTATAGGTTGAAAAGACCGCTCCGGGAACGACACGGCCATTGCGCTTCCATTGATAAGTCGGCGCAGGGATGCCGGTCGCTTCGACTTGCAGCGTTAAGATCTGACCAATGGGCACGACCTGTCGTGGCGACGAGATCGACGTAATGACGGGCGCTGTTTGGGCGAACGTCGCCGTGGACACAATTAGCCAGAGCATCCACGCGCGACCCATGCAGCTGCTGTTCGCGATGAACGAGCCAGAGCGGTCTTTGATGTTCACCCCTGCACATGAACCCCGCGTGATTTACGGTGCCATCCGTCTACGGTGAACGGCTCGTGGCGGCAGCGAGTGGCTCGCAACCCGGTCGTTGAGTTCTCGGCGAAATCGCAGGTGAGCTTCGCACCGTGCAAAACAGACGCGCCGGCCCACGTGATGCGGACCAGCGCGTGGACTGGAATCGCTCGAGACGATCAGTGGCTTTTGGCTCGGGACGCGAGCACTTCCGAGGCTTCCCCCGCACCGATCTGGATGCCTGCGGTTTTGGCTCCACTATTGGGAATGGCCGCGAGTTGCGTCGCGAGAAGCCCGTCGAAGTCGGCCGCGCCACCGGGCAAAACCGCGATCAGAACATCGTGAGCCGCTTGCGCGACGGCGGCGTCGGCGCTAGCGCCTTGGTTGGCGTTGTTTTTTGAGATCGCGTCACGCATGGCGAGATGGGCCATCGCATCAGCGCGCGCCTCGATGAAGGTGCTACCCCGGGAGGCGGTTGAATCTCGGCATAGTGAGTCATGGCGACGTTCCAATCGGTGACGACATCCGCTTTGCTCGCGTTAAAGATAGCCCCCGATAAACACGTGGCGGTGATCAGACAGCGCAGCGTGGACAAGACTGTGTGTGGAACGTTCATGGCTTTTGATATTTCGTCATCCGACTGGATTTTAAGGGCGGAGCGGATGGTGCCGCCGAAGGACGATTTTTCGTCTGGCGGGTACTGCTGAATCGGTGCGCAAAAGTTACAGCCGCGCGGATCGACTCCGCCGCGGCACGTGGCCAAATCCGATCAAGAAAAAGCCGCTGGTCACCTCGCGATGTACCAGCGGCCCGATCGCAGCATTACTTTCTGCTTTTTGGGCTAAGCAATGCCGAGAACGTTAGTGCTGCCGTCCGTGAGTGCCGCGCGGCGCGAGGTAATTGTCCACGATTTCATCACCGATCGCGCGGCCCAAGATCTGGCTCACCTGCACCGTCTGACGGAAGTGGAATCCGACATTGATGCGGGCTTCAACGCTCACGTCGGAAATCGCGGAGAGGCTTTCGAATGATTTCGTACCACCGGGATAGAAGGCGGAAGCCGCTGCGGTCAGATTCACGGAGCCAGTTTCTCCTTCGAACCGCTCGGCCACATGCACCAATGCGGTGAAAAGAGTGACGTGCGCCGAGACATATTCCGGATGCGGCGGGGTCGGCAAGTAGGAGGTCCAGGTGATATCCGGGGCCGAAGCGGCGTAGCGGATGGCTTGAAACGGGCGCCAGAGGGCGTGGTGGTATTTCAAGCGGAAGAAGACGACGGTAGCGTCGAATGCCGTCATGTTAAAGAGCGCGAATTTTCGGGCGTTGTCCACAAGGCGGGCCTGCGGATGCAGCACCGAGCGCAGGAGACGGTTAAGTCCTGCAACATCGCAGGCGTCGATGAAGAGAGCTTGCTCGAGCTCGGCGGCCGTGCGTACGGCGCTGGTGACGCCGCCGTGAAGTCTGATTTCGTTGACGTCTGCGAGATACGCCGGACTCGTGAGGGCGCTGGCGCGATCGGCGAAACCGTACGGTGGGCCGGGGTCGAATCCCATGGGGTCGCTCAGCAGGAAGGGCTGAGTGACCAGGTTGGCGTACCCGGCGGTTGGAGACGCGCCGAGCGGTGCATGCCGCCAGTAACCGGCGTCGGTGCTGCCAACGAAGGGAGGGAGCACCGCCGTGCTCCCATCAGTCGCGCGCCAGGCAATGATTGCCGTGGCTACCGCCGCGCCCCATTCGCGTCCGCGAGCGATTGACTGCGAAGAACCGGAATCGCCCGGCAGGGAAGCGAGTGAGGCGGCCAGTTGTGCATCCCAGGTGGCCTGGGATCCGGGCCGCAATGCGGAGAGGGTGGTGTATGCGGCCTGGATCGCCGCCGCCTCCGCTCGTGCTCCCGGAGGAGCGTCGGCGGTGACAAAGAGCGGTTCGTATTTTCGTTCGATGCCGTTGACGGCGTCAAACATCGCGGCGTGCATGATCGCGAGGGTGCGGATGGGCACGCGTGGTCCACGCTCGGCCGGGACGAGAAGGTTGTTCTCAACGGCGGTGTTCCAATCGGTGACAGTGTCAGCATGTACCGAAGTGAGTGATACGCCGAGCAAACACGTGCCGATGACGATTGACCGGAGCGCGGATCTTAACGGAGGAGGAGCTTTCATGAGCGGATGCGTTGGGTCTTCCAGCTGGAGAGTGGCGGAAGGGGAGAAGCCCGCCGGAAGACAGATTCCCGTCCGAGGATTCTACAGAAAACTTCCGATTAGGTTACAGGCCGTCCGGGGCCTGGAGCGGTTTTATTATAATCGCAGCCGGCACCTGTCATTGCGGCGCGCTACACGCACCTCGCAATGACAAATGGGAGATGAGCGACGGCACCTTGATTTAGACTGCTCCAGTGCACAAAATATGGCGGCCGGCGCGCACAAGCAGGCCGGCCGTCATCGATGAATCGAACGACGATGTTCAGTGTCCGTCAGCCGACAGCGCGTGTTGTACGACCCAATGGCCGACCTCGCGACCCTGTTTCAATCCCGCCAGACAGGAGGAGCGAAAATGAATTCCAGCGAACATTCGCGAAGTCGCATTCTCGAGCGCGGCGTCCGATAAACGATGGAACGTGCGCGGCTGCAGTTCAGGGAACTGGCTCACCATCGTCGTGGGTAAAGTAAACGTTTGTTCATCGCCGTGAAAGAACCAGCTTAGGACGACTTCAGCCGCTCCGCCTAGGGCCGAGTGGGACGACGGGTAGTCGGGCATGGGGGGAGTGTGCATCAGCGGCTCCCAGGCCGTGTCGGCGGCGGTAAGTGCGTTGCCATCGGTTTCCGCCGCGTGAATCGCGGTGATGGGTCGCCAGAAATTGTAGACGTACTTCGACTCGAAAGCCGCGACGAGCGAATCGTACATCGCGATGTTGAGCGTCGCGAACAATCGGGCGTGTTCAAGCAGGCTGCCGGTTTGTTTGGCGGCGAGAATTCGGGCGACGCGGTTCCAGCCAAACGCGGACATTTCGAACCAAAAGCGCGCCGCGTTGGTCTGATCAACGGTTCGCGCCGTGCTCTCGTGTGCGCCCAATGACTTGATTTCGTTGAAATCGGCAACATACGCCGAATCGAGCAGGGTGGCGGGCGCGGGCACACGGAATTGTCGGGCGCTTTTCAATACCAGTGGGCGGACCTCGCCGAGTTTTGGAAAGTGAGCGTAGCCGTTGAACGGCGGTCCATCGAACGGTGCCGTGAACTGATAGTTTCCCGGTTGTGCGCCGGGCTTGTAAGCCCCCTCGGTCTTGGTGGCGCCGTCATCGGCCTGGTCAGCCAGGACGCGGATGGCGGCTTGAGTGCCGGCGCTGATGCCCAGCAATTTGTCCGGGCCGTCCGTGATCCCGGCCAATTGTTTCACCAGCAAGGCATCAAAATCGGGCGCACCGCCGGGAAGCAGGTTGACGAGTACGTTGTGCGCCGCCTGGGCGGCCGCGGCCTCGGCGTGTCCGTGCGAGTGGGTGGCTCGTTCGATCGCGTTGAGCATCGCGAGGTGAGCGAGCGCGTACGCGCGAAGTTCGAGCGGCGGCACGCCGGGAGGCGGTTGACGCTCGTTATAACCGGTCATGGTGGCATTCCATTCGAGAACCACGTCCGCAAAAGCGACGCTCACGGTGGCAGCCGCCCAGCAGAACAGGCCAACGACGAGCCGCAGGCGCACAGGAGGGATTTTCATAGGATCAAAACTTGTGGGAGAAGCTGGTGACGACGAGATAGCGGGCGAATGCACCGCCGCCGTCGACGTTGCTGCGGCGTTCGCTCACATTGCGGATGCGATTAGCGTCGATCCGCAACGGGACGAACAGGCTGAACTCGTTGCGACCCGAGGTCCAGGTTACACCAGGCTCGATATAAGTAACGTAGCCGGGCCGGCGAAAACCTTCGCTGCCGCCTACGACATCGAAAGCCGGAACCCCATTGATGCGCATGCCCAAGCTGACGGAAAGCTGTGGGGATGGCCAACGCGTCACGCTCAGTCCGGTGCGAAGGAGGTATTGATCTGAAACGGAGTTCCACACGGTCCCGGGTGCCGCGTTGGGCGGATAACCGCTGTTGGTTTCACGAGGATTGATGAGGTAATAGCCGTTCGCGTAGACATAGAGACGGTCGGAAAGTTTGCGATACGCTGCGAGTTCCAGAGTCGCACCCCAGCCGCCGTCACCGGGTTGGATCGACACATCCACCGGACGCGTTTGCAGACCGGTTGGTTTGTGGAAAATGCTCGTGGCGGCGTCGTCACCGGTGGGCATTTTGAGTCCCACACCGAGCGAAACGTTGCCGTTCCCATGGGTGGCCGGGTCGAGGAGCCAGACGGTGCCGACCAGTCGCACGTCGCCGATACCATGGGCGTTCACCGTATGGCGCGTGCCGTCGTGCTCGGCATAGTTGGAGGTCTGCCCGTATTGGTACGGCACGGTCAGTGTGGCGCTGAGTCTTGAGGTGAAGGCGTAGGTGAGCTGGGTGTCCACTGAGACGATCGTGATTTGATTGCCAACGATCGTCGCATAGTCGGGCCAGTAGTGACTGCCGCGCCACCCTTCGTCGGCATAGAGGTAACGCAGGCTCGAGCCGATCTGCCACTGACCGGGTTGCAGCAGCGTGATGCCGTCGGGGCCGAGACTCAGTGCCATATGGCGAGCGGCGATGCAGCCTTGAGCGTGCAGCCGATGAGTCAGGGGGCTCCCGCAACACAGCAGGAGAAGAGCGAAGGTTCTGATTCGAGGGATGCTTTTTCTCAGTGAAAGTGACTGCAGCGGGAACGTCATGCGGGATGGAAAGTTTGAATCGTTCACGCAGGTCGCGTGATGTTTCCCTTCATCTAACGAATTTCCGGCCCCAAGTTACGGCGATTGAAACTCGGGCGGCGTTTTCCACGTGAACCAACCCGTCGTGATCGTCAGAGGTCCGATCCTGACCTAGCGGCGGACGTCGCGTCGCTGACACTGAAAGATTCCGCGCGAAAAAAACGCAAGGTGCCGTCGCCCAGCGCTGCGGCGAGGATATTGCCGTCGGGAGAAAATTTCAGCAGACGCACTTCCTGTTCGAAGCCTTGGGGCACGCCTTCGTAGAGTGGGAGCACGGCCACTATCCGACGCAGCAGCACGCTGCAGAGGATAATCTCCTTATCGCAGCTGCCGGCCGCGAGGGTGTTTCCGTCGGCTGAGAATGCGAGAGCCCAGACCGGCCGGTTGTGTCCGCCGAAGCTTACGACAAACCGCCCCGTGGCTGCGTCCCAGAGCTTGGTGGAATTGTCGAGGCTTCCGGTCGCAAGGTAGCGGCCATCGGGCGAAACGGCGAGCGAGGTCACCGGCAATTTGTGAGCGGCGAAGTTAAGTCGCCGCTGACGCGTCGCCAAGTCCCACGCTTCCACGCCGCCTTGAGGCAAGCCAACGAACATGACTCGACCGTCCGGTGACATGGCAATTGTAGCCGCAGCGGTGATCGCGCCGGCGAAAATGGCGTCGCGTGCGCTGGTGATCTCGCACAGCTGACACTCGGCCCGTGTCGCTGCCTGATCAGCGACAAAGGTGACGCGTTCCTGTGGGGTGAGCGAGTCCACCTGCCAATTGGCAAAACTGGCCTTGGGATCGAGCGTTTGGACGGCATCGTGCTCACCCAGATTCCAGCGGCGGACCGCGCCGTTGTACGCTTCGCCGAGGACGGATTTTCCGTCGGCCGAAAATGCGACCGTCCGCGCGCTCATCGGGAACGTCGCGACCGGTTCAATGGTGTCCGAACGCCAGATCTTGACCGTGCCGTCAGCGGCGGTGCCAGCGAACGTTTTGCTGTCGGGAGAAAACGCGAGCGACGGCGTGCGATCGAAGTAACCTGGCCCGCGCAGCAACCGGCGAATTTCCGTGATCGGCCGGCTCACGCGCGCCTGCCAGATCATCGCTACTTCGTCCTCACCGCCGCTGATCAGCCGCTCTCCGTCTGGGGCGAAGGCGATGCTACGCAGCGTGCTCGCGTGACCGACTTGAGACGATTCCTCGTCCCAGGTTGATGTATCCCAGACGCGGAGACGGCGATTGTTGCCGCCGGCAGCGAAGCGTTTTCCATTCGGGGAATAGGCGAGCGCCCAAACCGGATCGAAGAAGCCCTTGAAGCTGCGGACTTGGTCGCCGCTGTGGACATTCCAGAATTTAAGCACTCCATCGAATCCGCCCGAGACCACCTCTTTTCCGTCGGGTGAAATCGCCAGGCCGATCACTGGGCGCGGATCGGAAAAACCCGCGACGGGCTGGTGCGTGGACAGATCAATGACCAGAATGTTGGGTTGATACGCATGCCCGGAGACGACTGCCCAGCGGCCGTCGGCTGACATCACCGAACACGTGTCGGGCGGCACCGCCGGAACCGATTCCATCACCGAAGCTTCACTGAGCGAACGCAGTACCGGCAGTCGATCCGGGCCAAACACCACCACCGCCCGGCCATCCGGCTGCGCGCCAATGAGACCTCCGGTGGGTGCGAGAACCTGAATGACCTTCCCGGTGGCAACCTCAAGTCGCGCGATCGAGTTGTCGGGCCGGCTAAACACTAGCTGCGCGCCCCCAGCAGTGAATCCGCCGACGCGTGTGACGTGTTCGTGAGACTGGAGTTCTCGCAAGGTCCCGCCGTCCCAGATTTTCAGGACACCATCGATGCTGTGCGTCGCGAGACGACTGCCGTCCGGCGAGAACAGGGCAAGATCCACGACGTGTTGGTGGCCCTTGAGAGTCCTCAGCGCGTCGTCTTGAGCTTGAGTCCAATAGTGGCGCCATTCAAAGCCGCGCAGATCGCGTTCTCCCGCTCGGGGACGACCTGCCTCCAGCAACTGCCGGTGAAATCGAATGTCTACTCCCGCGACGCTACGCACGCCGCTGCCGAGCATCTCCATGTTTGCGGCGTAGAGATTCTCCTCTGCTTCCTCGCGAGCCGCATGTTCTTCGACGCGCGCCCGTTCTATGCGACGGGCCGAGGTATAAAAAATCGCCGACGTCGCGGTGAGAGCGATCACGACCGTTGCTGCGAGCGAAGAAATCCCCGGATGCCGCCGGCTCCAGCGCCAGCCTCGCTCGAGCGCCGCCACCCGCCTCGCCTGGATGGGTTCGCCCCTGAGAAAGCGGTTCAATTCCTCGCCCAGCTCCTGCGCCGAGCCGTAGCGACGCGCCGGCGTTTTCTCCAGGCACTTCAGGCAGATTGTATCCAGATCGTCCGGTACATCGGGATTGAGCGCGCGCGGCGAAATCGGATCCGTCTCGTAAACCAATCGAAGTGTTTCCTGCATCGTGCTCGCGAGAAACGGCGGCCGGCCGGTCAAGAGATGATAGAGTAGCGCCCCGAGTGAATAGACGTCGCTTCTGACGCCCACCTCCTCCTGGCGGCCGGCCGATTGTTCAGGAGCGGAATAGTTCGGCGAACCCAGCATCTGTCCGGCGACCGTCGCGTCGGAGCCTCCGTGTAATTGTTTGGCCAGACCAAAATCGGTGATCCGTGGGCGGTCCTGCTGATCGATGAGGACATTGGACGGTTTCAAATCGCGGTGGAGAATCCCGCGGCCGTGGGCGTAGTGAACGGCTTCCGCGATGGCGGCGACATAGGTTGCGGCCCGACGTGGCGCGAGGGGTTGACCGCCGGAAACTTCGGCCAGGTTATGGCCTTCGACGTGCTCCATCGCGTAGAACGGCTGGTGATCGTTTTCCCCAAACTCATAGATCGCGACGATCCCAGGATGCTGCAAACCCGCCGCGGATTCGGCCTCGGTTTGGAACCGGCGCAGCAGCGCCTCACTGGAATAAGCGCCGGAAACCAGCAACTTGACGGCGACGGTCCGCTTGAGAGTCCGTTGTCGCGCCTTGTAGACCACCCCCATCCCACCGCGACCGATCTCCTCATTGAGCTCGTACGAGCCAAAGAGGGACGGAGGTTTTTCATTGTGCGGTTTCGACGGCGGCGAGCCATCAGAGGAAAGCAGACCCTGGCGCAGGAGGCAGGCTGGGCAGTAAGAATCATCGGTGCTCAGGCCAGTCAGGGTGGTGCCACAGTTGGTGCAGGCGTGCGTGATTTTCATGGCGCTCAAAACGGTTGCTGAATTCGAAGAAAACGGCCGGCGACTTTAGGCGCTCACCGCGGCGAGTAGATGACGCAGCTCATCGTCGACCTCAGCCGGGGTGGCCACGGTTTGGGCTACCTCATTGCGGAGACATTCCTTGTAACGCGAGCGCAGCCGGTGCACGGCGACTTTGAAAGCGCCTTCGCTCAAGCCAGTTTGCCGACCGAGAGCTTCGTAGCCGCCCTCCTGACGACTGTCCCAGATGACACTGCGGAGCACGTCGAAGAGCGGGCCCTTGCCGAGCGCGACATACTCGAGGCGCAACGTCTGCATCACCTGTTCCAGAAGACTCGCGGCCCATTTCTGATCGTAAAGTTTTTCGGGCGAAATTTCATTCAACGGCTCATTCCGGTAACGATTCTCGGGTTGGAGTTCATCCAGAGATACAATGGCTTTTCCTCCGCCACGTTTGGCGGCCGCCTGGTAGGCGCGTTCGTTGGCATGAAAATTCTTGAAGGCGGCCAGTAGAAAACTACGGAAACGACCGCGCTCTCGGTTCGCTCGCGCAATCGTGTCCTTTTCAAGCAGGAACGTGAAGAAAGCTTGCGTGAGATCCTCGGCGTCATGAACGGGGATGGCGCTGCGCCGGGCGAAGCTGTACAGGGGATACCAATACGTGCGGCAAAGCTGCTCCAGCGCCGCCGCGCTGCCATCCGAGTTGGGTCCACCTGCCTGCAGAACTACGCTCCACCGGGTCGTCGCGAAGACCCGCGCAACAGGACCATCCGGAGAGGGTTTCTCGCCTGCAGTCATGGCGCCATAGGGGAGGGATAAAGCAGGATTGATGCGTACTGTCACTCCATACCGAGGAAAACGACCCGCACGCGGGAATTGGCCGAAAGCAACGGGCTGGGAATGCATGGCGGGACCAAGAGGGGTTTGGCGGCGAAACGCCGTTATTGGTTCTAACAAATCGCCGAGCAAAGGATACGCGGGAGCGTCGGAGGCATCCGCGAATCAACTTCTCCGCGCTGACTCGGCGATGATCCGAGTGGCTTTCCGCAATGGCTCGCGCGACACGACATCAAGTTTGCTGACGAGGCGGGCGGACTCGCAGCAGGTCGCAAGGCAGGAAGGCTATTTCGCTTCGGTCGGAAGTCGTGACTGTTGACAGGCGAGTCGCTGGCGACCCCAATGTGTTTTTGCGCAGTCTTTGAGCTTACGGAAAGAATAGCGCTCGGTCCTACCTGCGGATCGCGGGTCTAAGGTCCATCGTTGAGGAG
Organism: Opitutus sp.; assembly: GCA_039928945.1. Taxonomy (GTDB): domain Bacteria; phylum Verrucomicrobiota; class Verrucomicrobiia; order Opitutales; family Opitutaceae; genus Opitutus. The sequence goes on along the minus strand of JBDSSD010000101.1, from coordinate 85,384 downwards.
ATCTTCTCCCGGAGATGCGTGAGGCGCTGTTTCGATTCGCTGTTACGCACCGCCATCGCGTACGCCGCCGGCTCGCCGACGAGAAATACTTTTCTCTTCCCGCGCGTGATCGCCGTGTAGAGCAGATTCCGCTGCAGCATCATGAAATGCCCTTTGAGCAGCGGAACGATGACAACCGGATACTCGCTGCCTTGCGATTTGTGGATGCTGATCGCGTACGCGAGCGCGAGGTCACCAAATTCTCCGCGTTCGAACGTGTGCCGTTCCCCATCGAATTCAGCGTCCATGATGCTCTTCTCCGGATCCACCGCCACGACGCGGCCGATATCGCCGTTGAAGAGGTTTTTGTCGTAGTTATTGCGCAGCTGAATCACTTTGTCTCCGGCCCGAAACTCGCCGCTAATTGCGCGCAGGCCGCGGGAGTGCGCGTTGAGTGCGCCTTGCAATTGTCCGTTCAGGTTCGCCACCCCCGCCACTCCCTTGTGCATGGGGGCCAGCACTTGCACGTCGTGCGTGGGATGCGCCCACTTCAAGTGCTGCGGAATGAATTCAGTGCAAAGCTGAATGACTTTGCGGATACAATCCTCGGCATCCGTCGCCGTGAGAAAGGTCAGATCGTTGCGAACGTCGGCCTGCGCCAGATCCGCGATCGCCGGCGGTAGCGATGGATCGCCTGCGTTGATGGCGTGGGCGGTGGTGACGATTCCGCTCTGGTCCTTCTGGCGATAGATGACCGAAAGTCGGGTGACCGGGACTTGGTCGGTTGCGATCAAATCCTTGAGCACATTGCCCGCGCCGACGCTCGGAAGCTGATCGGTGTCGCCGACGAGCAGGAGATGAGCGCGGGCGGGGACCGCCTGGAGCAGCGCCGAAGCAAGTCGCGAGTCCAACATGGACGCTTCATCCACGATCAGAAAGTCAGTCGCCAGCGGGGTGCTTTCATTCGAGATGAAACCTCCGCCGGCTGGATCGTATTTGAGCAAACGGTGAATCGTGGACGCAAAACCTCCGGTGGTTTCGGCGAGGCGTTGAGCCGCGCGACCGGTCGGCGCCGCCAGATGGACGCGCACCTTCTTGGCTTTGAGGATTTCCACCAATGCGCGAAGAATCGTGGTTTTGCCGGTCCCGGGTCCGCCCGTGAGGATCGTGAACTTTTGAGTCAGCGCGCTCCGCACCGCCGTTCGCTGCAAAGGATGAAACGCAAAACCAGCTTTTTTCTCGGCCCATTCCACCGCCGCATCCGCTTTGATGGGCGGCAAGCCACTGGCCACGCGCGCGAGGCGCGTCACCACATCGGCGATTTTGCGCTCATGACGATCATTGTGCGGGAGCTGGATGAAGGCAGCCGCAAGGCTGGGCGAGGCGTCCTCGCCCAGCGGCGGCTCACCGGGGACGGTTTGCCCTACCTGGGAGTGGCGTACGAGTTGTTTTGCTTCCACCAGCGCTTTGATGCGCGCAGTCACCAGTTCACTCGACGTCTCCAATTGGTTGGACGAGTGGTCACGCAGATCGGCCTCGAGGTAGCCGGTGTGACCTTCTTCTTGCAGCGTCTCCAACGCATAGATGATGCCGGCATCCAGCCGTGGCGGCGCATCGTTCGCGAACCCGAGATTGATCGCAATTCGATCAGCGGTCTTGAAGCCAATGCCGTCGATTTCGCGCGCCACCCGATAGGGTTCGGTCGTCAGGATGGATTGAGCCGAGGGTCCGAAATGCTTGGCGATTTTCACGCACTGTCCCGGGGTCACGCCATACGTCTGGAGGAAGATATACAGTTCGCGCTCGGTCCGTTTCGCATCCCACGCCGCCTTGATTGCGGTCACCCGTTTCTTGCCGATGCCGGGAACCTTGCGGAGTTTGCCGGATTCTTCGCTGAGCACGCGGAAGGTGTCAGTCCCGAACGCGTCGACAATTTTGTTGGCGTAAACTTTTCCGATGCCGGGCACGAGGCCACTGCCGAGGTACTTGCGAATCCCATACACGCTGGAAGGCAGCTCGCTCTTGAAATTGACGACCTTGAACTGGTCACCGTGCTGCGCGTGCCGCGTCCATTCACCGGTCAGGTGCAGGGTTTCACCACATTCGACGCCGGGTAGAGGGCCGGTGATTGTGACGGGTTCCGGGGGTCGGTCCTTTAGGGAGCCCTTCTCCGGAACATCGGGTCGGAACTCGGCGATCGTGTAGTGACTCTCCTCATTCAAGAAGATGATGCGCTCGACCACACCGGTGAGGGTTGCTGCGGGAAGGGAAGCCACGGAGGACTTCACGCATAGTCGCAGGACTTGTGAAGGAAAGCGCGGAAGCGGATCCGTGTACGTAGAGTGGCGCAAGCAAGTTGCTCGCCAGGTCCGCCTCCCGCGTTGTGACACGACCACCGGTAGCTGTGGAGTGCGGCCCTCGACGCCGCTTTGGACGGGCTGGCTCGACGGCCCGCCTTCGTTTGCGATCGTCTGAGCGCGATGCGTCATGTCGCGTCTTTCCGCAAGGCGGGACGGCGTCGCTGACCTATGTACCCATCCTTTCGATCCTCCCGCTGCTCCCGCAGCGGGCCACAAAGTAGATACTGCCTCTACTTTCGAAGCGATCCTTCCGCTCCTTCCTGGAGCGGGCTACGAGGGGCTACTACTTGGAAATTATGGGGCCGGTGGAGTGAGCGCGGGCGCGGGCTGATTTTTGGCGGCGGAGGAGAGGGCCTGAATTTTCGGCCCTAGTTCCTGCTGCATCTGCTGCATCAAAGGCATGATGCGTTGAACGATCTGCGGTTGTTTCGCTAGCATCGACTGGCCTTCAGGAGAAATGAAGAAGGTCTTCATGGCCTTCAGCTCCGTGTCGGAATACACGTCTGCGTACACCTGATCCATCTGGCTGACCATCTTCTTGGCGGCGCCGGTCGACAGCTCCGCGATTTCCGCCTGCATTTTTTCCGCCTGAGCGCGTTGTTCGGGCGTGGCGTCCGGGGGGATCGCACTCGCCTGCATCTTTTTCATCTGAGCCATCATGCCTTCGACCATGCGATCGGCGTGCATGGCGGTAATGACTTCGCGGGCGAGGCTTAGCTTCGCCGCGTTGTCCTGCGCGCGAACGCTTGTAGCGAGGGTAAAAAGGGCGGCGAGGAGGAGGGTCAATTTTTTCATGGGGAGTAAGTTGGTCAGCGTCGCGGAAGGTTGGAGCGACGGCGGTCGTTTACGACTAGCACCAGGTTGCCCTTCGGGCGAGGCAAACCGCGAGAAAAGCGGGCACAACGGAGGTTGCGAGCCTGCGCCCGATTGCTCTGATGACCCCATGGACTCGCCGGTGACTAATTCGCTGATCCCACTCATTCAAACATCCACGACTCCGGTCATCTTGATTTCCGGCATGGGTTTGCTGTTGCTGACGATGACAAACCGGATGGGGCGGATCATCGATCGAACGCGCCTGTATGCCGTTCAACTCCGCCAAGCTTCCGGACCCGAGCGCCGTCCGCTTGAACTTCAACTCAACCTCACGTGGCGTCGGGCTAAGATTGTCCGTTTGGCGCTCACCGCGGCGACGTCCAGCATGTTGATGTCCTCTGCGCTCGTGATTGTTATCTTCGTTGGTGCACTGCTCGGTCGTGACCTTGGGAAGCTGATGCTTGGCCTGTTCAGTGCCGCCATCCTGCTGCTGGTTGCGGCTCTGACCGCCTTCTTGCGCGACATCTTTGTGTCGCTCACCGCCCTGAAGCTCGAAGTCGATCAGGCGACGCGTCCCAGCGAGAGATAAGAGCGTTCGCGCCGGCTAGCCGGATGATTTGGCTGTCAGAGCTCAACCGTCAGCCCCAAATCTCGACCAAGGGCGATCAGATCGGGGAACACCTTGTTGGCGCCGGCTGTGACCAGTTCGCTATGTGTATGGGTGCCGGTGGTGACGCACCAACTCTGAAACCCGCCGTTCACGGCGGCTTGCACGTCCCACGGCGAATCTCCGACCAACAGCGTCGTGGAAACATCGGCTCGCAACTCCTGCAGCGCGTGTTGGGCGAACTCCGGCTGCGGTTTCAACCAGGCAGTATCACCGGCCCCGTACACGGCTCGAAGCCACAGGGTCAGTCCGAGATGATCGCAGATGCGCCGGGAGGACGGGCCGTGCTTGTTGGTGAGTACGGCAAGAATTGCGCCTTGTTCGTGCAGTTGCTGCATCAGGGATCGGGCGCCGGGGAGCAGAACCACATCATCCAGCATGGTCGCGTTCCAATAGGGTCGGTAAATGGCGAGCGCTTCCTCCACGCGGTCGGGCCCGGCGAGACGGCCAATGGCGCGTTCGAGACCGCCGCCCACCGCCGCCCGAACTTCCGCCACCGACGGTTCCGGGAAACCGAGCGATCGGAGCGCATGCGAATGCGCACGATGAATGGCGGCGAAGTGATCAATCAGGGTTCCGTCCAGGTCGAAAAGGAACGTGCGGAAAGCGGTCATGGCTTCGGTCTGATGCTTTGAACGGCGCCGCGAAGCAATTCCCGTGTGCGATGCGTGGGGGGTGGGCCTATGACGAAGGATCCGAAAACCATCGGGTGGGTTACCGATTGGCTTTCAACCCGATTTGAGAACGAGCGTCGTAGCCCGAACACTCGTACCGGGGAAGCACATGGAGATTTGATTTGGCGGAGAGTTGTGTCACGAGTGGACTGAATCCATGCCAGTCACCGCGGACCAACCGAAAGCACGCGCCTCAGATCGCATGAATGGTGACGTGCTGGAGGTCTCACTTTCCGGCGTGTGGCGGATCACGGAAGCGCGGCCCTCGTGGCCTGAATTACTGGCGGGGCGAAATCCTGCGGTCGTCCGGGTGCTCGTCCAAGAGGTCGTACGTTGGGACAGCGCGTTGCTGCTTTTTGTGTTTGAGGTCGAGCAGTGGTGTCGCGCGACCGGTGCGCGTTTTGATAACACCCCGCTCTCCGAAAAAATCCGCTCGTTGGTGTCGCAGCTTTCGGCTTCGCACGAGTCGAGCGTGCCGTTTGACCGTTCACCGAATTTTTTTGCGATCGTCGGGTCAGCCACCTTGGGTTTGTCCCGCAAGACGAAGGAGATTTCCCAGTTTGTGGGTGAATGTGTGATTGGCGCGGTTCGAGTGATCAAAAGCCCGCACAAGTTTCGCTGGCGGGACTGCATTTACGAAATGCAGCACTGCGGGGCGATGGCGTTGCCGATCGTGAGCCTGATCAGTTTCCTGGTTGGCGTGACTCTCGCGTACACCGGAGCGCTCGTGTTGCGACAGTACGGCGGCGACATCTACGTCGCGGATTTGATCGGACTTGCGGTGGTGCGTGAAATGGGAGCGGTCATGACCGGTGTGGTGCTGGCGGGCCGGACCGGCGCTGCGTTTGCGGCCACGTTGGGCAACATGAAGGCGAACGAGGAGATCGACGCGTTGGAAACGCTGGGCATTCCGTCAGTGGATTTTTTGGTTCTGCCGCGTTTGGTCGCTCTCGGAATCATGATGCCGCTGCTCGCGCTGTATTCCGACGCGCTGGGAATTCTGGGCGGAATGGCCGTCGCGGCCGGCGTGCTTAACATTCCGCCGACCGCATATTGGGTGGAGATGGGCACGATTGTGAGTTTGAGCGATATCTGGGTGGGCGTTATCAAGGCGATCAGCTTCGGACTCATCGTGGGTCTCGCCGGTTGCTTGCGTGGCTTGCAGGCCGAGCGGAGCGCGGCCGGCGTCGGTCGCGCCGCGACGTCGGCGGTCGTCACTTCGATCCTGTTGATTGTCGTTTCCGATGCGGTGTTTGCGGTGTTGTTCAACGTCGTGGGAATGTGAGCACGATGAACGCGAATGAACTGAACGACGGGGGGCCGCCTGGTGCAGATGCGAGCGCATCGCCGGCGATTGAAGTGAGCCATCTGAAGTGCGGCTATGACGGCAGGGTCATCCTGCAGGACGTGAGCTTCACGGTGCGCTCGGGCGAAATCTTTTTCGTAATCGGTGGCTCGGGTTGCGGAAAAAGCACGCTGCTCCGGAATTTGATCGGCATCCATACGCCGATGGCGGGGACGGTGAACTTTTTTGGCGAGTCCTTCACGGCGGGCAACACGCGTCGACGGCGCGAATTTCTGAAGACGTTCGGAGTGCTCTATCAAGGCGGAGCGTTGTGGACCTCGCTCACGCTGCGTCAAAACGTGGCTTTGCCGCTGGAGGAATATACGACCTTGTCCAAGAGGGAGCGGGAAGAACTTGCGACCATGAAGCTCGCGCAGGTGGGCCTCGCCGGGTCGGAAGACTATTATCCAGCTGAAATCAGTGGAGGCATGAAGAAGCGCGCCGGTCTCGCTCGTGCCCTCGCCTTGGATCCAGCGATCTTGTTTCTCGATGAACCCTCGGCCGGCCTCGACCCGATCACGTCGCGGAAACTGGATGATCTGGTTTCGGAGATCCGCGGCCGGCTCGGCACCACGATGGTCGTAGTTTCACATGAGCTGGCCTCCATTTTCAGCATTGCGGACCGCGTGATCATGCTCGACCGCGAAGAACAAGGAATCATTGCCGAAGGTCCTCCGCGGGATCTGGCGGCGAACAGCACGGACCCACGCGTGTTGGAATTTTTGCACCGCGGGGATTTACCTGTGCACCGCCCATGAGCGCTTCATCTCAATCATTGCCACCAAACGTCGACGGTCCTGTCCTTGGAGCGGCGACGGAAGCTCGATCGGCGATGGATCGTCGATCTTGCGCAGACCTTGCCGCCACCTTCAGCATGACACATGACCTTCATCCTAATGGAACGCTTCATCTGCGTGGAACGCAGACCGTGAGATTATCCCGATGAAAACCAAAGCAGGACCAGCGATCGTCGGAGCGTTTGTGCTCGGCGCGTTTGTGCTTGGGATTGTGGCGTTGCTGGCCTTCGGCGGCGTGAGTTTCTTTTCGAAGCCCGAACGGTTCATGGTGTTTTTCGACGAGTCGATTCACGGGCTCGACCTCGGATCACCCGTCAAGTTGCGGGGCGTCCGCATCGGCCGCGTGGTGGAGTTAAACATCCGGTACGAGTCTGAAAAAAAGCAGTCGGTAGTCGCTGTTGTCTGCGAACTCAACCGCAACATCATCACGGATACGCGCGGCACCAAGCTCGACGTTTCCAGCCGGGCTGAGCTGCAAAAGCTGGTCGACCAGGGCATGCGCGCGCGGCTCGAGATCCAGGCGCTCGCCACAGGTATGTTGTTCGTTGGCCTTGATTTTGTGGACCCCGCGGAATTTCCGGCGCCCTCACTACCGATGCAGCCGCGGTACCTCGTCGTCCCCGCCATGCCGTCGGCCATTTCAGAATTTCAGGCCAATCTTACCGAAATCCTGAACGACGTGAAAAAGATCGATTTCGCCGGGATCTCCACCGAGTTCAAGGGCTTGCTGTCCGACACGCGGAAGCAGATGAACGGGCTGAATCTCAAGGCCACGGTTGAACAGTGGCAGAAAACCGGCGCTCAGATCGAGTCGCTCGCGGCGTCTCCTGAAATCAAGGACACGCTCGGCAACCTGAATTCCGCGGTCACCCAGCTGCGGAGTGTGCTCGGACATTTGGACGAACAGGTTGGGCCTGCGGGCAAGGAACTGACCGCCACCCTTGCGCAGGCGAAAGTTTCCCTGGAAGCGTTCGCGGTGACCGCCAACGCGGCGCATCGCTTCATTTCCTCGCAGAGTGGGCTGGGAGACGAAGCCACCCGTACGCTGCAACAGCTCAGCTCGGCGGCCGAAGCGGTGCAGCGACTCGCTGACTTCATCGAGCGAAATCCCCAGGCGCTGATCAGCGGCCGCAAGCGCTAACCTTCACGAACGCAGCCATGAAAATTAATCCATGCTCCACGGCGCTTCGTCGCAGTCTGAGCACCAGCCTGGCCGGAACGATCCTAGTCGCACTCGCGGCGTGTGGCCTGCCGCAGGCGCAGCCTGATCTGACCCGCTACTATTTGCTCAACGAGGTCACGCACAAAGCAGACGTCGCGGAAGTGGTCGGCGAGCCCCCGCGGATTGTCCTGCGCTCCGTGCTTGTGCCTGAATACCTCCGCGGACGCATCATGCAGGTTCGACTGGGGGACAACGAACTCCGTTTCATCGATCAAGCACGGTGGGCTGAACCGTTGGAAGCGGGGCTGACGCGCGTTTTGCGGGAGGATCTCTCGCAACGGCCAGCGCGTGTCCGCGTGGCGCCACGCGGCGGTGACGAGCATGACTTTGACGTGGCGGTGAACCTTCGCCGGTGCGAAGGGCTGATGCCAATGGGCGCGGCCCGGCTGGCGGCGCGAATTGAGATCTTTTCTGCGGGCCCGGATCAGAAGCTCGTGGCCCAGGAAGATTTCAGCTTCGATGTGAGTGGTTGGGACGGTACGGACTACGGCCAGCTCGCGAAGAAGCTGAGTGAGGCCGCCGACGCTTTGACGGAGCGGATCGTCACGCTGCTTCCGGCCACCTCGGCGGCGGCGAAGCGCTGATTTCACGTCGGATTTCGTTACGGATTTTCGGAGAACTTGACGGCTTTTCCGGGCGCATTTTGGGTCGCGCGAGATTGATGCGAAATCGACGTTTCTCTCGGCGAATGTGGTAAATGCTGTCTCTAGGGGGTTTACCCGGTGCGGCGACCCGAAGTTCGTCGCGGGCACGTGCTTCTGCGCAGTGCGTTTGGAGAGGTGGCACGGATTGCGCTAATTAAGTGTAAAATATGAACACGCCCGACGCAGGAGCGTTTGCAGTCCTTAATTTCACGCTTTCCCGAGAAGACGACGGAAGGCCGACCCAACGAACCGCGTCATGCGGTACGTTTTTGGAAGTGGAACGCGCGTTTGCCGTCGCCCGCGAAGAAGCGGTGCGGGAGCTCGTTCGCCGTCGTGCGGTGCCGCAACCGGCCACCAGCGTCATCGAACTCCTCGACACCGAGTGGGGCTATGATGTGAGGCAGGACTTTTTGGTGGTTTCACGTTACTGGGTGCACGACCGCGCGCCGATGGCGCTGACGACCTGACGTCGTTGACTTCAGGTTCTGTCCGCCGGTTCACGTCTACGATCTTGGCGTCATCGCGTCTTCGTGCTGAACGATCGGAGGCACTAGCCAGCCTCAAGCCAGACCCATGCAAGGATGGTGCAAGGATGGTGCAAGGATGGTGCAAGGATGATCGAACCTCCATTGAACCCACGCTGATGAGCGCGAAGCACGAAGGGACTAAGCCGGATTTATGCAGTCGGAAGTAGCCACCGTCGTGAAACGGTGGAAGGGCGGTGGGGCGCGCCGGTCATTGGTCTCACGACCAATGCTACAAGGATCCTCCGCTACAAGGATCCTCCGGGCTCGACTGCATGGTTAAGGCTAAGTTTGGCCTAAAGTTAAGGACGTTGCCCGCGGTGGGATCGACCGCGTGAAATCCTCGTGGCCATTGCGGGACGGCGGACCAAGCGAGGCGCCCGGATAATTTCACCGTGGCCCGTGTATCGCAGTCTGCGTGAGTGGGCTTAGCGAGTCAGGGCGCGCGGCCTACGCCGTCGACAAGCTATTTCAGCGCCTCTGCGATCCGGTCCAGGGCGGCCACCACGTTTTCACGCGAGTTGAACGCACTGATCCGAACGTGACCTTCGCCACATTTGCCAAAGCCGGCGCCGGGTGTGCAAACGACTTGGGCCTTGTTCAGCAGCAAGTCGAAGAACTCCCAGGAATCGCGGCCTGTGTTCACCCAAATGTACGGAGCATTGTCACCGCCGATGCAGGTGAAACCGAGTTTGACCACTGCCGCGCGAATGAGGGCGGCGTTGCCCAGATAGAAATCGGTTAGCGCCTTGGTCTGAGCTTTGCCCGCGTCCGTGTAGATCGCGGCGGCGGCCTTCTGAATCGGGTAAGCGACGCCGTTGAATTTGGTCGTATGCCGCCGGTTCCAGAGAGCATGCACCGAATGCTCCTTGCCCGCCGAGTCCCACGCCTTGAGTGACTTCGGCACCACCGTGAAGGCACAGCGGGTACCGGTGAATCCGGCGATTTTCGAATAGCTCCGGAACTCGATGGCCACTTCGCGCGCGCCGTCGATTTCGTAGATGCTGTGCGGAATCTGCGGATCCCGAATGTAGGCCTCGTACGCGGCGTCGAAGAGGATGATTGCCTTGTGCTGACGTGCGTAGGCCACCCAAGCCGTGAGCTGCGCCTTCGTGGCGACGGCTCCGGTCGGATTGTTGGGGAAACACAAATAAATCAGATCCGCGGGCGTGTTGGGAATCGCTGGGACATAGCCGTTCGCCGGCGTTGAATCCAAATAGGTGATGCCAGCGTACCGTCCGTCGGCGTTTACGCCGGTCCGCCCCGCCATGACATTGGTGTCGACGTAGACGGGGTAAACCGGATCGGGAATCGCGAGCCGCAGGTCTTGCGAGAAGATCTCCTGGATATTGCCGCAATCGCACTTCGATCCATCAGAAACGAAGATCTCGTCGGCTTCGATCGCACAGCCGCGTGGCGCGAACTCGTGCTGGACGACGGCTTCGCGGAGAAAAGCGTAGCCCTGCTCCGGACCGTAGCCTTTGAACGTGGCGCGTTGCGCCATTTCGTTCGTCGCGGCGTGGAGGGCGTCCACGCAAACCGCGGGGAGCGGTTCGGTCACATCGCCGATGCCGAGCCGGATCACGGGCTTCGTCGGATTTTCGGCGACGAAGGCATTCACGCGTTTGGCGATGTCGCTGAACAGATATGACGCCTTAAGCTTGGTGTAGTTTTCGTTGATGCGGATCATGAGAGTGAGAGGACGCGACCAAGGGCGCAGGGCGTGAGCGAGGAGGGCAGGGCGTCCGTATAAGATGGACGCGGTGCTTCCCCGCCGCGACGCCACCGGCGCGAACGGGCGCGAAAAACTTGAACAAACGGGGCAGCCGCAGTTTGTTCAAGCCTCGTTCGTCGAGTTCACCCCATCGGCCTTATGCAAAAAATCGAGACGGTAGCGCAGATGCGGTTATTCGCCACGGCTCTTAGCCTGGACGGAAAGACGATCGCGCTGGTGCCGACACAGGGCGCCTTGCACGCGGGTCAGGAAGCGCTGATTCGCGCGGCGGCAGGTCGGGCGGACGCCGTGGTGGTCTCGCTGTTCGTCAACCCTCTCCAATTTCCGGCGAACGAAATCCCAGCCAATTATCCGCGCGCACTGGAGGCTGATCTTGCGCTCTGTGAGGCGGCCGGAGCGACGGCGGTGTTTACGCCGACAGCGGAGGAGATTTATCCGCGCGGCTTCTCCACGTACGTGAGTGAAGAAACCACGAGCCGATTCCTCTGCGGACCCTCCCGGCCAACGCATTTCCGAGGCATCGCCACGCTGATGGCGAAATTGTTTAATATTATCCGGCCTGACTACGTCGTGATCGGCGAGAAAACCGCCCAACGCGCAGCGGTGTTGCGAAAGATCGCCGTGGATTTGGATTTCGGCGTGGAGGTCATTCTCGTGCCCACCGTGCGTGAACCGGACGGCCTGGCTGCCGGCGTGCGTAATCGCGAGTTCACGCCGACGATGCGTCAGGAAGCGCTGGCAATCTACGCGGCCTTGAAGCGCGCGAAAGAAATGGTCGAAGCCGGTGTGCGCAGCCCCGATCGCCTGGTTGCCGAAGCAACGCATATTCTGGGGGAGCGCCGCCGCGTTCGGGTGATTTACGTCACCATCGTCGATCCGCGGACGATGGAAACGGTCAAAGAAATCGTGCCGGGTCAGTGCATGATGGCGATCGCGGCCTGGATCGACGAAGTGCGACTCATCGACAACGCGGTTCTCTGATGCCGCGCAGCCCTTCTCTGCTTCTGGAGTGCGGCGGCTTGACGCCGCTTTCGACGGACCGGCTCGACGGGCCGCCCCCCCTTTCAGCGCCGGCACATTCCAAGGCGACGTGTCGAGCCACGTCGTCCAAAGCGGCGTCAAGCCGCCGCACTCCCAAATCGTGCAGATGCTTCGGTACGACCTAGTGGTCGACAGAGTTTGATTGGGCGATTTGTCGCAACCTGCATGAGCGTGCCGTTTCGAAACGTTGCGGTGATCGGCGCGGGCGCGATTGGCATTTATTATGGAGTCAAACTAGGCCGGTCGGGTGCGGCGGTGCGGTTCCTCCTGCGCAGCGACTTGTCGGTGGTGCAGAGCCGAGGCACGATGTCGATTCATGACGCGAGCGGGACAGTCGAGCTGCGGCCCGCCGCAGTCTACGGGAACGTGAACGAAATCGGCCCCGTGGATTTGGTGCTCGTGAGCGTGAAAACGACGGCGAACCAAAGTCTGCCGGATTTGTTGCCGCCCTTGCTCGGTCCGGAAACCTCGGTCCTTACGTTTCAAAACGGATTGGGCGCAGAGGAAACCATCGCGTCGATCGTGGGTGAAGAGCGCGTGTTAGGCGGACTCGCCTTCATTGCGCTCAACCGCACTGCACCCGGTGAAGTGCGGTGTTTTCATCACGGCTCACTCATTCTCGGGCAGTTCGGTCGTCCACCAAGCAAGCGGACGCGTGACCTCGCGCATCAACTCACGGCCGCTGGGATCAAGGTCGACGTCGCGGAAAACCTCGCGACGGCGCGCTGGCAGAAGCTCGTATGGAATATCCCGTTCAACGGTTTGGCGATCGCAGCGGGTGGCCTTTCCACCGATGTGATTTGCGCGGATCCGAAGTTGGCGGAGCGGGTCCATGTATTGATGAGGGAAGTTCAACAGGCCGCGTTGGCTCTCGGCCATGTGATCAGAGACGACTTCCTTCAGCGGCAGTTTGAGGTGACTCCACCGATGGGCGCCTACCGGCCATCAAGCCTCGTTGATTTCCTCGCCGGTCGAGAAGTCGAGTTGGAATCAATCTGGGGCGAGCCGTTGCGCCGTGCGGAAGCGGTGGGCGCCGACGTGCCCGAACTGAAAAAATTATACGGTGAACTGCAACAGGCGATTGTGCCGCGCAACGCAATGAATGATGCTCGAGGACACGCATGAACTCACGACCGAATTGGCGGCTCTTTCGCCTCGCGCTGAGTCCCGTCGCGGTACTGTTCGCCGCGCTCGCTTGTGGTCCCCAGGCGTTCGCCACCTCGGTGGTCCCGCCGGATTTTGATGAGCTGGTGAATCATGCTGACTACATCGTCCGTGCCGTCGTCTTGTCCGTAACGCCAGAGCTCAAAACCCGGGCGGATGGATCGACCGCGATTCATTCCAAGATCCTGCTCCAGGTGGAGCAAACGATCGCCGGTCATCCGCCGACGCCTCTGGTGCTCGATATGTTGGGAGGGAAGATGGGTGATCGCGAAGTGCGCATCAGTGGCGCGCCCAATTACGAAGTCGGCGACCGCGCCGTTTTTTTCGTTCAGGGCAATGGTACGCAGGTGCACCCGTTGGTCCGGATGATGCATGGTTTCTATCCGGTGGAGCGAGACGCCGTGACTGGCCGCAGCTTCATCGTCCGAGCCGATCGTTCACCGCTTCTGGATGTGCGCGATGTTTCGCGTCCGCTGGCTGATCGCGCGGGCTCCATCGGCGCCGCCGGCACCCGAACTTCGGATACCGCGCTGACGCCCGAACAGTTCGAGGGCCAGATTCGAGCCCACGTCACGAGTGCCCACCTGCGTGAGAAATAACCGCCGCGGGATATTTCTCGCGCTGGCACTGGCGCTGGCGGTCACGCAAACCGGGCGGGCCTACGTGCTCGAGGATCCGATCGTCAACTGGCAACCCGGTACGATCACGGTCCAAATCAAGCTCGGAGCGACGCCGGTTCTGACCGACGGAACCAATTACACGAGCAGCGTGCAGGCGGCCATGCTGACGTGGAACGCGCAGCTTGGGACCGTTCAATTCCTCGGCCAGGCGGCCACGGCCAGCGATGTGCGCAGTGACAACAACATTAACGAAATTGTGTTCAATACGTCGGTCGACGGCGAAGCGTTCGGCGAAGGCGTTTTGGCCGTCACCCTGGGTGCAACCTCCCCGTCGGTGCACGAACTGGTGGAAACGGATATTGTCTTCAACCGGGCTTACACGTGGAACAGCTATCGTGGCGCCGCCAAGCAGACGCCGATTGATATTCGCCGCGTCATATTGCACGAACTTGGACACGTGCTCGGGCTGGATCACGCCGACAAGAATGGCGGCGTGGTGTCGGCAATCATGAACAGTCGTGTGTCGAGCACGGATACGCTCACGGCCGATGACATCAGTGGAGTGCAGGTTTTGTACGGTCTACCGGGGGTGACGACGATCCCGGCCAACGATGTATTTGCCAATGCGACGGTCGTGACGCTGGTCAACAACACAGCGCAGTTCACGAGCTCGAATATATTCGCGACGAAGCAAGCGGGTGAGCCAGCCCATGCGGGCAGTACGGGCGGACATTCGGTGTGGTGGAAATGGACCGCACCCGCTAGTGGCTCAATGGTGATCACGACGGAGGGAAGCCGGTTCGATACGGTGCTGGCGGTTTATACCGGCGGATCGGTTTCGGCACTGGGCACCGCGCTCGTCTCGAATGACGATGTCGTGCGCGGGTCGATCCGCTACAGTTCGGTCACCTTCAACGCGACGGCTGGCACAACGTACTATATGGTGGTGGATGGTTGGGCCGACTATCGCGGATACGTACAGCTGAATCTCAATCAGACGCCCACCGGTGTGCCGCCACCACCACCGCCTCCACCAACCGGCACGACGGGTCGGCGGGTAATTAATATTTCGGCCCGAGGAGCATGTGGCACGGGCGATCGTGTCATGATCGGGGGCTTTGTCGTGAGTGGCAGCGCGGGCAAACGCGTGCTCGTGCGAGCGGTGGGACCGACGCTGACGACTCAGGGGATTGGGCAGGCGGAGGTGCTGCTCGATCCGGTGATCGAAGTTCATCAAGGCACGCCCGTAATCGCTTCGAACGACAATTGGGTCGAGAATTCCAACGCGGCGGAGATCACCGCGACCGCCACTCAGGTCGGCGCCAGCGCTTTCGCGGCGAGCGATACGAAATCCTCGGCTCTGTTGCTCACGTTGCAGCCGGGCGTTTACAGCTTTGTGGCCACCGGAAAAGGGGCGTCGTCGGGCATCGTCTTACTCGAGGTGTACGATGCCGACTCGGGAGCCAGCAGTTCCTCGTTCTCCAATATCGCCACCCGTGCGTATTCCACGACGGGCAACGGCGTGACGATCGGCGGGTTTGTGATTTCAGGGTCGACCGGCAAGCAGGTGCTGCTTCGGGCGATCGGACCGACGTTGACGAAGCAAGGGATCGCGCAGAGCGACGTCCTGGCCGATCCTGTGATCGAGTTGCACGATGCCAGCCACGGAAACGTGACGATCGCCACCAACGACAATTGGGGGACCAACACGAACGCGGCTTTGATCACGACGACCGGCGCGCGGTTGGGAGCGACGCCGCTGGATGCGTCTGACACAAAGTCGGCCGCGTTATTGATGACGCTTCAGCCGGGCGCCTACAGCTTCGTGGCCAGCGGGCTGGCGAATTCCTCGGGGATCGTGCTGGTCGAAGTGTACGACGCAGACTGACGCATTGGATCGGATTCGAGAATGGCCGGATGCGTTGGCGAGTTGAGTTGGGCGGTGTCGAGGTCCGCTCCTCGGAAAACTTTTTTCCCGTGTTGTGTCATATCTGACCGGTAGAATAGTGGCGCCAACAACCACAACATGGCTTCTCCCTCCGTTCCTCAGGTCGAACCGTTCATTGCGCCGGAGACGGTGATCCCAGAGTTCACGATCCGCGCCGTAATCACCGGTGCGATCCTCGGCCTGATCTTTGGCGCTTCGTCGTTGTACCTCGTGCTCAAGGTCGGACTCACGGTTAGTGCATCTATCCCGGTGGCGGTGATCTCCCTGGCGATGTTTCGCGGGTGGTCGAAAGTGGGCGGCCGCGACGCAACCATTCTGGAGCACAACATCACCCAGACGGCAGGATCAGCGGGTGAGTCTCTGGCGTTCGGCATTGGTGTGACGATGCCGGCCATCCTCATCCTCGGATTCGATCTTGAGCTTGCGCGTGTCATGCTCGTGGCGATACTCGGCGGACTGCTGGGAATTCTGATGATGATCCCGCTGCGCCGCGCGTTGATCGTGAAGGAGCACGGCGTGCTGAAATATCCCGAGGGCACGGCGTGCGCGGCGGTCCTGAAGGCGGGGGCCAACGCCGAGGATCGGGCGGCCGCGTCTCCCGCGGCGAAAGCGGAAATGCGGGCCGCGGAGGCTGCCGGCCTCGGACAATCGCCGGGAGCGCATGTCATCTTCACCGGGTTCGGGTTGGGCCTGGTGTACAAGACGCTGAACGTCGCATTCAAGGGTTGGAAGGACGTGCCGGAAAAGGTGTTCAACGCGCCCTTGAAAGCTGGCTCCATCAGCGCGGAAATTTCGCCTGAACTGTTGGGTGTTGGCTACATCATCGGTCCTCGGATCGCGTCGATCATGTGCGCCGGTGGTGTGCTCAGCTATCTGTTACTCATCCCGCTGATTAAATTTTTTGGCGATGGCATTCCCGGCCCGCTCGCTCCAGGCCTGATTCCCATCAGCGAGATGGGACCAGGACAAATTCGAACCGCGTACATTCTTTACATTGGCGCAGGTGCTGTGGCAGCGGGCGGGATCATCAGCCTCGTGCAATCTCTGCCCACCATCTGGCACGGATTGAAAGGCGGATTGCGTGATCTCGGTTGGTCCAAGGGTGGCACGGCCGTGGATGAGATTCCGCGAACGGATCGCGATCTCTCGATGAAGTTCGTGGGCATTGGCATCGTAGGCCTCATCGCGCTCGTGATGGTCGCCCCGACCCTGCACATGAATTTTTTGGGTGCGCTCCTGATCATCGTGTTTGGATTTCTGTTTGTAACGGTCTCCTCGCGACTCACCGGTGAGATCGGTTCCTCTTCGAATCCAATCTCGGGGATGACCGTAGCCACGCTGCTCTTTACCTGTCTCGTGTTCCTGCTGGTGGGCTGGACGGGCGGAACGTACTATGTGACGGCGCTCTCGGTCGGCGCCATCGTGTGCATCGCGGCGTCAAACGGTGGCACCACGTCGCAGGATTTGAAAACCGGCCACTTGCTTGGGGCGACGCCGAAGTATCAGCAGTTGTCGATTCTCGCGGGCGCGTTGTTGTCGGCATTGCTGCTGGGTCCGATTTTGCTGAAGCTGAATCAATCAGCGACGGTGTACGTGCCAGCGGCGCAAATCGCGTCCGGAGGATTGCAGGTCGATGCGAGCAAATTAACGAAGCACGAGAAGCTCGCCGGCCCTCAGGCACGCGACGATGCTAACAGCTATCTCGTCTGGCAGAAAGACGACGAAATCGGTGGACCGGCTGGACGCTACTTGGTCAACAGCCAGGGCAACGCCGTCTGGTTGGTCGATCCAGGAATAAATGGGACGCATAACACCCGACCAGATGGCTCGGTCGTACGGAAGTTTGATGCGCCGAAAGCGACGCTTATGTCCTACATCATCAAGGGGATTTTAGATCAGAAGCTGCCATGGGCCTTGGTGCTCCTCGGCGTCATGATTGCCGTCGTGTTGGAGATGTCCTTCGTGCCGGCGCTGGCATTTGCGGTGGGTGTTTATCTTCCGCTGTCGTCGTCGACCCCCATCTTCATCGGTGGCGCCGTGCGCTGGTTGGTGGATCGTCACGGCCGCAAGCTGGCATCGCGCGCGAACATGACCGAGGCTCAGCACATCGAGGAGAGTGACAAGAGTCCGGGCGTGTTACTGGCCTCCGGATACATCGCTGGAGGTGCCATCGCGGGCATCATCATCGCGTTTCTTGCCGGTGTGCTGGATCGGTTTGATGCAGCGCTCGGCGCTTGGTCGACGGCGCATAATCCGTTTTTCGAAGGCCCGAGTTCCGATCTGTTGTCACTCATCCCGTTTATCGCGATTTGCGTGTTCCTGTATTACGTGGGCCGAGAAAAGTGGCTCACGGCCAAAGGTCGCGCGAGCTAGTGGGGCGCGAGCGCTTGGGTTGATTTCGGCGGCTGGTTCAGAAGACCGAATCCGACCGCGCTTTTTCGGGAGCGGCGGAGACGGCTCCGTAAAACGATCAGCTCCCGCGTACGCCGATCAAGTCACGGAAACTGCGACCGGGTTGATCAGGGTGCCGATGGCTTCGATCTCGACCGAAATGGTGTCACCCGCTTTCAGCCAGACGGGCGGTTTTCGCGCGAAGCCGACGCCTTCCGGAGTTCCAGTCAAAATCACGGTGCCTGCGGGCAGGGTTTTGTCTGCGGTGAGAAATTCGATCAGCGTCGGAACATCGAAGAGCATGTCGGCCGTGGACGAGTCCTGCATTACACGATCATTCAGGAACGACCGAATCCGGAGCGCATTCGGATTTTTGATCTCGTCAGGTGTGACCAAAACGGGCCCGAGGGGGCAAAACGTGTCGAAACTTTTCGCGTGACAGAATTGTCCGCCGCCGAAGTCGCGCTGCCAGTCGCGAGCGCTGACATCATTCGCGCAGGTATAGCCCAGCACGTATTGGTAGGCCTCTTCGCGGGAAATATTACGGGCCGTGCGGCCGATTACGACGGCGAGTTCCGCCTCGAAATCCGGCTTTTCCGTGGGCTGCGAAAGTGGCAGCACGATGGGCGAGTCCGGATGCTGCAGCGTCCCGGGGAGTTTCATGAACCACATCGGTCGTTCCGGTGGCGGCTTTTTGCCTTCGGCAGCGTGCTTCGCGTAGTTCAAACCTACGCCGATGATGCAAGTAGGGACGATCGGAGCGAGGCGACGACCTAATGGAACCACGTTCGTCGTCACGCGGAAGTCTCCGAGCAGATCGCCGGTGATCTCGTGCGCGGTGCCGTCGGCGAGCAAGGAGGCGAAGGCGGGACCAGTAGGGGTGAGGTGACGGATGAGCTTCACGCGTCGAACAAGACGCCATGCACGCCGCAGCGCAATGCACGTTTGAATTTCGGTACCACGACACTGCGTTTCGGTCCTGGAATCCGAGCGCTGCGTTTTGGGCGCAATTGAAAATGACCGTTGAGGGATTCACGCGCCGTGCTAGCGTTCGGCCATGAAAATTCGTTTGCCCGGAATCCTGAGTGGAACGACCGCGATATTGTTGCTGGTGAGCGGCGCAAATGGGTTAAAGGCGTCCCCGGCTGACGACGCGTTCGTGAAGATCGCCCATGCCTCGATCGAGGATATGTTGGCGACGCATCCGGAAGCGGCGACGGCACTCGGGGATCACCGGTTCGACGGTCGATTGACCGACTACAGCGCAGCGGGCCGCCTAGCCGAGGAGAAGTCGGTGCGCGCTCACCTCGCGGCGTTGCAGCAGCTCGACGCCGCAGCACTGACGGGACCGAATCGCGTGGATGCACAGATTCTCCGACTCAACTTGGACGCGCAGTTGTTTCAGCTGACGGAGGAGCGGCCGTTTCAGTGGAACCCACTGTCGTACAATGACAGCCTGGCGGACAGTGTGTACGCTTTGATTGCACGGGAGTTTGCCCCGCCGGAGCAGAGATTGCGCAACGTGATTCAGCGATTGCAGGAGATGCCGCGGGTGATTGAGCAGATTCAGGCGAACCTGAAAAATCCGCCGCGCGTGCACACGGAGACGACGATCAAGCAGACGGCGGGAGCGATCAATCTTGTGCAGAGCGGATTCGACGAGCTCGTGAAACAAGTGCCTGCGCTGCAAAGCGACTTTGCGGCTGCTCAGAAGAAGGCGGTCGACGCGCTCACCAATTACCGGACCTGGCTGGAACGCGACGTGTTGCCGAACGCCAATGGAGAGTTTCGCTTGGGTGCGGATAAATTCCGCAAGAAGCTGCGTTACCTGCTCGATTCCAATCTCTCACCGGAGGAAATCCTCGTGCGCGCTGACCGCGATCTCGCGAGCACCACGGAACAATTGTACGCGACGGCGCTGCCGCTTTATAAGACGTATGTGCCGTCAGCCGATGCGACGGCGCTGGCCGATCGACCGCGCGTAATCCGAGCCGTGTTCGACAAACTGGCGGAGAAACATGCCGACGACGAGACCGTCGTGGCCCGCGCCAAGGAGATCACTCAGGCTGCGACAGAGTTTGTCCGAAAACACCAGATTGTGACCGTTCCGGAGACTCCGCTCAAAGTGATCGTGCTGCCGGAGTTTCGGCGGGGAGTGGCCATTGCTTATTGTGAACCGCCAGGAGCCCTGGAGCCTAACGGCGAGACGTTCTATCTCGTATCGCCCACGCCGCAGGACTGGACTGCGGCCCGCAAACTGTCGTTTTATCGCGAATACAACGAGTACATGCTCCATGACCTTACGGTGCATGAAGCGATGCCTGGTCATTATCTACAGATTGCGCATTCCAATCAGTTCAAGGCGCCAACGCTCGTGCGCGCGATTTATTCGAGTGGAACGTTCGTTGAAGGCTGGGCGGTTTACACCGAGCGGGTGATGGCCGAGGCAGGTTTCGGCGGGCCCGAGGTGAAGATGCAGCAGCTAAAGATGCGGCTGCGAGCGATCATCAATGCGATGATCGATCAGAAGGTGCACGCGGGGAACATGACGGAGAAAGAAGCCGTTGATCTGATGATGCAGAAAGGCTTTCAGGAGGAGGGCGAGGCGGTCGGCAAGTGGCGGCGCGTGTGTCAGAGCTCGACCCAACTCTCCTCGTATTTCGTGGGCGCAATTGAGCACGACGACATGCGTGCCGCAGCCGAGAAAAAGGAAGGCGCTGCGTTCAAGCTGAAAGCCTATCATGACCGTGTGCTCGCATTCGGCAGTCCCGCGGTGAAGTACGTTCGGCAAGAATTGGGGTATTGATGGGGTTCGTTTGACGAAGCGTTCGACGCGTGATCCACCCACTCGCTCACGCTCGCAGCTACGGGTTGAGAGGCGCCGATCGTTTACGCTCTTAGGTCAGATGTTCTGGTAGCCGCGAGCGTGAGCGAGTGGATCATGCACTCGTGATCAATCGTCCGTAGATACGCCAAAACAACTCCCAGTATCCGACAGCACGCACGTCGAGTGCAGGATACCCAGCCACACAACACCCGGTGTAGGGATACTCCCCCCAGGCATCGATCAAACCGGCTCGTACAGGGTTCTCGAAGATGTAGTGGGCGACCGTCCGGAACGCGTCGTGCTCGCGTTCTTTTTCCCGCAACACGTGGTCGTGCGCCTGGCGCTGCCAATCGACGGGAGCAAGCACGTCACGAAGTTGCTTCCGGAGGAACTCGATTGCGGTACGTTGATCACTCCCCGTCTCATTCAGCCCGAGCAGAAGGAGGTGCAGGTGGTCTGGCATCAGCACGTAGGCGGGGCAGACGAGTGCGAACCGGGAGCAGACGTGAAGCAACGTCAGTTGCCAAGCGTGACTGAAAGTAGGATTCAACCAACCGGTGGCACGATTTTGCACCGTGAGCGTCCAATGCACGAATGCGCGGCCGCGATAGAATTCTGGAGCGAGGCGCGAAAGGTAGCCTTGGCCGGTGGCTGGCGGCTTCGTTCGATCCTCCACTCGCTCACGCTCGCGGCTACGGGTAGGGTCTGGGCTCATCGTAACTCGTAGCCGCCAGCGTGAGCGAGTGGTGCCCGTTGGCGCCTATACCTTCTCTTCAGCGTACGCTTCCATGCCGACGCACGAACAGACCAGGTTGCGATCGCCATAGACGTTGTCGACCCGTCCGACACTCGGCCAAAATTTGCTGAGACGCGTGAACGCGGAGGGAAATGCGGCGAGTTCGCGCGAGTAGGGATGGCTCCACTCGTCGGCGCAGACGACTTTGGCCGTGTGCGGTGCGTGCTTGAGTGGGTTGTTCGTCTTATCCGACTCACCGTTCACGACCGCCTGCATTTCGCCGTGAATGGAAATCAACGCATCGCAAAAGCGATCGAGCTCCACTTTTTCTTCACTCTCCGTCGGCTCGATCATGAAGGTGCCAGGCACGGGGAACGACATGGTTGGGGCATGGTACCCGTAGTCCATGAGGCGCTTCGCTGCGTCCTCCACTTCGAGCCCGTGTTTTTTCCAACCCCGGAGATCGACGATACATTCGTGCGCAATCAATCCGGCATTGCCGCGGTAAAGGACGGGGAAGAATTTTTCCAGCCGCTTCGCCACGTAGTTCGCCTTGAGAATCGCCATCTTCGTGGCTTCCGTCAGGCCTTCCGCGCCCATCATCCGAATGTACATCCAGGAGATCACGAGGATGGACGCGGAGCCCCACGGAGCCGCGGACACCGCGCCGAGTTGAGCTCGGCTGGTCTTCGGGTTCAGTGGCGAAACGACCACGTGTCCCGGAAGAAACGGTGCGAGATGCGCAGCCACTCCGATCGGTCCCATTCCCGGGCCTCCGCCACCATGCGGGATACAAAATGTTTTGTGGAGATTCAGGTGACAGACATCGGCTCCGATGAAACCGGGGGACGTGAGCCCGACCTGCGCGTTCATGTTCGCGCCGTCCATGTACACCTGGCCGCCGTGCTGATGAATAGTCGCGCAGATATCTTTGATGCTGCTTTCGAAGACGCCGTGGGTGGACGGATACGTCACCATCAGCGCCGCCAGATCCTGCGAGTGGGCTGCAGCCTTCGCGGTGAGATCCGCGACGTCGATGTTGCCATTCGCATCGCAGGCGACGGCGACCACTTTGAAACCGCACATCGCGGCGCTAGCGGGGTTCGTTCCATGAGCGCTGGTCGGGATGAGACAGACGTTGCGCTGACCTTCGCCGCGGGACTCGTGAAACGCGCGGATCACCAGCAAGCCCGCGTACTCGCCTTGTGAGCCCGCATTCGGTTGCAGCGAAATGGCCGCGAAGCCGGTGATCTCGGCCAGCCAGGCTTCGAGATCGCGGAAAAGTCGTTGATATCCGCGGGTCTGTTCTGTCGGCGCGAACGGATGCATTCGTCCGAACTCGGGCCACGACACCGGCAACATCTCGCTCGTGGCGTTGAGCTTCATGGTACAGGAACCCAATGAAATCATCGAGTGACACAGCGAAAGATCCTTTGCCTCGAGGCGTTTGATGTAACGCAGCATCTCGTGCTCGGTGTGATAGCGATTGAACGTCGGTGCAGTGAGGAACGGCGACGTCCTCGCGTGCTGCGCAGAAACGGCCATCAGCTGGGCGGGCACCGCGCCGACTGAAGTGCTGAGGGTGCCGAGTTCCGCTGCGCATTCGACGGCCGCGGCTTCGCTGAATAGTCCCACGATCGTCACCAGATCCTCCGTCGTGGTGGTCTCGTCGAGAGAGATTCCGACCGTGTACTCGTCGACTCGGCGCAGATTGAACTTCCGCGCTTCCGCCGCGGAGTGGACGCGCGCCGCTCCCACATTGGAAATTGTCAGGGTATCGAAGACCGATTCGGCGTTAACCGTGGCGCCGATTTCGATTAAATGACGGCGCAGAAGTTCAGTCAGCGCTTTGATGCGCCGCGCGATTCGGCGAAGGCCGTTGGGTCCGTGGTAAACCGCATACATGGATGCCATCACCGCCAGGAGGACCTGTGCCGTGCAGATGTTGGACGTAGCCTTGTCACGGCGGATATGTTGCTCGCGCGTGCCTAGGGCGAGACGCATGGCGGGATCGCCCTGCGCGTCCTTGGAAACACCCACCAGCCGCCCTGGCATTTGTCGCTTGAAGGCATCCTTCGTCGCCAGAAAGCCTGCGTGCGGTCCGCCGAATCCGAGCGGCACGCCAAAGCGCTGAGCCGAACCTACCGCGACATCAGCTCCAAATTCGCCGGGCGCCCGCAGCAGGGTCAGCGCGAGCAGATCCGTCGCCACGATCGTGTACGCGCCGACGGCGTGAGCCGCGGCGAAGAACGCCTGAAAATCGTGAATCGAGCCCGTCGTATCCGGATATTGGACCAGCACGCCGAAGCAGCTGGCGCCGGGCGAAAACGTTCGGTGATCACCCACTATCACCTCGACCTCGAGTGGCGTGGCGCGGGTTTTGACGATATCGATCGTTTGAGGATGGCAGGCCGACGAAACAAAGAATGTGCGGTGAGCGGACGGGTCACCCTCGTGCAGCCGGTGACACATCATCATCGCCTCAGCCGCGGCCGTGCCCTCATCCAGCATCGAGGCATTCGCGATTTCCAAGCCGGTCAGATCCGTGACCATCGTTTGGAAGTTGAGGAGGGCTTCCAGACGACCTTGCGAAATTTCGGCCTGATAGGGCGTATACGCCGTGTACCAGCCGGGATTCTCCAGAATGGTGCGCTGAATGACGCCCGGCGTGAGCGTATCGTAATAGCCGAGACCAATGAGGCTGCGAAAAACCTGATTCTGATTCGCGAGCGCGCGGAGTTCACCGAGCGCCGCACTTTCACTGGCCGCGATCAGAAGCTTTAGCGGTTCTCGGCGAATGTGTGATGGAACTGCTGCGTTAACCAGCGCGTCCAGCGAAGGATACTCGAGCAGCGCCAGCATTTCGGCGGTCTCGACGGCGTTGTCGCCGGTATGTCGGCGTGGAAAGGTATCGGCAGGTGCGAGTACGTCGCGAGGCGATGACATGAGAGAAACGATCACGGTAGGAGAGCGGAAGCGTCGCGCAATCGCGATTTGGTAAAGTTGCTCGTCATGCGCCCCGTCTGGTTTTCGCAACTTCTACGGGCCGTACGGATTTAAACCCCCTCCATGTAGACCGAGCCGATGCTCGCCCGCCGGGAAAAAGTTTCCTGAACGTTTCGGTGCAGGAATTGCTCCCGTTACGGAGCCAACAATCATTAAGAGACACTAATCATATAATGCCGCTCAAATTCCTTCGCGCCCAGTCCACTCGATTGGTTTTTATCCTTACGATGGTGTGCGCGACTCAGGCGCCACTTGTTGCGCAGACGCCGCTGCTCGCAGGAACTTATGTTCAAACATTCGACGCGATTGGCGGAGGAGCGCCCGCCGGTTGGGGAATCTACACAGGTGCGACCGCCAGCTCGCTCGGAACCGCTGCAACGCTCAACACGGCTGCCGCGAGTTGGGCGTCGACGACGGGCCAGTGGGCCAATTTCGCGGCGGCCGGATCATTTCTCGGCACGGAAACGGTTGCGGCGCAGGCGGCAGCGCCGAATCGCGCTCTCGGCATTCGCCAAACGGGGTCGTTTGGAGACCCCGGCGCGTCGGCGGCCTTCAATTTCAGCACGCTCGGTCTGCAGATCAGCTCGATCTCTTTTTTCGCGCAACTGCTCTCGGTCCAAACGCGGAGCACCGTGTGGTCGCTGCAATACGGGGTGGGCGCGGCGCCCGTGAGCTGGACTACGATCGGCACGTTCAGCGACCCTGCGGTTTTTGGCGCAACTACCCTGACGGCAGCGGGGTTTGGCACGAATCTGGATAACCAGCCAAATGTCTGGCTGCGCATCGTCGCACTCGCCGGCTCCACCGGTTCTGGCAGTCGTGACACCTTTGGGATTGATGATTTTACCATCGTCGCAGGCGTGCCGGGTGGCGACATCGCACCGAGCATTATCACCGAGCCGCAATCGTTGTCGGTGACGGAAGGTGGAGCCGCGCAATTCACGGTCGCCGCGAGCGGCACCGAGCCACTGGTTTATCAATGGCGAAAGGGGACGACAATTCTCTCCGACGCGGGCAATCTGACGGGCACAAACAGCACGATGCTGACGCTTTCGCCCGTGGCGTTGGCTGATGCCGGCAACTATAACGTCGTCGTAACGAACGGCGCGGGCAGCAAGACCAGCATGGATGCCGCGCTCACGGTCAATCCCGCGGTATCGGCCCCGTCCATCACGACCCAGCCGGCTCCGACCACCGTTGCGCCGGGAGGCACCGCGATGTTCCATGTCGTGGCCGACGGCACCGCGCCGCTCGCCTACCAATGGCGCAAGGGCGGCGCAAACTTGATTGATGGCGGGATCATCACGGGTGCGACGACGGACACGTTGACCCTGACGGGTATCTCCGCGGCGGACGCGGGATCCTTCGATGTCGTGGTGAGCAACGCAGTGGACTCGGTCGCCAGCGGTCCCGCCTTGCTGACGGTGGGATCGGCGCCGCCGGTGAGTTCGGAACTGCTCTGGAATTTCACCACAGCAACGCCGAGCAGCGGAATGCCCGCGGACGTCACGAACGGCACGGTCACCCAGGGCAACAATAACGGAACGACCACCCTCTTGACGACCACGTCGGCCTCGAGCGGATATGCGGGCGTTTCGGGAACCTTCAATGCGGGTGCGGCGGCGTTTGTGGGCGGCCCCTTAAATCAGGCTGTAAACACGTATTTCACTTTTACGCTCGAGCCGGCGGCGGGAAAACAGCTGAGCGCATCCGCTCTCAGTTTCGGCTCGCGCAGTACGGGGACAGGACCGCAGGCGTTCGCGGTGTTCACCAGTGTCGATAATTTCACGACCGCCGTGGCCACGGGGACTTTGCTCAACAACAGCACGTGGGCGCTGCAGTCGCCCACCTTCACGTCAGTAACCGGTGGCACGAGCGATCCGATTACCTTCCGGATTTACGGCTATGGCGGCGCCGGATCACCCGCCGCGGGGACGGCGAACTGGCGGATCGATGACCTGAAGCTCGCCATCTCGACTGTGGATGGACCACCGGTGCCGCCGGCGATCACGGGAACCACGCCTGCGGCGGGCGCCGTGGGAATTGCGGAAGGAAGTTCGGTGACGGTGACGTTCAATCAGCCGGTCACCGTGACCGGAAACTGGTTTACGCTCACGGGCAGTCTCAGCGGAGCGCATACGGCGACCGTCACCGGCGGAGCGACCAGCTACATCCTGACTCCGGATACGCCGTTCACCGAGGGTGAGACGATCACGCTGGTGGTGCTGGCCGATCACGTGGTGGATGCAAAGTCGGGGACGCTAGCACTGGGCAGCGATTACACGGCCACCTACACGGTAATTTCCACACGGCCCATTCACGCGATTCAGGGAAGCGGATTAACGAGTCCGTTCGCCACGCAGACCGTGCGAGTACACGGAGTCGTCACGGCGGTGTTCCAGACGGCGGGACAAATCGGTGGCTACTATATGGAGGCTCCCGATGCCGAACAGGATACTGACGCGACCACCTCGGAAGGCATTTACGTGTTCGATTCGGTCAATGGGGTATCGGTCGGCGATGCGGTGACGGTCACTGGCAAGCTGACGGAATTCGGCGCCGCTCCGAATAGCGAAACTGAAATCAGTCCGGTCACGGTGTTCGCGAAAGAGAGCAGCGGCAACGCGCTGCCGACTCCGATCGCTCTCACGCTGCCCTTTGCAAGCACGACCACGGCAGAACGCTACGAAGGCATGCGGGTCATCCTCCCGCAGATCTTGACGGTCACCGACACGTTCGACCTCGGGCATTTCGGAGAATTGCGGTTGAGCAACGGTCGTCTGCCGGCACCGACGAACGTGGTTTCGCCAGGCGGTCCCGCGCAGTTGCAGGAGGCGGCCAACCTGTTGAATCAGGTGATTCTCGACGATACGCTCAGTCCCACCTATCCGTCACCCACACCGTATTTGAATAGCAGCGACGCCAGCGTCGCGACGCGACGTTCGGGTGACACAACGACTGGCGTAACTGGAATTCTGGGCAACAAATTCGGGGCCTATGTGATTGAACCGACCGTTGTCCCGACGTTTGCCAATGCCAATCCGCGGCCGACCGCTCCCGTGGTGGGCGGATCACTGCACGTTGCGATTGGGAACGTGCTGAACTTCTTCAACGGTAACGGCACCGGCCAGGACGGCGCGGCGGGAGGATTTCCGACCGAACGTGGGGCGACCACGCGGGATGAGTATCTTCGCCAGCGCGCCAAGATGGTTGCCGGTATTCTCGGACTGAGGCCGGATATCATGGGGCTGACCGAGGTGGAGAATGACGGCTTCGGTCCGACGAGTGCGATTCAGGATATCGTGACTTCACTCAATGCCGCCGCGCCGGCTGGTACAACTTACGCGCTGGTGAATGCCGGCGTCGCCGCCATTGGGACCGATGCGATCACCTGTGCATTTATCTATCGCACCCAAGCGGTCGAACTCGTCGGCGCCCCAGTCATCAACAACGACAGCGTCTTCAATCGTCCACCGATCGCGCAAACGTTTCGCCAAATCGCGACCGGAGAAAAGCTCACGGTCTGCATCAACCACTTTAAGTAGAAGGGCAGTGCGCCTTCGAGTGGTCCAAATATCGATACTGGCGACGGACAATCGGCCTGGAACCTCCTGCGTACCCAGCAGGCGAATGCGCTGACAACCTGGCTGGCCACGTCTCCGACCGGGGACGCGGATCCGGACGTTTTGATCATCGGTGATCTCAACTCGTACGCGAAGGAAGATCCGATCTCCGCCATTGAAAACGCCGGCTACCTCAACCTCACGGAAACGGCCGAGGGCGCTGGCGGGTATTCCTATACGTTCGATGGCGAGTTCGGTCACCTCGATCACGCACTTGGCTCCGCCAGTCTTTCGTCACAAGTCACGGGAGCGGCGACGTGGCACGTCAATTCCGACGAACCGATCTATTACGATTACAACCTGGAAAATAAAGACGCGACCCAGCAGGCGATCAATGTCGGGACACCGTATCGTTATTCCGATCACGATCCCGTCGTGATTGGCCTCAATCTTGTTTCCGTTCCGGCGATCACCGTTCAGCCGGTATCGGCAACCGCGACCGTTGGAACGAGTGTGACATTGGCGGTGACGGCGAGCGGAACGCCGGTGCCGACCTATCAGTGGCGCAAAAATGGCGTGGCGATTCCCGGAGCCACCGGCGCGAGTTTCACGATCGCGACTCCCGTCGTGGCGGATTCTGGCCTGTACGATGTGGTGGTGACCAACGCGCTGGGTTTCGCAACGAGCGCATCGATCACGCTCACGATCAATCCGGCAACGGCGTCGGTCACGCTGGGTGATCTCGAACAGTTGTATGACGGCACGCCGCGCACGGTGACGGCGACGACGAATCCCGCCTCCCTGGATGTGAACTTTACGTATGATGGGAGTGCCAGCGCGCCCATTTATCCTGGCGCGTATGAAGTCGTGGGTACGATTGCTGATCCCGACTATGTCGGCTCGGCCGCCGACACGCTCGTAGTGACAAGTACGGGCCTGGTCCGTCACGCGCCCGCCCTTTCGGGCGCGATCATCGGATCATTGCAGGTGGCACTGCCAGAGAGTTTCGCTCTCAACGGCTCTGCCCTAATCTCAGGCGACCTGCTGGTGCCGGGAACGCCGACGGTCGTCGTGAACAGTGGTGCGACCTACGGGGGCACCCTGAACGCCACAGGTAGTGTCAGTCCGAGCAATTATAGCGTCACTTTGAACAAGAGCACGGTTCTCCGGCACGTGGTCCGGCGGGTGGCGCCCCCGGCTCTGCCTGTTGTATCGAATCCGCCGTTACCGACGGGCACCCGCAACGTGACCTTGAACGCAGTTGGCCAGTCCGCCGGCAGTTTCGCGACGCTGCTCAATCTGACGCTCAACAGCAAGGCGGGACAGGTGGCCGTGCCTCCGGGTACCTACGGGAGTTTTACGGCGAACAAAAACACCGGCTTCGTTCTTGGAGTTGCGGGAGCCGTGTCTCCGACGGTTTATAACCTTCAGGCGCTCACGCTGAACGGCGGCAGCCAGCTGACGGTGATCGGGCCCGTGATCCTGACGTTGGCGCACGGTTCATCGCTGGCGGGTACGTTGGGCGCCTCGGCTCATCCCGAATGGCTCGAGTTGAGGATCGCTGCAGGTGACGTCAGCTTCACGGCGGACGCACATGCGGCGGTGATCGCACCCACCAGTGCGGTGACGATCAACGCGACGCTCACGGGCAGCATGGTGAGCGATCGGCTGATCATTAACCGGACCGGTCTGCTGCAGGACCCACCCTAACCTCATTCATCAGACTTTTCCTGAAAATCTTTTTGCCACAGAGCGCACAGAGGTCGGCACAGAGCTCTCAGAGCCAAACAGAGAGTATTCCTCCGTGGCCTCCGGGTTGGCGCTCCGTGTCCTCTGTGCCTCATGCCTTGGCTTTGATTGAGATGTGAACTTTTCAGGCTAATCGAACCTGCGGAACGTCGCCGCGCGCAACGGGCTCATTGCCTTTTTGCGCGCGGCGTTTTTTTTGGCTTCGCATGACCCGAAATGAACGCGCTGCTCATATTGATCGGCGACTGGCTGAGCTTTATCCGAACCCGGCGATTCCTTTGGATCACAAGGACGGGTTCACGCTGCTCTTGGCGGTTTTGCTGTCGGCGCACACGACGGATAAGTCGGTGAACAAGGCCACGCCGGAGCTGTTCGCGCTGGCCGACACGCCCGAGAAGATGATGGCGGTGCCCGTCGAAGTGATCCAACGGATCATCCGGCCGGTGGGATTGTCGCCGGCGAAGGCCAAAGCAATTTCCGCGCTTTCGCGTCTGCTGGTCGAGAAGCATGGTGGCGCGGTTCCCGCCAGCTTTGAAGCGCTCGAAGAGCTTCCGGGTGTCGGCCACAAGACGGCGAGTGTGGTGATGTCACAGGTGTTTCACGTTCCGGCGTTTCCGGTCGACACCCACATCCACCGCCTTGCGCAGCGTTGGAAGCTCACGAGCGGCCGGAGCGTTGAGCAAACTGAGGCCGACTTGAAGAAGGTGTTTCCGCGGGAGCACTGGAATCAGTTGCACCTGCGCATCATCTACTACGGCCGGGAGCACTGTACCGCGCGAGGGTGCGACGGAACCGTCTGCGAGATTTGTCGGAAACTTTTCCCACTGCGGAAACGACCGGTTATCGCACGGAAATAGAGTTAGGGCATA
The DNA here is from genome assembly GCA_039928945.1 of Opitutus sp. GTDB lineage: Bacteria > Verrucomicrobiota > Verrucomicrobiia > Opitutales > Opitutaceae > Opitutus. Next base: position 54,707 of record JBDSSD010000101.1, on the reverse strand, counting down.
TCCACTGAAAGTGTAGCCGCCAAGTTTCACCCCTGTGAAATCCGATGAGCGTTCTCATCGATTTTCCGCCTTCCAACCTCAATTCCTCAAACCAGCAGGTCGCAGACCTTGCTTTACTGTAGTAGCGCGGCGTCTCCGACCCGCGGCTTGAGACAGTGAGCTGTCATGGCCAGTCAGCCCAAATCGCGAAACATGAAGCGCAAAGGCGCCCAGGAGCCAAGGACGCACACGTCAAAGTACCTTTCCTCCGAACGTTGCGACTTAGCGCCGTTGCATTTCGAAATCCGTCAGAGTGGCCGGAGGATTGCCGAAAAACAGAATTGATTCGGCTGGACCGCGACTTCACGTTCTTGCCCCCGTGACGGACGCTTAGCTCAGTTGGTTAGAGCACCTGCTTCACACGCAGGGGGTCGTTGGTTCGAGTCCAATAGCGTCCACCATGATGCCGGGTTAACCCGGTTTCAGAGGTGGCACAAAACATTTGATAACACCTCACGAGTCGCCATAGGTGGGCGGCGAGCAAACGGACAGCACACGGCGCGTACAGCCGAAAGCAAGAGGACGATTGAACACCTCCGCGCGGCGTTCGTTGGTGGGAGGATAGGACGCGCCCCTCACCGTTTTATGTGCAATGGCGTGACGAGACAGGCAAGGCGGCAAAATCATTCGAGACCGCGAAACTCCGGTTGGTATGGCTATCTTAGGGTTAATCGCGGGTTACTGCACGATGCGCATCCAGCGCCGTGCTCGGAAATATCCCGGCCGCTACGGGCTTAGCAAAGGTTTAGAGTGAGCTTGTGTCGATTTGCTCACTACTTCGGATCGAACCCTTCCATAGCTTTCTCCATGGAATTAGTTGGTGTGTGAATCGGCTGCGCGCCGAACTCTTCGTCATATCGCTCCAGTCCTTTTGGAGCCCTCATTCTCAGCAAAGACATGCCCAGGTACATATACAGTAGGCCAGCTCCGAGCATGAAGGAGTAAGTCACGACCACAAAGGTTGGACGGTTCGAAGGACTTATAGGCCCGAATAGCACTGTGAGCGGAGGGAGAAAAACTCCAGCGGCCCCCAGAACGATGGAAAAGAGAGCGAATTGTATCCTTTTTTTCCTCGAAAACTTTGCACCGAAAACTCCGGAAAAAGTCAGATTTTTATCGATGATTTTGCCCTTTCCGATGAATCGCCCTCTCACGTTCAAGGACCGGGTCTCCTCTCCGGAGTGAATCACCTCAACAACCATTCCCTCGTTTGGATTTAAATAAGTAAAGGTAAGGATCTGCTCGTGCGCCGCGAGCTGTCCCAAGCCACAGTCGCAAGAAGGATGGGACGTTTGGATGATTTCCGACTCCAAAATTGTGGTCTTTGAATCGATTCTCAGCTGATCCTTCTCAGGGAAATCGCTCGAGCGAACAGGGTCCGTTCCAGAATTCCAAATGGAAATTTTCGTTACGGTTAAGTCCTCCACGTCTCTCCCTTGGAACTTGACCGATAAGGATGCTTTCGCAGACCGGTGTTTTCGAACGAGGTTAAAGGACCGCTTGGAGACGCTGATCTTCCTTGTCTTTCGTTTCTCGATCACAACAGCGTAGGCAACGCCGAGTAGGCCGAAGACTATGCTCGCAAATTGTACCCATGGGTTAGTGACAATCTGTTGGAGCGTCGGCATCATCCGACCGTAGGTGAATCCCCGTATATAAGCCAGAAAAGGAAAAAGGGTAGCAACAGAAAAGCAAGGTCGACGCCGCGTCTGAGCGTTCGAGTCCAATAGCGTCCACCATCTGACTAGGACGGGTCGGATCGGCTGCGAGCCGCCGGGTTGCTCAGGCCGCCATCGCGGCTGAGATCGTGGCGGTGAGTTCCGCCACACTGAAAGGCTTGGGCAGCACTGCATGCGCACCTAAGCCGCGGGCAATCTTCAAATAGTTTCCCCCGCAACCGATACCGCCACCAGACATCGCTACGATCCGCACGTTCGGCCACTTCCGGCGTAGAGCCCCGATCAGTTCGAATCCATCTGTGCCGGGCATCAGAATGTCGGTGATCACCACGTCGAACGGCGCCACGTTTGCAGCGCGTTCTGCCGCTTTGCCGTCAGACGCCAAGGTCACTTGATGGCCGTAACCTACGAGAGTCTTGCCCAGCACTTCACTGACTCCGGCATCATCGTCCACGACGAGAATCGTCAAACGCGCGCGATCACTGGGGCAGGGTGAGTCCGTATTCACATGTCCACCATCGTACAATTCTGCAATGGCTTGACCGAATTCGAGATGATCACGGCCCTAACCGTCGCGACTGAGTCGAGATCAGGGGCTCGCGCAAAATAGTTTCGATTGTGATTATCAGGAGGATACAGGAAGAATAATCCGGCGATTTGTTCCGCGAGCGGAACAATAAAATTGCCGCGGTGACTCGGGTAATCCCCTAGGTTTGCCCGCCATGTCTCGCTTGGATCAAGAAACTGCCGACCTCATTGCCGCGAAAGCGGTTCGTGAGGCACTCAAAGTGTGGCCCGACAGCGCGTTCGCCTCCGTTGAGGACGCCGTTGCCGGCTTGTTTCGCGCTGGCCGTCTCGATGCCCAGACTGCCGCGTATGTCCTGAAAAACGTGGACAGATTCAGGCTCTGCCCGCCACCGCGCTGGTTTGATGCGACCTGGTACCTGGCCGCTCCGCCTTACTGAGGGCGGCGAACCTCTGCCAGGAGTTGCTCCAGTTCCGAAGCGTCCGCCGGATCGATCTTTGTGCGGTTGAGGAGCAAAAATTGCGCGATCGTTTGGATCTTGTCCTCGATATGCTCCATGGATTGCTCTGCAGCCGCAATCTGTCGCGCCACCTCGGCGCGTAAGTCCGCAATCTGCTGCGAAATGACCGAGGCGCTGTCCTGCGAGGACACGTAAGGAAGCAGTCGCGCCGCAATGTTCAGCATTTTGGCAACTGCGTTGAGGCGACCGAGCAGTGAGCTGAAGGTGGATATCGTCGACACGCGGATGCTCGTTGGGGGGTGGGTTTTTTTCTGCCGAATTCGAGATATTCATCAAGATTTTTCAGCCTTATGTGACGGAGCACAGCGGGCGGACCATGCGTGCGGCAATGGTAATCAGCGGGGTTACGTGGAGCCGACACGTTGAATTTTGCGGTGGCTTTCGCGATCGACCTTCCGCCCACAGTTTGAAAACCGACTGTGCCTCTGCAGGGCGAGTCTTCGCGGATCGAGCCCAGCGAACGTCACCAACGGGCGTAAATAAATGAAGGCGGTGCCGACGCGCTCGACTCCGCCTTCAGCCACGATGAATGCGAGTTCTGGTCGCGGCACGTTGCACGACCTTCGCCGAATAGAGCGGTTCCAAAATTCTGCCGTACCCTCGACGAGCTTTCTCGAAAAGCGTTGTGACGAAATCACGAGCTCACGCTTTCATTTTGCTGATGATCCGCGTCTCAACGTGGCCTAATCCAAATCGTCGTCGTCCTTGGGGTGTGCTTTGTAGAATGCAGCGCGCACCGGCGCTGGCATGGGGGAACGTGGACCACGCACACTGCGCCAAACAATTTCGTTCAGGGCGATATCGTCCGCCTTGTCGGGTTTGCTGAAGTCCATCTTGCGCGTTTGCTGCGCGCCCCACGCGTCCTTTGGGTTGCGGGCGTTCACGTCGACGCGAGCCGGCAGCGCGGAGTAGGGCGTGAGATCTGAGGTGTCTTGAAACGACGCCCACATCGGTGCCGCCGCTGCGTCGAATTGCGACATGGGCTGCAATCCGAGAATCAGTTCGATGCTGCGGAGCATGCTGGTGGTCGAATACAAGGTTGAATCGACGGCGTGTCGTTTCGTCCAGGCACTGATGATGAGCCCGGGCATCCGGTGCGCGTCGATGTGGTCCGCTCCATTTTGCGCGTCGTCTTCGAGCACGAAGATCACGGTGTCGGCCCAGAACTTCGAATGACTCAAGGCCTCCGCGATCATTCCGAGCGCGAGGTCGTTGTCGGCGACCATCGCGGTGGGCGTGCGCGCGCCGGCGAGCACGCCCCACGTGTGATCGTTGCCGAGGTGCAACACCTGCAACCGCGGCATTTCGCCTTCGGTTTCGAAGCGTCGTAGCTCAGCAATGAAGCGCTCCGCCCGATTCACGTCGGGATAGCCGAGATCCCAGGCTCGAAACTGGGGATCAACGTGGCCTTTCAAGATCGGCAGGGTGGGCTCCGCCTGATTCGGGCCGCTGGTGGGCGTGTCGCAGAATTCACCGTAGCTGCGGTACGTCACATTGGCTTCCGCGGCACGATTCCAAAGATACCCGTTCTCGGGATACGCCACCGGGAAATGGCCTTCTGAAGGATAATCGAACTTCTTCCTGCCGTTGTGGCCGTAGCTGAGCGGCCAGACTTTTTCGACGAAGTCCGTCGCGTGGGCGCCCATCGACCATTCGTGGCCGTCCGCACTCACTTCGCCATCCGCGTAGAAGTTGTCGAGCAGCACAAACTCCCGCGCGAGCGCATGCGCGTTCGGTGTGATTTCCTCCGGAAACAGACACAGGTGGGAGGCTCCATTGCCTTCCTGGATGTCACCGAACACCTGATCGTAGGTGCGATTTTCGCGCACAATGTAGATCACGTGTTTGAGCGGTGAAGCGTCGCCGATTTTGACTGGAAGCGGATTTCCGGGTGACCGGGCTGCGGTGCTGCGGACGGAGGCAGCTTCATCCAGTGGGCTGCACGAGTAGGCCGATTTCGTCCATTCGCCGAATTGTTTGGAGCGCTCCTTCTCGGTCGGCAGATCGATGATGGAAACCGTGCCCAGCAGCAGATTGCCGATATACTGCTGCAGATTGCGGGGTACCTCCGAACTGGGCGACTGGCCGCGCGGATTCGGCACGGAGGTCAGACCCTTACCATTCGCGACAACCAGCTTTCGACCGTCGCGGGATACGCGCACGCTCGTCGGGTACCACCCAACGGGAATGAAACCGAGCGATTGGGCCTTGCCCACGTGCTCCACGTTGAACACCGCGATGTTGTTGTTGTTGGCATTGGCGACGAACAGCAGCTCGCCATCGGGCGAAAGCGCGAGGCTGTTCGGCATTGATCCGGGAGGTGAGGATGGGAATAGCGAAGCCGTGAGCGTCTCACTTGCTCGGCCCGTTTTCGTATCGATAATGCTGACGCGGTTGAGATTCGCTTCGGCGACATACAGTCGCCCGTCTTTGCCGAGGAGCATCTCGTTCGGATGCGACCCGACGGCGTAGCGTCCCAGTTCAGCGCCCGTCGACGCGTCGAGGGCCAGGACGGTTGACTTCGCCCAGAGCGTGACGAAAACGCGGTTATGCTTCTCGTCGGGCAAACACGTGTACGGAAACGGCGCATCCGGGTCCTCTGACGGTTTGGTGCGCGCAGTCTCGGCTGAGTTGCCGGAGGCCGTGGTCGCCGACGCGAGTTGCCGGGCCCAAATCACCTGACCGTTCGTGGCGGAAATTTTTTCCACGCGCTGGCCAAAGCTCTCCGCCACGTACAGCGAGCGTCCGTCGTCTGAAACCGCTACCCCATTTGGCACGCCTTGCTCGGTGTCGGGCCGCAGGGGCAGCTCGCGATGATTGGAAAGAGAGCCGCCGTTAAAATCAAAGGAGTGGATGACCTCCGCCCCGCCGCCACTGGCAAAAAGCTGCCGTCCGTCGGGCGACCACGACAATCCGTAGAAGGTTTCGTCGACCGAAATCTGCGAAACGGACTGCGATCGGGCGACGTCGACGATGTAGATTTCATGCTGGCCGTATCCGCTATGAACGACGGCTGCGTAGGTCCCGCCCGGATGAAGGGCCACGTTGACGGGGAAATTTCCGACGGCGATTTGCTTCCCGACTGGGCGAAGTGACCACTGGTTGGGGAGAAGCATCGAACCATCGCGCTGTACGCCGGGCAGGGTGGGAGAAGTCGCCGACGATGCCGATGCAGACACGAGGGTCGTTGCGAGCAGCCAGCCAAAATAAAAGCCGGCGCGGAGAAGGTGTGTTCTCATGCCGCAACTATGAGAAAGGATGGGGTGGGTGCCAGCCTGTGATTGCTTGACGTGTGGAGTGCGGCGGCTTGACGCCGCTTTGGACGGGCCGGCTCGACGGCCCGCCGGTGTTGTGGCGGCCTCAGTGCGCGCTTCCGCATTCGGCGGGTGAGGCGATGCGTCGAGCCGCATCGTCGAAAGCGGCGTCGAGCCGCCGCACTCCAAAAACTTACGGGACCGGGCCGTGGTGGGCGGCGTGGGCGGCGTAGGCTGCGGTGTCGGCCAGCATCGCGTCGATGGTGGCGGTGAGCGGCTCGAGCCGGACGAGACCGGAGAACACGGCTTTGTCCCCAATGGAATCCTGGAGAATGAAGGAGGGGCGCTGGCCGATTTGATGCGCAAAGAATTCGGCGGTGCTGCGGTCGACGCGCGCTTTGACCTCGGCTGATTCGGCGCGGGTTTGGAGCTCGGCTGCGTTGAGTCGCGTTGCCGCGGCGACGGCCGCGACGGCTTCGGACATCTGTCCGATTTTGCGACCGTCTTGCAGGGCGGCGCGCGCCAGCGCGAGTCTCACCTCGTCACCGCTGAAACCGAAGTCGCGGCCAGCTTCGGCTACCAAGTTCGGCGCCTCGTAGTGACCTTTCCGATCAGCCTCGAACCAACCCGAATTCAACATGACGGCTGAATGCATGACGGTGCCACCGCTGCGGCGATAAAACCAATCACACTGCTCGCGTGAAACGGGGAAATCCTCGGGCTTCATCAACGCGATTTTCCATTCGAACTCCGCTCGACCCTGGTACCGCTGCTTCAATTGCGACCACGTCGGTTCCACCCACGTGCACCACGATGACAGGACTTCGAGATAGTAGGTGATTTTCACGGCCCGAGCGCACTCTTGAGCGCGTGAATCGTCAACGAGCGATGCGGCACGTAGCATCACAGTTGCTGCGTGCAAACGGGCGCCGGTGATCGCAGGCCGATTCAGGGCCTGGAGTGCAAGAGGCGATCGGCAGGCCACCCCTTAAGTCTGAAACGCATGTGTCTGCGCCGACCGACCTGGCGGCTGTCAAGACCTCAAGGCGACTTCGGTTTTTCGGGCACCGGCTTCTCCGGCTCAGTCTTCTTTCCGCCGAAAAACTTCTGCAGGCCTTCGCCCGCTTTTTTCACGGCGTCGCCCGCCGCTGCACCCATGGTGCCGCCGAGCGTGCCGGTGGCTTGCTTCGTTGCGCCAAAGATACTGCCCAGCACTTCCTTGATGATCGCGAAGCTGAGCTGGCTGGGAGTGAGCCCGCCTTCTTTCACGCCGAGATCGGTCAGTTCGAGGACGGGCAACGTCAGCGGCACGGTCGCGCCACCCATCCCGATGGACACCTTGGCGTCCTGGAGCCGGAAATGTTTTACGATCAGCTTCCGGCTCTTGGCGCTCTTGTCCTTTGGCTCATCCGCACTGTTCACGGCTGCTTCGATGTTCTTCATCAGGTCGCCGATGTTGCTGGAGACGAGGTGAGTCTCGTACGCGAACTCGGGTTGGTCGATCGTGAGGTCGTTGATCACGATCGTGTCTCCGAGTAAAGAGGTCGGCTGTACGGCAATGTGCATCTTGCCGAGGTAGAGCGCACGGCCGTCGCTCCAACCTTTGGGGTTGCCGACGGTGAGTCCGGTGAGCGTGCCACTGCCGGTCAGAGGCGAAATGGACGCATCCAGCAGCTCGACCTTCGACTGGGTTAGCCGCGGGCCCGCTTGATTGACGCCCGTTTTGATCATCGAACCCAAGAAATATTTGCCAACCACGTACGTGATCAACACGAGCACCAAAACGACTAAGACAATGACGCGCAGGGTTTTTTTCATGTGAAGCCAAAGGGGCCGGCCGAGATCCAACTCGGAACGCTAGGACCACGCAATCCCGGATGAGTTCAGGTTGGCGATGATCGTCAGCTGCCGCGGGTAGGGCGAGGCCTCCGGCCGAGCCGTGCACGATCGCGATCCGGAGTTCGAACCGGCTCGGGGACGCCTCGCCCTACCTCGCGGCGGGGGGCCCTGCTATTGCGCTTGTCACGATCCGCCCGGCGGAGTCTGTGTTTCGTCACGCATGGCCCAAGCTTATACCGAAGCGAGCATCAAAACCCTCTCCTCGACGGAGCACATCCGACTCCGCCCCGGCATGTACATCGGCCGTCTCGGCAACGGGTCCCACGCCGAGGACGGCATTTATGTCCTGCTGAAGGAATCGATCGATAATTCGATCGACGAATTCACGATGGGGCACGGCCGCAAAATCGAGGTCGAACTCAACGAGCGGACCGTGCGCGTGCGCGATTACGGTCGGGGCATTCCGCTCGGCAAACTGCTCGAGTGCGTGTCCGTCATCAACACGGGCGCGAAGTACGACAGCGAAACCTTCAAGAAGGCCGTGGGTTTGAACGGCGTCGGGCAGAAAGCCGTCAACGCGCTCTCGCTCTCGTACCGCGCCCAGGCGTTTCGCGACGGCCAGACGAAGGTCGTCGAATTCGAGCAGGGCAAGTTGAAGAAGGATTCGAAAGTCGCGAAAACCGACGAGCGCAATGGCACGCTGATCGAGTTTATCCCCGACGAGGCGCTGTTCGGAAAAGACTTCAAGTTCCGCCCGGAGTTCATTGAGGACATGCTCTGGAACTACGCGTTTCTGAATCGCGGGCTGACGCTGACCTTCAACGGAAAACCGTTCCGCTCGGAGAATGGGCTGAAGGATCTGCTGCAGAAGAACCTGACGGGTGAGCCGCTCTATCCAATCGTTCACCTCGAAGGCGAGGACATCGAAGTCGCCTTCACGCATGGCGCGCATTACGGCGAGGAGTACTACACTTTCGTCAACGGCCAGCACACGACGATGGGCGGCACGCACCTCGCGGCGTTTCGTGAGGCGCTCGTTGATACCATCCGGAATTTTTTCAAGAAGGACTACGATGCCGCTGACGTGCGGCAGTCGATCGATGCCGCCATCGTCGTCCGCGTGATGGAGCCGGTGTTCGAGTCGCAGACAAAAACAAAACTCGGCTCGAATGACATCGCCCCCGGCGGACCTTCGATTCGCGACTTTGTGGGCAAGTTCATGCAGCAGTCGCTCGACGTATATCTCCACAAGAACCGGGAGATGGCGGACGCGTTGAAGAGCAAGATTGAGGTCAACGAGCACGAGCGCAAAGAGCTCGCAGGCATTCGCAACATCGCCCGCGAACGCGCCAAGAAAGCGTCGCTGCACAACCGGAAGCTGAGGGACTGTCGCTTGCACCTCGGTGATCGCAATGAGCGCGGCGAGGAGAGCACGCTGTTCATCGTCGAAGGCGATTCAGCGGCGGGTTCGTTGACGGCGACGCGCGATGTTCAGACGCAGGCGGTCTTTGCCTTGAAGGGGAAACCGCTGAACACGTTTGGACTCTCGAAGAAAGTGATCTACGAGAACGAGGAATTCCATCTGCTGCAGTCGGCGTTGAACGTCGAAGACGGATTGGATGGATTGCGCTATAACAAGGTGGTAATCGCGACCGACGCGGACGTTGACGGCATGCACATTCGGCTGCTGCTGATTTCGTTCTTCCTCCAGTTCTTCCCTGACCTGATTCGCAACAGTCATCTCTATATTCTCGATACACCGCTGTTCCGGGTGCGGAACAAGAAGCGGACGATCTACTGCTATTCCGAACAAGAGAAACAGGCAGCGATCGCGCAGCTCGGCGCGAGCCACGAAATCACGCGCTTCAAAGGATTGGGTGAAATCTCAGCCGGCGAGTTCAAGGACTTCATCGGTGAGAATATCCGTCTCGATCCGGTGAACATGAACCATTTGTACAGCAGCGACGAGTTGCTGACGTTCTTCATGGGGAAGAACACGCCCGAGCGGCAGGACTTCATCATCGACAACCTGAAAATCGAGAAGGACCTGATGGAGGCATAGAATGGCGTTTTGCTGTGACCGCCGCGACGCACGGCTCCGACGCGCTGATGACAGATTCCGCGTGTCGGCTTCGCCCGCGGTCGGGGGTTTCGCAGCGGCTGACTTTATCTTCGAGACGGCGTGCGTAAGGTACGGCGGTTCGTGCGGTCGGCGTTGACCGTACCGCGCTGTTTTTGTCTCACCTTCGTTCGATGTCGCTTCCACCTCCATCCGCCAAAGCCTTCAGCAGCATTGTTCGCACGACGGCTAAGGAGCGGCTTGCGCAATGGATCCCCTTCGGAATCGGTTCGCGAAAACCCCGTCATTTTCGAGACATGCTGGTGATCGCGTGGCGGAATCGCGACAACCCACGCTACGCCTGGAAAGTTTTGACGCGCGGCGTGTGTGATGGGTGCGCCCTCGGAGTGGCGGGTCTGCATGATTGGACGATTCCTGGCGTGCACCTCTGCATGACGCGGCTGAATCTGCTCCGGCTGAACACCGTCGGGCCGCTGGATCCGACGCTTCTGTCGGACGTCACGGCCCTGACTAAACTCGACAACGCCGCCTTGCGGGGGCTTGGCCGGCTGCCGTATCCATTTGTTCGACGCCGTGGTGAGCGGGGCTTCCAACGGGTGTCATGGGACGAGGTTCACGCGCGGCTCGGGCAGCGGTTGCGCAACACCGACCCGCAGAGACTCGCGTTTTTCATCACGGCCCGCGGCGTCACGAACGAAGTGTATTACATGGCGCAGAAGGCCGCCCGTTTTCTTGGCACCAACCACGTCGATAATGCGGCACGGCTCTGTCACGCACCCTCCACCGCGGCGATGAAGGAGATGATCGGGGTCGCGGCGTCGACCTGCAGCTATGTAGATTGGCTGGATACGAACGTCATCGTGTTCTTCGGGGCCAATCCGGCGAACGATCAGCCGGTCACGACCAAGTATCTGCTGCAGGCGAAGCGTCGCGGGGCCCGCATCGTCGTGGTGAACCCGTATCTTGAGCCGGGTTTGAAACGTTACTGGGTGCCGTCTGATGCGCAGAGCGCGGTCTTTGGCACGGATTTCGCGGATCATTGGTTTCCCGTCGCTCAAGGGGGTGACATCGCTTTTCTCTACGGAACGCTGAAGGCGCTCTTCGCGGCGGGGAAAATGGATCACGATTTCGTCCAGGCGCACACGACGGGCCTCGCTGATTTACAACGCGTGGCGGCTGGAATGGACTGGGCCGCGCTGGAAACGCGCAGCGGTTTGAGTCGAGCGAGCATGGAAGAGTTCGCTGACATTCTAGGGGCCGCGCGAAATGGAATTCTCGTGTGGAGCATGGGCATCACGCAGCAGCCGGCGGGTTCGGATGGAGTGCGCATGATCCTGAATCTTGGCCTGGCGCGCGGCTGGGTGGGCCGGAACTACTGCGGACTCGTGCCGATTCGCGGACACTCGTCTGTCCAAGGCGGCGCGGAAATGGGTTGTTACTCGACGGCACTTCCCGGCGGAAAACCGATCACGGCGGAGAACGCTGCGGCGTTGAGCGCTGAGTATAAATTTCCCATCCCGGAGCAGGCTGGCTACACCACGCCCGAAATGGTCGAGGCGGCGCATCGCGGTTTGCTTGACGTGTTTTATTGTGCGGGCGGAAATCTTTTGCGCACGATGCCGGATCCGGAGTTCGTGCGAGAGTCGCTGGCGCGCGTGCCGGTTCGAGTGCACCAGGATATCATTCTCACCGATCAGATGCTGGTCGAACCGGGTGAGGAAGTTTGGCTGCTGCCGGCGAAAACGCGTTACGAACAGGACGACGGTGGAACGGAAACGAGCACCGAGCGGCGCGTCATGTTCAGTCCGGAGTTGCCGCGGCAGGTGGGAGAAGCGCACTCCGAATGGAAGATCTTCCGTGATCTTGCCGCCGCCACCTACCCGGATCGGGCCGGCCTGCTGGGTGCGGAAGATGGCTGGAAACTTCGAGAGGAGATCGCCCGGGTGGTGCCGTTTTACGAAGGCGTTCAGCATCTGCGCAAAACGGGCGATGCGTTTCAATATGGCGGACGGCATCTTTGCGTGGACGGAAATTTTCCGCTCGCGGGCGGCAAAGCGGTCTTTACCACGCCGGCACTGCCCGAAGCGTTTGTCGCGGATGGATCGTTCCATCTGAGTACGCGGCGAGGGAAACAGTTCAACACGCTGATTTACGCCGAAGTCGATCCGTTGAACGGCGCAGGTCGCGATGCGGTGCTGATCAACGCCGACGATGCCGCGGCCCTGCATCTCATGCAGGGAGATCGCGTGGATCTGGTGAATGATCGCGGCCGTTACACCGCGCGGGTTTTTCTGGCGCCGATCGCGCCAGGGAATCTGCAGGTTCACTGGCCGGAAGGAAATCATCTCCTGCCGCGGGACGCCCGGGAGACGTCGAGCGATACGCCTGACTACAACGCGCGTGTCCGAATCGAACGCGTACATGAAAAGAATCCAGCCGCGGTATGAAGGCCGAACCGTCCAGTGTGAGCGTCCGACGTTGGTCTGACGGCAGAGTCAACGCCAGCGAGCGCGATGTGGTTGCCGTGGAAGAACCGATGGAGCTGCGTGTCGGCGATCGCAGTGTCGCGGTGCTTATGCGCACGCCGGGTCAGGATCGGGAACTGGCGGCGGGTTTTTTGCTGACTGAAGGGGTGATCCGATCGGGGGTGGATCTCCTCGATGTCGTGCGTTGCCGTGATCAGGAAGGGGCCGGACCGGGCAATGTGGTGAATGCGATTCTCGCGCCGACGGTCCAGGTGGATTTCGAACGCCTGACGCGGCACGTGTTCAGCTCTTCCAGTTGCGGCGTGTGTGGGAAAGCAACGCTCGACGCGGTGGTGCAGGCGTTTCCGCCGGTGACGGTTCGAACGGAATTCGACGCATCGCGACTCGGCGAACTGCCCGCCCGGCTGCGCGCGGCGCAACCCTGCTTCGAGTCAACCGGCGGGCTCCATGGCTGCGCGCTTTTCGGAACGAGCGGCGAGTTGGAAGCGGTGCAGGAAGATGTCGGCCGTCACAACGCCGTCGACAAAGTCCTGGGCCGCGCGCTGCTGGACGGTCGGCTGCCGCTGCATTCCAGTGGGTTGCTGTTGAGCGGCCGCATCTCCTTCGAACTGGTGCAAAAAGCCCTCGCGGCCGGGGTGCCGCTCGTGGCCGGTCTCGGCGCTCCGTCAACGCTGGCGCTGGAATGCGCGCGACGCGGCGGAATCACCGTGGTGGGTTTTCTGCGCGCGGATCGTTTCAATGTTTATACCGGCTACGAGCGACTCAAGGGAGGCAACGGAGGCGCCGCATGAAGATCAGTGCAATTTACGTTTCGCCGGGGCACAATTTTTTCGGCCGGCACGGCAAGCCGGCGGGCGAGCATATCACTGAGTCGGTGCGGCAGGTGGACTGTGTGGCCGGACGGGGCATTCGCGGTGATCGCTTTTGGGACTACAAGCGAGACTACGCGGGCCAAGTCACGTTTTTCGACGAAGCGGTGCACCAGCGCGTATTGGAGAACGTGAGACCGGTGCCTTGTTCTGCTGGAGCGTATCGGCGAAACCTGCTCATCCGTGGCGCGGATTTGATGGCACTCGTCGGCCAGGAGTTTGACGTGCAAGGCGTGCGATTTTTAGGCATCGGCGAAAGCAAGCCGTGCCATTGGATGGAGCAGGCGGTCGGCGAAGGCGCAGAAGCTTTCCTGCGCGGGAACGGCGGTTTGCGGGCGAAAGTTTTGAGCGATGGCGTGCTGCGAGTGGATTGCGCCCTTGCGGCGGGAGTCTTGCTCGCCGGAGGCAAGTCACAGCGCATGGGGCAGAACAAGGCGGACCTGGCATGGCAAGGCGGCACCCTGGGCGAACATCAAGCGACGACCCTCGCGGTGACTGGAGCCTGGCCACTGTTGCTCTCGTGTCGGAGTGAGCAGTCGTGGACCCCGCGAAGTTTTGAGCGGGTCGAGGATCGTTCGATGGGCGCGGGCGTCGTGGGCGCTCTGACCGAAGCGTTTTCTGCCACGGACGCGGAGGTGTTGAGCGTGCTCGCGATTGATCTGCCCTTGGTGAGCGCGAGCTTTCTGGAGCGCCTCAGCGGACGGGCTCGCGACGCGGGTCAAACCGTGGTGCCGTGGCATCTCGGACGTTTCGAGCCTTTTGCGGCGGCGTGGCATCGCTCCAGTGTTCCGGGTTTGGAGAGGGCCCTGAGGGCAGGCCGGTCGCTGCAGGACACGTGCGCGGAATTGGCGAACGAGGGAAAACTGGTGCGACAGGAGCTCACGCCGGAGGAGGAGCGACAGGTCGCAAACGTCAATACACCCGAGGATCTGGCGCGTATAACCGCGCCACGCGCTCAACCGCTCGCTTGACGAGGGGCGTCTAGGCTTCCTACCTCGACCTTCACCGCATGGCCAAACGCAAGTCTTCGAAAAGTTCCGACCAACCCGAACTCCCGCTTGATGCTCCCGCTGAGCTGACGACGGCTGCCAAATCGGAAGCGGCGGCCACGCCGACGCCGGCAAACCCCGCGAACGGCGTGACGGGCGAGGAACTCACCGTTGCGACCGCGCCGATGCGGAAAAAAGGCGCCAAGGTTCAGGACGACGAAGCGCCGCTGGTGAAGAGCTATCGGAACTGGTTTCTCGAATACGCCAGCTATGTGATCCTGGATCGCGCGGTTCCGCACATCGATGACGGATTGAAGCCGGTTCAGCGGCGAATTCTGCACACGTTGTGGGAAATGGACGACGGTCGCTTCCACAAAGTGGCCAACGTCGTGGGAGCCACGATGCGTTTCCATCCACATGGTGATGCCTCGATCGGCGCGGCCCTCGTCAACATGGGGCAGCGTGGGTTCATCATCGAGCCCCAGGGAAATTACGGCAACATGCTGACCGGCGATGAAGCGGCGGCGCCGCGTTACATCGAGGCGCGGCTGACCGGTTTTGCGAAAGACGTTCTCTTCAATCCCAAGACGACCACGTGGCAGCTGAGCTACGATGGGCGGGCGCGGGAGCCGGTGACTCTGCCAGCGAAATTTCCGATCGTTCTGCTCGAAGGCGCCGAAGGCATCGCCGTGGGACTGTCGACCAAGATTCTGCCGCACAATTTCAACGATCTGTGTCGTGCGGCGATCAACCATCTGCAGGGAAAAACGTTTCGGTTTTACCCGGACTTTCCAACCGGCGGCATCGCTGATTTTTCGGAATACAATGATGGCGAGCGCGGCGGAAAGGTGAAGATTCGCGCGAAGATCGAAGCGCGCAGCAAATACCTGCTGGCGATCACGGAGCTGCCGTTTGGATCTACGACGGAGTCGCTGATCGAATCAATTCTCGCCGCGAACGCGAAGGGCAAGATCAAGATCAAGCACGTTGACGACAACACGGCGGACACGGTGGAAATCCTGATCCACCTGCCCCAAGGCAGCGACCCCGAGCAGCTCATTCAGCAGCTCTACGTTTTCACGGCGTGTCAGGTCAATCTTTCGCCCGCGGCCTGCGTGATCGAAAACGACAAGCCGCACTTCCTCGGCGTTCGTGAGATTCTCAAGCGCAGCGCGGACAAGACCAAGGCGCTGTTGAAGCGTGAGCTGGAAATCAAACTCGAGGAGCTTGAGCAGCAATGGCACTGGGATTCGCTCGAACGGATTTTCATCGAGGAGCGAATCTACCGGCGCATTGAAAAGTCAAAGACGTGGGAAAGTGTCCTCGAGGAAATCCGGGAAGGGTTGAAACCGTTTCTCAAGCAGCTTCGGCGACCGGTTACGGATGAGGACATCACGCGACTGACGGAAATTCGCATCAAACGCATCTCGGCGTACAACCGTTTCCAAGCGGACGAGGCGATCAGCAAGATTGAGGCGAGCATCAAGGAGACGAAGGCGAATCTGAAAAATTTGACGGCCTACGCCGTCGACTGGTTCGAGATGCTGCAGGAGAAATATGGCAAAGGACTGAAGCGCCGCACGAGTTATGATGAGATCGAGCAGATCAACGCGTCTGAAGTTGTTTCAGCCAATCAGCGCTTGTATGTGAATCGTGAAGACGGGTTCATCGGCTTAAACTGGCGGCAGCACGAGTTCGTGCAGGAGTGTACGATTCTCGACAGTGTGCTTTGCATCATGCGCGACGGGTCACTGAAGGTGGCGAAGGTGGCGGAGAAAGTTTTCATGGGCCGCGAAATCATCCATTGCGCGGTGTTTCCCAAGGACGGCGACACGGCCTTCTACACCATGGTTTACCAGGACAAGGAAACGGGGAAGGCCTTCGTGAAGCGGTTCCAAATCGGCGGCCTTTCGCGCGATCGGCTTTATCCGCTGGTCAAGTCGGATGGATCGAAGGTGTTATTTCTCGAGGTGAGCCGGACCGAGAAGGAAATGCCGAAAAAATTGCAGGTCTTGATTGATGGTCGCAGTGGAGCACGCGTGCGGGAGTTGGAGTTCGAATTGGATCGCGTGCCGGTGAGCAGCCGAAATTCGAAGGGACTGACGATCACGAAGTGGCCGGTCAAAGAAGTGAAGCGAGCTGACCTGGCGCTGAAATAACGCGGCCGAATAACCAGGCGGCAGAACGCCTGAGCCGTCTACTTGCCGAGTGGCAGGATCCTCAACGCCGTCACGCGGTGGTGGTCTTTCAGGGGAAAGCGCAATGGCGAAGGCTCTGTCGATGGTGCCGCCGCCAAATGCGTGCGGAGATCGGCGGAGCAAGATTGTGCTCAACAGGACGACCAATGCGTGTTCGCGTGAAGTCATGTTCCGCCCGTTGAAACCGCCCCTCGGGCTCGTGCTCGCTGCGCTTGTGATGTTCGCCGGCTGCGCGACGCACCTGCGGGAGCCGGCGAACCTGCAGCCGCACAAGGCCGAGCTCCGTCGCTACGTGGAGTCGGGAGAGTACCTCGCTGACATCGCTGTTGTCGCCGAACAGGCAAAAGCGTGGATCAAACAACGTGCAGCCGCGCGACGGCCGGGCGAACGGCTTTGCGTCGTGATGGATTTGGACGAAACGCTTTTGTTCAACTGGCCCGAGATTCTCGCGGCGGACTTTGCCTACGATCCGGTCAGATGGGATGCGTGGGTGGCGGAAGCGTCAGTAACCGCGATCCAGCCCAGTCGTGAAATCTTCGAAACGGCCCGCGCTCACGGCGTTGAAATTGTTTTTTTGACGGGCCGCCGGGTAGCTACGCGGAAAAGCACGGAGGAAAATCTTCGACGCATCGGATGTGCGGAGTACGCGGCGCTGATCTTAAGGCCGGCAGCAGCGACGGGGACTGCGGCGGCCTTCAAAACCTCGATGCGCAAAAAGCTGAATGACGAAGGTCGCGTCATCATTGCGAACGTGGGCGATCAACCGAGCGATCTGAGCGGAGGATTTGCCGAACGTGCCTTCAAACTGCCCGATCCTTTTTATCTGACGGAATGAAAGTGGGTGAGTGCGCAAAAAAAAGCCGCACTCGTTCGGAGTGCGGCTCGTGAGAGTCGAGGAACGTTTAGCGAGGCGGAGCCTGCGTCTGTAGTTCTGCCAGACGGCGATCGATGTCGCCCATCTTCGCGACAAGCTGCTCTTCAACTTTTTTCCGATCGCTGCTGGAAACGATGCTGAGGCTGGCTGCATCGCGGACCACGTTGGCTGGCAGCGTCAGCAAGCGGGTGATCAGGCCTTGATCCTTGAACGAGCTCAGGTACAGCGCCGTGATCTCGTGGGACAACTTCATCGAGTCTTGGGCCACGGCTTGGGTGGCTTGCAGATTGTTGTTCAGCTGTTGATTCTTCGCGAGTTCGGACGTCAACACGTTGCCGAGCTGATCGGAGATGCGCTGACTGTACTGGGCGATTGAGTCGCGGGTGAGATTCTGATCCTTCGACATCTCGGCGAGGATCGGCTGGATGCGATCGGCCATGCGGGCGGAAACTTTGTCGACCTGTTCGTTCTGCATCTTTTCCGCTTCTTCCGGACTCTTGGGCAGCGGATTGTAAGGCTGCACCTTCTTGGCGATCGCTTCGGCGAGCTGATCCATGCGCTCGACGTTCATCTTTTGCACTTCCTCGTCGGTGCGAAACATATCGGCCTCGCGGCGCGCGATCGCGTCCTTGAGCAACTTGTTCGTTGCCTCGATCTGCTGGCGGTTCTCGTCCGACGCCACCTTCAGCGCGTCGTTTTGCTCTCGGAGAGGAGCGAGTTCTGCCTGTTGGCGAGAGGCCATATCAGCGATCGTTTCGTGATGCAGCCAGTAGGCTGCGCCGGTGATGAGCACCGCAGTGAGTATAATCGCAGGAAACTGCTCTTTAAGTTTTTGCCACATGAAGGTAGGGATTTAGTAAGAAGCTAGGAACGGTGTGCTGAAAATGCAATGACTGCGTTGGGCAGGTGTTTGCGGTTGTTTTTCGAACCTGAAGCCGCAGGTTGCGCCCATGAGCCTGAACGCCCGCGAACAGATGGTCTTCGATTACGTACAATCGCACCCTGAGGAAAGACATTACTGGTTGGAGAAGGTTCAGAAAACTTGTCGAGCAGCTCAGGATGACTTCGACGCCGCTCGGATGTTGGAACTCGATCTGTGGCGCTATTTTGAGGAACGGAGCGCGGTCGCCGCGCCGTTCAAAGAGGTGGCGGCTCGCGAAGGTGTGCGCCGAACGAGCATGAGAAACCTGGCCGAATATCTCGTCCGATTGTGGGTGCAACCGCGTCCGAAAAAATCGTCACGCAGCGAAGATGTTGACCACCCGTGACGCTGGAGATTCCCGATACGGTCAATCGCGTGCGCACAAAACGACTACGCCTGGCACAGGTCCCGCAGAAGTTGCGCAAGTCTCCTGACTGCGCCGAGAAACACGCGAGTAAACACGGATTGATTGCGCCGCGATTGTGTCGATGACGTGAAACAATCAGGCCGAATCCAACTCTATGGTGGACTCCCGGCGCGCTTCGTGCACCGTTACTCACAAGATATCCACACGATGGAAAACACCCGCGGGGCGATAGCCCCAATTTCGCGGATCAAAGTTGCGGCCAAGACAAAGACCTTCGTGCTCGACACGAACGTTCTCCTTCACGATCCGCAATCGATCTACAAGTTCGAAGACAACAATCTCGCCATTCCTGTCGAGGTTTTGGAAGAGCTTGATGCGATCAAGGGGGAGCAGTCGACCGAACGGGGCCGGAATGCCCGGCGAGTGCATCGAATCCTGCAGGAGCTTTTACCGGATTCACGGGCGATGCACGAAGGCGTTGAACTGCCCAATGGAGGTACGCTTTCGATCATCATCAACCCGTACCTGATGGATGGCGGCCGGACGTCGCCCGCCATGGACCGCCTGAGGGCGATCCTTCCTGATCTCTCGAAAAAGGATAATCGGATCATCGCGGCCGCCCTCTTCGTCCAGGAGCAGTACCCGCCGCCCACGATTCTGGTGACCAAGGACGTCAACGTGCAGCTGAAGGCACGCGCGGTCGGGCTCGAGTCTGAAGACTATCTCAACGACAAGGTCCCTGAACCGATCGACGAGGCGAGTTATCGCGAAATTCCGTTGAGCATTTACGAGCTCCAACGCTTTTGCTCAGAGGGAGAATTTTTCCTCAGCGAGGAGGTCGCCAAGCCAATTTATCTGAACGAGTACATCCTGCTTCGCTCCGACGAGGGAAAGACGATGCCGGCGCGCTACTATGGCGAGGGCTGTGTGCGGCGATTGAAGTTGCCTGATTTTGTGAAGGCACCCGGTGGCATTCCGATTCGCGCGCGAAATCTCGAGCAACAGTTTTTCCTCGATGCATTGCTCGATGACAGCATCCACATTCTGACGTGCTTCGGAAAGGCCGGCACGGGCAAGACGCTGCTCTCGATCGCTGGTGCACTGCATCAGACCCAGGAAGAGCACTCGCGCTACGATGGAGTTTCGATTTCGCGTCCTGTGATCGCGCTGGGCAAGGACATCGGCTTTCTGCCCGGCACGCTCGAAGAAAAGATGAAGCCGTGGCTTCAACCTTACTACGATGCGTTGGAGGTGTTGATGCCATCCAAGCCGCAAAAAGAGCCGCAGTTTGCGGCCAAAAAAGTTTCCAAGAAGCACAAGAAGGGTGACGACCGCTTTAACGCCGCTTTGGTGGCGCCGCAGCCCAGTCACACGTCGCATACGGGCGGACACGGCAACGCGCCGCTCCCCAAGCCCTACGAGAGACTCATGCGGAGTGGGTTGGTCGAAATCGAAGCGCTCGCGTTCATTCGCGGTCGTTCGATCGCGCGGCGGTTCTTCATCCTGGATGAAGCGCAGCAGCTGACCCCTCACGAAGCGAAAACGGTCATCACACGTATTTCTGAAGGTTCGAAGATCGTACTCATTGGAGATCCCGCGCAGATCGATAATCCGTATGTGGATTCCCGCAGCAACGGCTTGGTCTACTGCCACAATCGCATGAAAGGGCAGTCGATCGCCGCGCACGTGAAACTCATGAAGGGCGAGCGGTCGCGTCTCGCGGAACTCGCGGCCGATCTGCTCTAAGTCATCCGGCAGGAAGTCAGTGGGCCGAAGTCGGCGTTGGACCCCGATGTCTCAGTTTGCGGCGACTAACAACTCGCCGAGATCGCTGATCGTGCGATCCTGGCCCCACGCTGGCCGTCGATGATCGCGATCAATCAGGACTGCGAACGCGCCGATGGCGCGGGCGCCCACGATATCCTTCTCTTCATTGCCGACGAACCACAACTGGTCGGGCGTCACGTCTAGTTCAGCGGCCAACGCTTCAAATCCCGCCGGTTCCGGTTTTCGGAATCCGACTTCGACCGACGTGAGCACCTTGTTGATGAGCGGCTCCAGCCCTGCGGCGGCGAGATCGCGCTGAACAAACGCCCGAGGCATGCCGTACGGAACATCGGTGAGTGCACCAATGGTCACGCCGCGGACGGAGAGCGCATGAAGCACCGCTGCGCTCTCCGGGTAGGCTCGAATTCTTTGCTGAAAGAATCGGAAGAAAGCTTCGATCGCGACTTCGAGTTGTGACGCGGCTTCGACGTTCCATGTCCGCAGAATGTCCCCGAAAATCTGCGAGGCCGTCACTTCGTCGCGACGAGGATGAATGCGGCTGTTGTACCGCGCGAGAATCGCGGAGGCTTCAGCAATTTCGCGGCCTTTAATGGTCCGATCGCAGGCTCGCGCGACGGTGGCCAGCGCGGCTGGATACAAGTCGACCCAGCTCAGCGGCGTGTCCGCGTAGGTGAACAGGGTCTCTCCGAGATCAAACCCCACCGCGACCGGACTACCGGTCCCCTTCACGATCAGGCGCGGTGTTGGTTACCGCGATTAAACAAGCTGGGCTGTGCGTGGCGCTGCGCCTGATATTCCATCACAAGGGCGAACATCGCCGTGAACAGGAAATCGCTGGCGAGCGAATTGCGGAAAAAGTACAGGGTGGGCAGGTACTCGGGATGCCCCACCGTGAGCGCCTGCCACCAGCCCGCGGCCGTTTTCGCGTAACTCAGGTCGTACCACCAGGCGTGTGAATTGGTGACCAGATAGAAGATCACGGCTCCGCCGAGCGTACCGGAGAACAGATTGATCCAGCTCTTGTGCTGTGACACCACCCACCCGAGGAAAATCGCCATTACGAAGCAGAGTGCGCGAATGCCGGCGCCGCCGAACGACCACACGTACCCGAACTGCGTCTGGTAGTAATAATCCAAGTACAAATCCGAGAGCAGCAGGGCCGCGAACGGCACCAGCCACATCCGCCGGTCGCGAAAATAAACGCCTCCGCAAAACGCGAGCGCCATCAGCGGCGCAAAATTTGCAAGGGAGGGCTCCCATGCTGCGGCAATCCGCCAGCCTGCGGCGGCAAGGATCAAGAAGACGGCAAGGATCATGTCAGAGGATATGTTGATCTCCACGGCCGCTGGCAAGTGCGGTTCAGGCGCCCGATACCGGCTTTGCATGCCTCGTATGCCCGAGGAACGCGTCTCATGCTACGGAAGTTTCTCCGCCTGCCGAGCCATCAGCCACAACAGGTCCGCGAGCCGGTTGATGTATTGTCCTACGACCGGTCGAAGCACGCGCCCTGTGGGCAATAGCGCTACGAGTTCGCGTTCGGCGCGTCGGGCCACCGTGCGGGCCACGTCGAAGGATGCGGCCGGAACGTTCGCACCGGGCGTTGCCCACCCGTCAAACTTCAGATTTTCGGCTTCGAGCGCACTTACGGCGGCGTCAATTCGCGCCAGATCAGCTTCCGACAATTTCACAAACTTCGATGCCAGGTAGCGTTCCACGTCGGCTTGGGCGCACGCGACCTCTCCCATGATGTTCACGAGATCGCGCTGAACCGCGTCGATCGCTGCGCGGCTGATCGTCGCCGCTGCGTTCGCTTTGGCCATGCCGAGCGCGGCGTTGAGTTCGTCGAGCGCACCGACGGCGCGCACCTGAGGATGATCCTTCGACACGCGCTGACCGTAGAGTAATCCAGTCGACCCATCGTCTCCCGTCCGGGTTGCGATTGACGTGGCCACGAATCAGGTGATGCGGCGAGCCGTGGCTTGAGCGCGCAAGCACAGCTCGGCCGCTTTGAACGCGTGTTCCTGCGTCATCGCCAGTTCCGTTCTGTTCAGACAATCCAGAATGAGTTCACCGAAAAAGCGGAAACCCACTTTGCCCGCCACGTTCAGGTGCTGTTCGCCGCGGTCATCCACCAGATAAAGATTGTCGCCGGCTTTGTCGCGCGCGACATCGACGTACTTTCTCAGCTCGATGTAGCCCTTGGTGCCGAGGATGACCGTCCGCCCATCACCCCACGTACTGAGACCGTCCGGCGTGAACCAGTCGACGCGCACATAGTTGGATGCGCCGTTGTTGCCGAGCAAAGACGCCTCGCCGAAATCCTCGAATTCAGGCGTGTCAGCGTTCGCGAAGTTTGCGACCGCCGCCTGGGTGACAGTGGCGTCGGTGGCCCCCGAATAATAGAGGAATTGTTCGAATTGGTGACTGCCGATGTCGCAGAGGATTCCGCCGTAGCGCGCACGCTGGAAAAACCACGCGGGGCGGGAAGGCTTGTTGAGACGATGTGGGCCCAAGCCCAAAACCTGGATCACGCGTCCAATCGCGCCGGCCTTGACCAAGTCACCTGCATGCATCGCTGATTCAACGTGCAGCCGTTCGCTGAAGTAGACCATGTACTTGCGCTTCGTGGTCGCGACCGCTTTCCGAGCAGCGTCCAGCTGCTCCATGGCCGTGAATGGCGTTTTGTCGGTGAAATAATCTTTGCCCGCAGCCATCACCCGTCCGCCAATCGCACCGCGTTCAGCGGGAATAGCGGCTGCAGCGACCAGTTGAATCGCCGGATCGTCCAGGATCTCCTCGAATGAACGTGCCACCTTGGTGTGGGGATATTTGCCAAGCAAAGCTTCCACCTTTTTCGGGTCTGAATCGTAGACCCATTTTAGCTGCGCACCGGCTTCGATCAGCCCGTTGCATTGGCCATAGATGTGCCCGTGCTCCAGGTAGGCAGCTGCGAACGAGAATTCACCTGGCTTCACGACCGGCTTCACCTGGCCCTGCGGCGCGTAGTTCATTCCGTCAGATTTCTGGGTCATGGAAAGCGGTTCAAAGAAAGAGGTTTTCGTTCGGGTGAGTGGGAGAGAGGGAGCGCGCGAAGTGCAGTCCGGCGTGCGGGCGCTCGTTGAGTGGGAAAGTGGTTGAGATCCACCAAGCGTGCGATCAAACGAGCTTTCTGGCGTCGCGGGTGTCCTTCGCCAGCGCGCGTACGAGCGGATCCACCTTCGTGCGGACTTTCTTGTCCATTCGATCGATAAACAAAATTCCGTTCAAATGATCGGCTTCATGCTGGATGCAGCGCGCCAGCAGGCCGTCGCAACGCAAGACGTGAGCGACACCGTTCTCGTCCTGAAACTTGGTCGTGATGGCATCGGGCCGAGCCACGTCACCGCGGATGTTGGGGAACGAAAGGCAACCCTCCTCGTAAAGGTACTCGTCGGTGCCACGCGCGACCGACAGCTCGGGATTAACCAAGGTGAGCGGCATAAACAGGTCGAGCGGGGGTTTAGCCCCATCCAGCTCCCACGTGAAATCGATCTCCACTTTCCGGAGATCGATCACACAAATCTGCAGGTCCTGACCGATTTGCTGGGCCGCGAGCCCAATGCCATTGGCCGCGTGCATCGTCGCAATCATGTCAGCCGACAGCCGGCGGAGAAAAGCATCGAACACCGTGATTTTCTCACCTTTACGCCTCAAAATTGGATCGCAATAATGAACAATTTGCAGGGACATCGGTCGTTAGGCAGAGCGTGGTTTTGCCGTTTGGCGCTCGCAAACCAATACTATTTTTCATGACCGTCACAACCGTTCCCACCAGAAAGCCCTTGGTTGCGCCGGTACTTGTAGTGGCCGGACTCCTCCTCGCTTTCGCGGCGTGGACTTTGCCGGTGAATCTAAAGTCCGTCAGCCCGGCCTTATTGCGCGAAGCGGGCGAGGACACGCCGTCACTCTCAGTTTTCGGTCGAAACTTGGTGGAGTCGGAAAAAATCGGGCCAGCGTCCCTCGTGCTCCAAGCTGCACGATCGATGAACGATCCAGGCACGGCGCAGCTCGAGTCTTCGCTCAAAGAGTTATCCACGCATCAGCGCGAGATGGTCGCCTGGGGCGGCTGGGATCCGTTTCTTGACCCGCTGTTCAACCTCCGCGAAGCGAAGGCGGAAACGACGAGCACGCCGGTGCTTAATTTTTTCCTGCCGGAAAAAGCCCGGTCCACGTTGCGAACCTATTTGGGCAACTCGCGATCATTGGGAGTGCAGGCGCTGCTTCGAACCCGCGAAATCACGCAAACCGGGCGATTCGTTCCCGCGAAGCAACCCGGCGGTCAGCCGTTGGAGTCGGTGATTCTCCTGACTGCTTTGCTCTATCAGGGCGAACACATGTCGTCGGCCTTGCAGCGCGAAGTCCGGAGTTTGGCCGACGGCGCGACGGCGCGCCAGAGCTTGGGCGAGCTGGAACCGTTTTTCCTGGATATCCTGTCACTTGGGAAACGACTCGATTGGGCGCAGCTGGCAGAACTCCTCCGTCGGACGGGTGACACGAAGACCGTCAGCGAATACGCCCATCTGGCGCGGGTGGCGCCCGAGCAGTTTCCGCTCATCTATGTTGCGGCGTTGTTCTCGGGATCAGCGGATCAGGTCGCCGCTTATTTGATCCAATACGGCAAGACGGGGCTGGAGGATTTGAAGCTGGCGCTGGCCAGCGGCCAAGGTGCGGTCAATCAGCTGATGCTGCGTCAGGTGCCGGTGAATCACGCGATGAATGCTGGCATTGGGACCGCGGCGTCACTGGTGATGCTGCACCCCAAGGCGATGCTGGTGGTGAAGTACCTCGGCTACTTGCTAGGCGCCTTCCTGATTTTCCGCGGACTGGATCTTTGGATCATCGCACCCACGGCGGGAGCCAGCTTGGGTCTGCCGAGGATGAAGAGCGGCGCGCTCGCTTTATTGTTCGCGGCGTTGCTGATTGTCGCAACGGAGCCTTTCCTGCTCAAAGCGGCGCCGCCTTCCGAATATCGGGTGCGACTTGTCCTGCCCGCACTTGTCATCACTTCCACCAATCCCGCTCAGGCCGCACAAAAAACAACTCACACCATGGATTCCTCCACCCTTATCTCGATTGGCTTTTTTGCTGCGCTGCAAATCGCCATGTACGTCACGTGTCTGCTGAAGATCCGTGAGATTGCCCGTTCCACGGTGACCCCGGCCGTGAAACTGCGGCTCATGGAAAACGAAGAGAATCTTTTTGATGGCGGTCTCTACGTCGGTATCGGCGGCACGGCTACGGCGCTCGTTCTCCAGGTCCTGGGAATAATCGAGCCCAACCTCCTCGCGGCTTACTCATCGAATCTCTTCGGCATCACGTGTGTCGCGATCGTCAAGATTCGTCATGTGCGGCCGTACAAGCGCCAGCTCATTCTCGATAGCCAGACCGTTGCTCAGGTTTACACGCCACCGCCCGGTACCATCGGCAAGGCCGGCGTTTCCCCTGTTGTCACATGAACAAGACACTGCTGCTGATTCTGTGTGACTTTCTGCTGCTGAATCTTCTCGCGCTCACGCGCTGGGAGAAGGCGGAGCCGGCCAGCGCGAAGCAGCCGCCCGTGCCAGAAATGTCGGCCAACGCCGCGACGAAGGATCGCGATCTCGTCGACACGATGAAGCAGTCGTTGGAAGACGAGCGTGCGACGCGCGAACAGCTCGCACAAAAGCTTTCATCGACCGAATCCAATCTCAGCGCTCGCGAGCAGAATCTCGCGAAGCTCGAGGCGGATCGTGCCAAGCTTTCCACCACGTTGACCGAAACGCAGCGCACCGCCGAGGAGCTTAATGCCAAGGTGGCGCAAGCAACTCAGGATGCCTCGATCACGCGGGAAGAACTCGCGCGTTTGCAGCGTGAGTTGGAGGAGCGTCGCGCGGAAGCCGAGCGCCAGAAGCAATCCCTCGCCAACTATGAGAAATCTCAGAACGAGGCGCGCCAGCGGATCGAAGGTTTGAGTGTAGCGGTGAAGGTGGCTGAGCAGGAGAAACAGATGCTTCGAGATACGGCGGAAACCTTGAAAACTCAGGTCGTCGCGGAGCGCCAGGAGCGCATCAAGGTGCAGGAAGCGACCACGCAGCTGGCACAGGGCGTTGGCCAGCTGGCCGAAAAGTCCGGTGCGTTGACGAAGGAAATTCGCGAGAATCGACCGATCAATGCGAACGTTCTCTTCAACGAGTTTTTGAACAATCGCGTCACGACGAGTTTCAATGCGGTTCGACCAGGTTTGTTCGGGCCAGCCACACGAGAAAGTTCTGCGGGGACAATTTTGATCACCGACGGGACCAAAGTGTACGCGCTGATGCACATTTCCGATACGCCGTTTCCGCTGACGGAAAACAGCTACGACTGGCAAAAGATCAACGTCGAGTTCAGCAAGGCGGGTGGGTACCGCAGCAAAGCGTCGGAGATCGACTTCCTTTCGGTGGACCCGCGCGTGGTTGCGGTCCCCGTAACGCAAGAGCAGGCGGAAGCACTCGGGGTGAAAATTTACCCGACTGCCTTGGATCCGTTCAAGTTTCCCGATGCCGTCCTGGTCAACGGCGGTGGCAAGGGTTATGGGGAAGTGGCCTTCAAGCTCGATGCCTCGCAGCGGGGTTACGTGCGCGTCGACAACCGGATTTTCAAGCGGATGTTTGGAGATTTCGCTCCATCGCGCGGTGACCTCGTCATGAGCAAGACGGGAGAAATCCTTGGGATAATGGTGAACAGCGACTACTGCGCCGTGGTCAGTAATTTTCTTCCGGCGAAGAAATTGCCCACCGGCGATAATCTAGCGGGACAGCAAACGAGTTCAGTTTTGAACGAGTTGAATGCTCGCGTCCGTGGGCTGCCGCTGAACCTGCAGTAAGTCTGGCGGTGAGCCGTGCCCGTGGAGCTCGGGTGTTGATCAATCGGACGGTCCCCGTGCTCCTGAGTTGAAGTCCTCTTCAGCGGGTTCAAGCGTGGGCTCATGCGTTACCCCGCGCTTGTGTTGATTGGTCTGTTCGCGTTCTCCGCTGCCGCCGCTGAACCTGAGTGGCGACCGCTCTGGAACGGCAAGAACCTCGATGGA
The DNA here is from genome assembly GCA_039928945.1 of Opitutus sp. Lineage (GTDB taxonomy): Bacteria > Verrucomicrobiota > Verrucomicrobiia > Opitutales > Opitutaceae > Opitutus. The sequence goes on along the minus strand of JBDSSD010000101.1, from coordinate 27,190 downwards.
TGGGAGATGTACCTGGCGAAACCGGATCGCACGTGGAACGTGCCTGGCTTGAAGCGGGACGCGGCGGGAAATTATCTGGAGCCGATCGGTGCGAACCGCGATCCACTCAACGTGTTCACCGTCGAACGGGTCGATGGTCAGCCTGCGATTCATGTTTCGGGTCAAGGGTTCGGCGTCATTTCCACGCGCGAATCTCTGCGCAATTTCCACCTGCGCTTGCAGGTCAAATGGGGTGAACGGAAATGGGGATCGAAGCTGAATTCACCGCGAGATTGTGGGCTGCTGTATTTCGTTCACGGGCCCCAGGGATTTGATCACGGAACGTGGCCGCGATCGGTGGAATTTCAAATTCAGGAGCATGACATGGGCGACCTGTACGCGCTGGCGACTCAGATCACCGTGCCGGCGACGCAGCGTGGCAAACTGTGGCTTTACGACCCACAGGGCACGCCGACCCTGTTTGTTCAAAAGGCGCCGATTGGAAATCGCTGTGTGAAGTTCGGAGATCCCGAACTTCCGAATGGCGAATGGAACACGCTGGATTTGATCTGCGTCGGCGCCGACAGCGTGCACGTGGTAAACGGCAAGGTCGTCATGCGGCTGTACCGCGCTGAGCGAATCGATGGTGATGCGCCCGTGCCGCTGAACTCCGGTGCCATCGCGCTGCAGACCGAAGGCGCCGAGGTGTATTATCGCAATGTCGAGGTGCGCTCCATCGATGCCGTTCCAGCAGAATGGGCCGAGAAGTGATTGACGCTACGGCGACGCCGCAAAGCCGCGATACCCGTGGGCCAGCGCGCTCGCGCGCGCTCCGAATCCGAAACGGAGGGACGACCTTCCGTGTCGTCCGTATGCGCGATCTCGCCAGAGGCTATTGATTTGGGTGGCCGTTAGCGCCGACCGGTTGGTCGACGCGCTAGTGTTTCGTTTCGACCGCAACGGCCGTCACGGAATCACGCTCGTCACCGTCAGAAAGTTTTCGGCGGAACAGACCCAGTGCGAGTTGGTAGGACGCGAGTGCAAGTTCCGGGTCGTAGCGATAGCCTTCGTCACGCAGAAACGCATGGGCTCCATTGAATTCGTGCCACGTGAAGTGAGCGCTCGCAGCATGCAGGGCAGCGTAGACTTTCTGTCGGCCCTCCGCCGGTACGTGCGGATCCTGTCGTCCCCAAATCATCAACAGCTCGCCTTTGATCTCCGGAATGCGATCGAGCGTGTCGTCGTTCATGCCCTTCGCCAATCCTCGCTTGTGGATATCCGTCGCGTAGAAGCAGGTCGCGGCCAGAACCTCGGAATTCATCGCCGCGCGAAACGCGAGGTGGCCGCCGATGCAGATGCCAATGACGCCGAGCCGACCGGTGCAGAGAGGATTGGACTTCAGCCAGGTGAGCACGGCTCGCGCGTCGGAATCGTAGGCGGCCAGCTCCTTCGTCGTCTTCAGCGAGTTGCCGCGATCGGCACCTGCTTGGTCGTACGCAAGCACGGTCCCGGCCGGCAGGAACTCGTGGTAAATTTCCGGCACCGCGACGATGAAGCCATGCCCTGCGAGCAAGGCGGCGGTGCGACGGATCGGTGCGGTGACCTGAAAAATTTCCGAGTACAGCAGAATGCCCGGGTAACGACCGGGCGCATTCGGCTGGAAAATGAAGGTGCGCATCGGCCCGGAGGGCGTGGAGAGATCGACGTGTTCTGATTCTTTGATCGTCATGAAATTGAATTCCGCTCCGGTGCGCGGAAGTGCATTCGGGATTTGTGACGCGCCGTCGGACTCATTGAACCGGGGCCACGCCATGGCAAAGCCGGAGGTGCGGCAGCATCGGGGGCGTTTCGGTTCGGCAACAAAACAGTCGTGAGCTAATCGGGTTGGTGGCTACTCTTCCAGCTGAATGGTTCGCCCACCGAATATCCTCTGGATCGTCACGACGCAGTGGCGGGCCCAGGCCTTTGGCTATGCTGGCGACGTCAACGCGCGCACGCCGTTTCTCGACGCGTTTGCGCAGCGCAGCATGAACTATCGGCAGGCGGTGACGCCGCATCCGATGGGACCGTTTGCGCGGGCGGCGCTGTTAACGGGGGAGGCTTGTCCGGAAAATGGCATCACCGACTATTTCGATCCACTCCCCGTGGGTACACGCACGGTGGCGCATGATCTCGCCGAGCGCGGCTATGCGACGGCCTTCTTCGGCAAATGGCACCTCGCAAACCGCAATGCTTCAGCGCCGCTCGTCGGTGATACGCATGCCCGAATGGTGGTGCGGCCGGAGAACCGCGTTGGGTTTCAGTTCTGGGAAGGATTCGAAAGCGGGTTTCTGCTGAATGATCCCTGGCTTCACGGGTCGCGCCTGCAGGTTCCGCAACAATTTCATGGATACCAAAGTGATGTGGTGTGTGACCGCGCGGCAGAGTTCCTCAGGGGCACGAGACCGGCGGCGGAATCATCGGCTACCCAGTCGCCCTGGTTTGCCGTGGTGAGCCTGGAAGCGCCGCATCCGCCCTATGATGCACCGAGCGCAGGAGTACCCCGACGTGATCCAATGCAGCTACAACTGCGTCCTAACGTGCCACAGGGGAGTGCGGCGGAGGAACGCGCCCGAACGGAACTCGTCGGATATTACGGGCATATTGAGGCGACCGATCGCGCGATTGGTCGGTTGCTGAAACGCGTCGGCGACGATCACACCAAGGTCGTCTTTACCTCGGTTCACGGTGACATGCATGGAGCTCATGGCCTGTTCCGCAAGGGGTGGCCGTACGAAGAATCGATTCGCGTTCCTCTGTTGGTGGGTGGCGCCCACTCCGGCAGGGGAAGCAGCGGCCCGAACGACGAAGCGATTTCGCTGATCGACCTGAGGCGCGCGGCAGTCGAGTGGGCCGAAGGCCGCTCTGGCGCGAACCGAGTTGCGTCGAGCGCGATCTCGATGCCGAGCGTCGTGGCGCTTCCGCTGCAGTGCGATCGCGCATGGCGTGGAGTCCGTTCACCGACGCACAAGCTGATCCTGAATGCGGATCGAACGCCTTGGCTTTATTTCGATTTGCAGGCCGATCCGTACGAGCAAAGCAATTTGGCAAATGACCCCTCGCGTGCGGCAGAGATCGATCGTTTGCGCGCTCTGGTTTGAGCTGGCGCAGTGTTCTCGCGAATCTCCCGTGTGCGTTGAACCCGCTACCGCCGAATCGCAGCAGCTACGTCAGCACGGACGTGACGACCCCTTCCGGTTTCGCAAACAATCGCCGGATTGCGTTTTCGATTTCCGTTAACTTCACCGGTTTCGAAATGTAGTCGTCCATTCCCGCATCAAGACAGCGCTGGCGATCTCCTTGCATGGCGTTCGCCGTGAGCGCGATGATCTTCGGCTGACGATCGGCGGACAAGCGACGACGGATCTGACGGCTCGCCTCGAGGCCATCCATCTCGGGCATCTGCAGATCCATCAAGACCAGGTGATAGTGGCGGGCTTCGAGCGTCGTCAGTGCTTCCAAACCGTTGCTGACGGTGTCCGCGCGATAGCCGAGACGCTCAAGGAAACGTAACGCCACCTTTTGGTTTACGGCATTGTCTTCGGCGAGGAGGACGTCGAGTGGGAACTCGCGGGCCAGCGATGGACTGAAGATGCTGGCGGTGTTCGACGAGATGAGCGCGGCCGGCGGCGAATCAAAAAGCAGGCCGACGGTGTGTAAGAAGGACGCCGTCTTGAAGGGTTTGAAGATGCTCGCGAACGTCTGCCCGTCGGGTGGGACCTCCGGTGCGGTTTGTCCGAACGGCACGATGAGCAGGCGCGGAATTTGCGCCGACAGGTTCGCGAAGGGAGCCCGGCTGCCTTGTTCATCGCCGTCGAGAATGAGCAGCGCGGGTGATGCCGGCAGCGTCTTGACGAGTGAAGCCGCGGCAGGTGCGGTCGGCGCGAAAAAGCAGCGGGCGCCCCACGGCGAAAGCAGCGTGCGAATGCGTCGCTGCATCATCGGGTGCGGTTCCACACAGAGCACCACCGCGTTGGTCAACAAATCCAGCCCGCGGGGCCGCACCACCTCGGGAACATCCGGCGCAGCCTCGGCGAGCACCGTGAAGATGAAGCACGAGCCCTCTCCTTCGGTACTCTCAACGCGAATACCGCCGCCCATCAGAATGGTGAGGCGCTGGGAGATCACGAGACCCAGCCCCGTGCCGCCGTACTTTCGGGTCGTCGAGGAATCCACCTGACTGAAAGCCTTAAAGAGACGATCTCGTCGCTCAGCGGGGATGCCGATCCCGCTATCGCGCACGGTGAACTCAAGCATGAAGCGGGGTTCGAGGTCGGCACGGCTGAGACGCACGACCTCAATCACAATGCTGCCGCTCGGCGTGAACTTCACCGCGTTGTTCACCAGGTTCACGATGACCTGCCGAAGCCGCGTGATATCGCCCACGATCCACGAGGGCACTTCCGGAGCGATATGGTAAATCATCTCCAGCTTTTTCGCGGACGCTTGCAGCGCAAACAGGTCCAGCGCCTCTTCGATGCAAACCGCGAGTTCGAACGGCATGTGTTCGAGCTCGAGCTTGCCCGACTCGATCTTTGAGAAATCGAGAATGTCGTTGATGACGGTCAGCAGTGCTTCACCGGAGGTCCGGATCGTGTTGATAAAGTCGAGCTGCTCTGGATTAAGCGGAGTCTCGAGCAATAGACTCGTCATCCCAATCACTCCGTTCATCGGCGTGCGGATTTCGTGCGACATCGAAGCGAGGAATTCACTCTTGGAGCGCGACGCGTCGTCGGCCTCGGCTTTGGCGCGTCGCAGCGTTTGCTCCGTCTCCACTCGCGCCGTGATGTCTGTCTCGATGGCGATGAAGTTCTGGAGCTGATCCATTTCGTCGCGAATCGGCTGGATCTCGAGTCGCAGGTGATACTTCCGGCCCGACTTCGAATAGTTGACCACGTCCGTCGAGATCCCTTGACCCTGTTCCATCGCATGGCGGATGCGCGTGATGATCGCTGGATCGGTTTCCGGGCCGGTCATGAAATCCGCCGGAACCTTGCCCACGACCTCTTCGAGCGAATACTCCATGACGCGAGTAAAACTCTCGTTGATCCACTCGATCGCGCCTGACGGGGAGGCGATGAGGACCGGGTTATCCGTTTTTGACGCAACGAGTGAAAGCTTGCGGGCCTCCGCCTGGCTCTCGCGCAACGCTTGTTCTGCTTCGCGACGCGCCGTGATGTCCTGGACCGTTCCGATGATGCGCGTCGGCGCGCCGGTGGGTCCGACCGCGACCGTTTTCGAGCGGGTGTACACCCAGCGCCACTCGCCATTGCGAGCGCGTACGCGGTATTCGGGTTCGATGAACGAAGCCAGACCCGCGAGCTGGGAATCCACGCGACGCCGGTAGACCGGCAGATCGTCGGGATGGATTAGATTTTGCCACGACTCTACCGCGGGCGGCATGCGACCGTGTTCGTAACCCAACATCGCCCACAAACCTGGGCTGTAGTAGACGTGCCCGGCGGTGATATTCCACTCGAAGATTCCGATCTGCGTCGAATCCAGCGCGAGGCGTAACCGTTCGTCTGAGACCTTGAGTCGTGCTTCGATCCGGCTGCGCTCCTCGTTTTCTGCCTGCAGCTTTCGATTGGAGAGCTCGGCCGCGTGCTGTCCGGCTCGCGCGCTCCGCGCGAGATGAACGCTCAGCCCGAGTAGAAGGGTGATTCCGACACCGGCCGCCAGAGCGAGCTCTGGCAGGAAGCGACGATCGTTCTGCAGTGTTTGCTCGAGCGGAGTGAGCGTGACGCGCAAGGGCCGGTTGAAAACCTGATAGGTTTTTTCGGAGGCCGTGGTGTCACCCCGCACCTCGGGCCGAACGGCTGAAGCGTACACGGATTCGTTGCCGATTTTGAGATGAACTCGGTATTCGGCGGCGAGTTTGTGGTCGACGATGACGTGGCCGAAAAACTCGCGATAAAGAAATTCGGCGGCGACGTATCCCGCCAGACGGCCGTCACGGATCATGGGCGAATAGATCACCACACCCTGGCCAAGCGTCCCAATGTTCGTGCTGCCTGAAATGACGGCCGCACCTGAGAGGCGAGCTGCTTCCAACGCGGTCTTCCGAACCGGATCAGCCGTATGATCGAACCAGATGGAAGCGACGCGTTCGGCGGGCGGGTAGGCCCAGACCGTACGCAAAGCTGAGCTGACGATTGCGACGGAAACACCGCCGAGATTCTTGGACGACTCTTCCCACTGTGAGCTGGCGTCCTGCTCCCAGCTGTTCTCGCTCGACTCACCATCAGACCAACGTCGAGCCAGTCGCTCGACGGCGGAGGCGCGCCGCTCGAGCTCCGCGGAGAGCGTCGTGACCAGTGTGTCCATCGACGTTTGCGCTTTGGCGGTGACGTACGCGCGTTCGCGTTCGCGCAAGCCCACCCAGAGGATGATTGTCAGAGTCAAGCAGCCGATAACGGCCGGCATCGGAGACCAGGCGGGCGGACCGCGCTCTGACTTACTGGCTTCCCGCCAAGCCCGCGTGAGCAGGCAAAGGCCGAGCACCAGCAGCGCGCTCGCCGCGAGCGGCGAGGTCGCCGTATCGGTGCCCCACCGATAAATCGCCGGCAGGCCGGCGGTGTAGCCCAACAACGTTGAAAATCCGGCGGACGCGGCGATCGAGCCAGTCATGGCTTCCGTGAAAAGCTGGGAGGGCGCGCCTGGACGCAGCGCGCCCCACGCGAGCACGACGGATCCGAGCAACATGCAGCCGGCAAACGTCAGAGACATATGCCCGGCCGAGTCGGCCACGGCCTGGTGACCGGCAAAATAGTCGTGGAGGTGCAGATCAAAGTGCAGCACGTTTCCGGCGAGCGAGAGTGCCGTGATCGTCGCGGGCACCAACGCGAGCCACACGGCGAGATTCCAACCCAACTCAAGCGCGAGAAGAAACAAACCGGCAAACAGCACGCACATGCCTTCGCTGGCGCTCATCGCCGCGACGGAGGCGTATGGGCGAACCAACAAATCGAAGCCAAACCACCAACTCAGCAGCACGGCCATTCCCAGCGCCGACAAAAAGCTCGCGAGTGCGATGGAAGACCGATCGAGCCAAGAAGGCCGGGAGAGCGTCCGCTGGGATGACATTGAGGCCGTCTGCCTAGCTAGACGGCGGCATTCCGTGGGATCAATGAGTTTCCGCCGCGTGGATCTTATGGCTTCAGAACGGGCGTCGGCGTGTCGACTGGAGGCGTCGCCTCGGGCTCGGTTTTTGGCGACTGCGTTAGAGAGCGAATGAAATTCGTCGGTCCGATCACGAAAGCCCAGCTTGGCTGGGTCAGTGCGCCGGTCAGTTTCACCTCGAGTGCCGCGGACAAAGGCGTGAGTACGACTCCGACGACGGACTGAAGGAGCGACTTGCTTTCGCCGAACGGAAAGACGCGGGCGTTGAATTCGATCTCGCTGCGGTCCAACCAATAATCTCCGTGCCCTTCGACGGATGAGTTTGCGCCCGTGATGCTGACGGAAGGAAAAAATACCTTCCGGCCTTGAAGCTGAAAATTGAGGCGAGCCGTCGTGAAGCGCAGCGCGGTGAAGTCGAGCAGGGCTGAGAGTAGACCGAGGAGTCTCACTTCTCCGAGCTCCGCGCCATTCAAGACCGCGGTTCCCTTCCCTTGATAGCTCAGCAAATCATCGAACCGGCCTTCCGCAGTGACGTTGGCGTCGAACTTGATCGGACTTTTGCCGCTGAGAATTTTGTCTTCCGACGCCGCGGGCTGACCGCGTCGTTGTGCCGCGTAGTTGGATACGGTGGTGATGGCTTCGCTCAGCAGTCCTCCTTTGACGGTTAGATCGAAGCCCAGCTTTCGCTTTCCGTCAGGACCGAACACGCGTGCCGTTCCCGTCACGGTCCCGCTGGCCACCTCCGCTTCGACCTGTTCCAACGTAAGCTCGTCGTCCCGTAGTTTCGCCTCGAACGATACGTTGCGGGCCGGAAACGCGTACACGGTGAATCCACCGGTGGATTGCGCCTTGATGTCGATCGTTTGGTGTTCGCCGCCGGGTGCGGCTGGCCCTTCCAAGTGGCCAGAGGCGATTACTTGCGGTGGATTGGCAAACGTGAAAGGAGCCAGACGACTGGCGAACGCCTCTCCCAACAATCCAGACCCGGTGGGCAGATCGATCGTGGAATCGACCGCGAAGGTCATTCCGCTCCAGTCATGCTGGGCCAAATCGATGGTCCGGGTAAACGAGCCCCGCACATCGCCTGCGCCGTGGGTGCCGAAAAACTCGAGTGCGTCGAAAAAGTTCGGGCGGATGAACATGATCGTGCGACCGTAGTCGAGCGCTGTGCCGCGGATCGTCGGCGACGTGCTTTCAGCGAAAACAAACACGGTGGTCTGGCCGCCCGCGAGCCAGCGTCCGGAGACGTCCACACTGGCTTTCGGCGGCGCGGCGGGAAATTCAAAGTGCTGGAAAAAATCGGGCCACCACGGGCCGAACCAGCCGCCGATTTCGAGTGGACGCAAATGGCCTTCCAGGAGGAAGCGGAAACGCAGATCCGACAGATCTTGCTCGAAGCTGCCCTGCGCCTGGTTTTGGCCCAGCGTGGCGGTCGCGTGCTGCGCCAGAAAATGCCGACCATCGAATTCAATCTCCCCATCAGCCGCATCAATCGGGACGTGATACGCATCGACCTTTTTCGCGGCGATGCGTCCAGCCACGCGTTCGAATTTCCAACCTTCACCAAAGGTCGTGCGCAGGTTCACCCACAGTGGTTCTCCAAAACCGATGAACCGTCGAACGTCGTGCCCGATTTGGGCACTGATCGGTTCCAGTAAACCTGGGGCGAGCAGCCCAATGAGTTCCAGCTGAGCTTTCTGCACCGTCAAATCGACGTGAGCCGCCATATCGAGCGGCAGGCCAAGACACGCGGTTGTGACTGTGGCATCCCAAACCGCGCGGGTGGGCGAGCGTAAGATTGCTGACAGTGAGTCCACCGTGAATCCTCGCGCACTCACCCGTGTCGCACCGACCTCCACCTCGTGGAGGGCGTACGAGAACTTTGCGGGATTAACCGAGCCACGCACGTTGCCGCGAACGTCTCGCAGGTTGATTCCGTTGGCCGCTTGAACTTCCTCGACGCCGAACGCAACGGGAGCGTCTGCATCGCCATCCCCGAGTAGCGGAACTCGGATCGAGACATCGAGATTACGGGCATCGACATTCGACGACGCGGCGAGTCGCACGTGGCTGGCCGTGAGCGTCACATCAGCCAAGGCGCCACGCGTGGCCGATGGCGTGAGGTTGGCCCGTAACGTGGGCTGCTCAAACGGCGCGAGTTCGGCCGCAACCCGAATGAGCTGGCGACAGAATCCGACGTAGTGTTGCGCCAGACTCTCGATGAGAGGCAACGGGGCAATCGGACCGGGATTCTTCCGTGGTGGCAGGTGAAAGCCGCCGTGAACTTCCAATGCGACGCCGGCGATCCGAGCCGTGAGGTGTTCGATGTCGAGCTGGTTTCTGCGCGGCACGACGGTGAAATCAATTTCGTTGAGCGTATTTTCGGTCCGGCCTGAAGGCGTCAGCATCGCGGGAACCGAGAGCGTGATGCCGGTGGCGTGGACGCGATGGGCTTCCAATTGGCCGACCATCAGCAGCCACGGATCAAGCTCGACCAGCACCGCGCGGACGGTCGCGACGGGTTCGTTGAATTCCGGCAGTGAAAGGGTCACTTTCTCCAGGAGGATATTGCCCGTTGCGTCAAACGTAGCGCGTCCGAAACGAACCTGAACGTGTGAGGCCGTGAATCGTTCTTCCAGCGAGCGCAGCACGAAGCCCGGGACCGCAAGTTCGCTGGAAAAAGCGATCCTTAGCTGGAGCGCGAACAAGCCACCAAGCGCAAGCCAGAGAGCCCAGCACGCGAGCAAGACGATGGAATCAGCAACAAACTGAATGCCGGCCCAAAGTGACTTTGCCCAAGGCCGCATCTAGAAACGCAGCCGGGTACTCCTGGCGGGTCTGGCGCGTGAGAGGGTGAAACGCGCGGGCAACGCGATCTCCCTCGGCGGAGCACTACGCGAGAAGGTCATGCCTTTGGGGGCACGGCGCCGGGATCACGTGGTCCCTCGGTCAGCGTCCACAAGGCATCGAGGAACTCCTGCTGAATTTCGAATACGGCGTTGAACTCGGCAGAGCCCGCCAGCTGACGGTCACCTCCGACGCGCTGAGTCAGGAGCAGGCTGGTGGTGCTGGTCTGTTCACCGGCTCCGCCCGTGAGGGTGACCGTGGCATCGATGCGATAGCGCCAGCCGCGTTCGTCTCCGGCGACGTTCACCTTGTCGACGAATCGATCGAGGACGAACTCCTTCGCGCGCAACGCACGGAGTTCTGACAAGACCTTCTGGACTGCGGCTGGATCCTTGGCATTCGCCGGCTGACCATTGGCATCGATGGACGTATCCAGCAAAATCTTATCACCGACGAGATCCGTCAGCTTGAGGGCCGCAATGCGGGCGCCGGCCGGCAGGACGCGGACGAGGCGTTCGCGCCAGGCCCGCGGTTCGACGGGCGTGTCCTTCAAGATCTTCGGGTCGACGCCGTAAACGGTGTCCGAGTTTGGCGTAAGCCGGGCGAAGGTCTTGCGGTCGGGCAGGCTGCTCACGCCGATTTGCAACCCCATCGGTGGAGCGCCAGGGGCTGCTCCGCGCATGGTGATCGTGATTTGCCGTTCCGGCCGGTTGAAGCCCCACGTTTCGAGGTCGGCGTCACGCGGCGCGTCGCTGGTAAACTCAGTGGCTGAAACCAAAGCCAGTTGATCCAGCAGTCGGGCGACAGCGACGCGATCGGCGGCCAGCGTTTGGGGCCCGAGGCCCCCATCGCCGCGGAGGACAATTTGCCACGAGGCGGCGTCGCTCGCCTGCTCCCCGGTTTCGAGGCGCTGGAGCGTGAGCGGAGGCTGATTGGGCGCGGTCAGGGTGATCGCGTTGACGGATCGGGCGTCGAATTCCAATAACCGCGTTTCGCGCAATTTTTCCTGAGCGCGATCCAGGGTGAGCCGCAACTGTTCTGATATGGTGATCGTGAAGAGCGCGCTTCGGCCTTCCAGCTGCGCGTAGTAATCACGCTCGGCGGGCGGCGCGGCTGATGCCGGCGTGGGAGCGACGTCGCCCACCACGTCGCCGAGAACGAGGGTTTCGCGGCGGCTGTTGCCCTCGAGGCTGACGCGCAGCGCGGGTTTGTCGGAGGGGAGTGATGCGGGCGGATTTTCCGTCACGAACGATTTTACGCGGAGCGCGTTGAGCTGGTTGATCGCAAGCTCCGTGACGTTCTTGCTCGCCCGCGCGATGATCGGCGTTTCGAACGACCAGCGATTGCCATCGCGGCGGAGCCGGATGCGGAGGCTGGCGGGCGCGGCGGTTTGGAGGTTGAGCGAGCGCGCCTCGAAGACCGGGATGCTGAAGATGGTATCTGAATGCAGCTCGCGGAACGAGAGCGCGAGACTCTTGCCGAGACTCTGGCCGACGACGTGAATGCGTTCACCGTCGGGGGAAAGTAGATACAGCCGGATCCCGTCCTTGGTCGAATCGCCGAGGCGCAACACCGTGGGCGGGCGGGAGTTTTCGGTGCCCGGTTCGCCCGACGTGAACGACACCGTCATCTTGGGCTTGTCCAGGCCATAATCGGCGAGTGACTGACCGTTCTTCGCCAGGTCGCGAACGTTGAAGCTGGTGTCGTGCTCGAGGAATTGGAGGTCGTTGATGATACGGTTGACCGCATTGGGATTGGCGGGCCACTCGAGCGGTTTCGTGATGAACCACGTATCTCCTTTTTTCGCGAGGGCGACGCTTTGGCTGCTGCTGGTGATCTCGAGCGAACGGATTCCGGTGGACTCGGCGCCGAGCACGCGGCGGCGCGCTTCCTTCCAGTTGTCTTCGGTCCGCCACCGACGTTCGAATCGAAAGATGAAGAAGAACAGCGCGACGTTGAGGAAAAGCAGGACGAGCGTGACTTTGGTGCGCATGAAGGAACGGGGTAACTACGGGGTGTTCACGATCGTCGGGTCCAATAAACAATGAGTCCGAGCACGGCGGCCGCGCCCGGCAGAGCCAACAGCAGGCTGTACCGCAGGCGGGTGAGTTCGCTGGCGCTTAAAGACAGCTGGAATCGTTCGATCACGCGCGCCGGCATGCTGAAGTTCGCATCGCGGTCCACCGTCCAATTCACCGCACCGAGAAAGATGTTCTGATTATCAATGATGGCGATTCGGTTGTTGGCGATCAGGTCGCCGGTGCCAAATACAACGAGGCGGCCGCCCCGAACACTGAACGGCAGATTATCGCGCACGGCCACGCGTTCCGATGCCACCACCACTCCGAGTCGATCGCGCGGCTCCATGCCGGGGATCGGTCGAATATCCACATCGGGCGTGTACTCGGCGACAGCGCGCTGCCGATAGCTGACTTCACCCCACGCAGTCGTCGATGTGGCGGCTAGCGTTGTAACAGTCAGGCCATTACCGACGGAACGGCCGGGATCCGGTCGCACGCTGCGCGCGGGTCCGATGCGCGGCTTGAGCGAGTATTCGATCAGAGTCTGGGTGACCGGATGAGGCGTGAGAGCCCGCAGCAACAACTCGCCTTCCTCGGTCATGTCCTGCGTCCCGGTGTCCCAGATGACGTCGTCGTCCACGATCACGCCCCAATCCAGCATGAGTTCGCCCAAACCATGCGGCCGTCCGGGCGCAAGGAGGAGGATGAGCCGTCCGGCGCTGGCCGCGAGATATTGGCGCAGCAACTCCTGTTCGAGTGGCTGAAAACGACCTTGCGGTGCGACTGCCACGAGCAGGGATGCATCGGCCGGAACCTTGCGCGCCGTCGCGAGGTTCGTCGTATCCACCTCAAAATTGCGCTGGCGCAGGGCATCCCGCAGCGCGGAGAGACCGCGAACAGAGTCCACATCCTCTGGGCTCAACTCCCCGTGTCCGGTCAGGAAGTAGATCTTCTTTTTCTCCGGATTGGAGACGTCGAGGATCGCGGAGGTGATCGCTTGTTCACCTTGGAAGGCGACCTTCTTCACGCCGTTTTCCACTCGATAAATTTCATTGAGCATCACGACTCGTCGTCGGTCGCCGCAGATCAGCACAATCTGATTGGCCTCTTCGATGCCCAGTTGATCGGCCTCGCGCCGGCGTTGGTAGACGTCCAGGTAGTCGACCGTAATCTGCCGGTTTTCGTCGCCTTCGGTGGCGTACGCGTACTCCCGCAGCAATCCGCGCATGTCGCGATAGATCTGCGCGACCTCCGGATTGTCGGCGTCCTCCGTCAACGTCACCACGATCTTCACAGGACGTGGCAGGTTGTGCAGGTAGGAAAGCGTTTCGGCCGAAAGGGAATATCGCCGCTGGCGGGTGAGATCGTAGCGTCCGGGATGATTGCGTGCGAGGTAGTTGAGGCCGCCGAAAAGCGTGAGGAACAGCAGTGCTTGCAGCACCAGATTGAGCATGCGGCCCCAGCGAGCTGCGCGGAAACTATCGAAGACAGGCATCAGTTCGAATCGATCGGGAATAGGGAGCGGTGAACGGCGAGTGCCGCGCCACGGAATGCACGAGAGGTCGAGAGGGGTTTCACGAATTCAGGAGCTTTGCCTCGACGCCGAGGATACTGAAAATCAGCGCGAGAACCGTCCCACTCACATAGAACAGCAGCTGGCGCGTATCGATCACGCCGCGGGTGAAATCATCGAAGTGAGCCCACACGTCGGCATAATCCACTGCAGCCTTCACGGGATAAAGCACCTCGCGGCTGAGCCAGGTGGCGCTGCTGAGATAGCGTCCACCGACGATCAAGCCGAACAGCATGGCGAAACCGAGTATGCCGGCGACGGCCTGGTTGCGCGAAAGCGAGCTCGCAAAGACGCCAATCGCAATGAACAGCAAGCCGGAGATGGCCACGAACAAGTAGCCGCCCAGCAGCGGGCCAGAATCGATGAAGCGGGCTTCCCCGGAAAATCGTTTGAGGATGTAGAAGAAGCCGCCGGTCGAACCCCACAATGTCATGTAGAGTAGATACGCAGCGCCGTACTTCCCGAGAACCACTTCCGCCGTTGTGACCGGGGTGGTTAAAAGTGTTTCGATCGTTCCCAGTCGGCGCTCCTCGGCCAGACACTTCATCGTGAGCAGTGGCACCATGAAGAGGACGGGCAGCGAAAACAGCTCGAAGAAAACGTGCGCGGGCGACAGCTCCTGCGGCGCTTTGCTGTACGTTTCCAAAATACCGGTGAAAACGAAGCCCATGACGGCGAGGAAAAGCACGCCGGCGATGTAGGTACTCGGACTCACGAGCAGCATCCGGATCTCATGGCTGAGCAGCGTGAAAAAGTGTTTCATCGGGCTGGATACAGCGATGCCACGACGGAGTGACGCGATTTGCCCGTCGAGTGATTCAGAGCGGGCGGGGGTGAAGCCTCACGGATGATCATTTGCGAAGATCTTCGGATCGAACGTCCCAGCTCCGGCGCGTCGCCGCGAGGAAAACGTCTTCCAAGGTGGAGTGCGCCCGACTCAAGCTGCGCACCCGGATATTTTGCGTGGTCAACGCGCGAAGCAGCGACTCACCAATTTCATCATCGCGTTCGGTGGTCAGCGTGAGGTGGCGAAACCCGGTCGCATCCGGCGCCGATTCGGCGGTGACCTTCAAGGTCGGTTCGACCGCGGTCAGCAAGGCAGGGAGGCCGTGTGTTTCGCCGGCGATTTCAAGTTGATAGGTCGAATGGCCGAGAATCTCGCGCCGCAAATCAGCCGGCGTTCCTTGAGCCACCACCCGACCCTGGTTGATGATCAGGACGCGGTCGCAGGTCATCTCGATTTCAGGGAGAATATGAGATGAGATGATCACCGTCATCCGGCCGCGTAAGCTCGCGATCAAATCACGGACGATCAAGATCTGGTGCGGATCGAGTCCGATCGTTGGCTCGTCCATGATGATCACCGGTGGCTCAGCGAGCACCGACTCTGCGATGCCCACGCGTTGGCGGTAACCTTTGGACAGTTTCCCAATGATTTTATGCCGAACGCGCTTCAAGTCGCAGAGCTCGAGCACCTCGTCGATTCGCGGCCCGAGTTTTCGGCGGGAGATTTCTTTCAAGCGTCCGCGAAAATAGAGGTACTCGGAAACGCGCATGTCTTCCGGCAGCGGATTGTTTTCCGGCATGTAACCGATTCGCCGTTTCACTTCGCCCGGCTGGGAAGCGACCGGGATGCCGCAGATATGAACGGATCCGGACGTGGCGGGCTGATATCCCGTCAGAATTCGCATGGTCGTCGATTTCCCGGCGCCATTGGGTCCGAGGAACCCCAGAATCTCCCCGCGCGCGACATTGAACGTGATATCACTGACCGCCGCCACGCCTGCGTAAGTTTTTACGAGGTGGGAAACTTCGATGGCAGGAGAATCGGGCATGTCGTCGTAAACTGGATCAATGGTCGTTGAGAATAACTAGGAACGTTCGGAGCCCTTGGCACGAGTGAAAACCGAGGCGACCCGCGCGCAGTCGAAAACGACGCTGCGGCCCGCAGCAAGTTACCTCCGGCTCCGTGGTCGCGAGCCGGCGCCGAGGGAGTTCGGAAGCGGTCGAAAGATTTAGGCCGCACGTTCTCAGGACGATTTCTCGATCGAGACATCGCCTGCGTGAAAGCGTTGAAGCCGTCCATTGCCCGAACGGATCAACAGCGACCCCTCGTCATCGATGCCCATCGCCGTGCCGGCCACGCGGCGATCACCTTGGAGCAAGGCGATTTCGTTGCCGCGGAGCACGTCGTAGCGGCGCCACAAGTCCGCGAAGGTGGCGATATGATCACCTTCAGCAAATTGCTCGTACGCCAGGAGCACGCGTCCGATCAACGCGGCGGTGAAACGATTGATATCGAGCGGCGCGTTCGTCTGCTCCGCCAGCGAAACGGCGCGACGGCCAAGTTCCGCGGGCCAATGTTGTGTGGTGCCGTTCACGTTCAGCCCGAGTCCGAAAATCAAATCTCGAATATGGTCCGAATCGATCCGGGCTTCCGTCAACATGCCGCCGGCTTTCCGGCCTTCGAACAGAATGTCATTCGGCCATTTTATTCCGGGGGTGAGCTGGGCGAAGTTGGCGATGAGCTCGCAGATGTTGACGCCCATCCAAAGCGTGAAGATGGCCATGCGGCTGGGTGGGACACGCGGCCGGAACGCAAAGCTCGCGTAGAGGTTGCCGTTCGGCTCGCTGTGCCACGAACGGCCGAGCCGTCCACGACCGCGGGTCTGTTCGCGCGCGAGAACAACAAAGGGCGCGTTTCCGCCGGCGGCGAGTTGTCGGGCGGCTTCGTCGTTGGTGCTGTCGACCTGATCGAGGAGCGAGATGGTGAGATCGTGACGCCGACCCTTCAGATGCGCCTTGATCAATCCGAGATGAAGTCCCGCCGGCCGCTGGAGGATCCGGTAGCCGCGGGATCGAGCAGCCTCAAACGTGAACCCTTGAGCCCGTAATTTCTCCATGTGGAGCCAGACGGACGGGCGGCTCATCCCGAGCTTTTTGGCGAGTGCAGTCCCGGAGAGAAATTCCGGTTCACGCGCCAGCAATTCTCGCAGGATGACAAGTTCAGTGGGGGACATTTAAAACGTTCGGTGGCTTGAAAGTAGAAGGGGCGCGCTCACGTTGGAGCAAATGTCATTTGCAGAATTCGCCGCATCGATTGCCCGGGATTCAGCGCCGCCCGACCATTTGACGCCGGCCTTGCGCGCGCTCTGGCACGACGCGCGCGGCGATTGGGCGGTGGCGCACGAGCTCGCCCAGGAGGACGATGGGAAGTCCGGCGCGTGGGTTCATGCTTATTTACATCGGAAGGAAGGCGATGCTTCGAATGCCGGATACTGGTACGCAAAGGCTCGGCGCAGCCGGCCATCCGACGACACCACGTTACGCGCCGAATGGGAGCAGATAGCGCGCGAATTGCTTGGAGACCCTCCGGCGGTTTAGGCGCAAGGTGGCGTCGAGCAGCGCGAACGCTCGGCGGCTTCGCGGCAAGTTTATCGGGTGGACGCGGGAATGACGCGAAGAGCCGTGCCGTCGCTTGAATCGGGCGTAGGGCGAGTTTCAATACTCCGCTGGAAGGCGAGGAGTGCACCCAGCTCCTTGCCGCGCTCGATCGCCTGTTCCTCTGCGAGCATATCCAGGCCGCGTCGAAAGTTGAGAACCATCAGCGGTCCGATTTTCAGACCAGGGTGACGCTTGAGTGCGAGGTCAATGCGACCCTGATCGGTGAGAAGCTCTCGTTCGCGGAAAAGGGGTAACTTGTCGTCTCGAACATCGTACTGGGGCAGGCGAATGATGGCGTTCCGTGGCCGATCGATCTCGTGAAGATCCGCCGGTAAGCTCGCATCCGCAACGGGAGTACGCGTTTCCGCGGGAACGAATTTTGGGAGCGACAGCCGGTTGGTCGTGGCCGCGGAGGCGCCCTTTGTCCGAACGACCGGGCGCGCCGCTGGGGAGGAGGGTTCGAGCAGGGTGGAAGGGGCGCGGGGTGGTTCAGCGCCCTGCGCGAGCGCGAAGCTCAGCGCGAGAAGTGGAACGAGTGATGACGTTTTCATGGCGGCGAATAAATGTCATTCGACGTGCCGCCATTTGGACGCGGTTCCTACCGACGAACCTCGGCTCGGGAGTCGTACCCGAATCCGCTGTCCCGCATATAGGTCTGATCCGTGACGCGTTTGATGTACGCGCCCTCGTTCGGATCCGTCCGACTCACGTCCTTGGCGGTGTCTTTAAGATCTGACATGTTGTTGAGGCGTTCATCCTCGGCGTACATGGCGAGCGCGCGCGCCTCGGACGACGTTCCAAACAGCGGAAGCGTCACGCGATTCAGCACGCGGTCGGTCGCAGTGATATAGCGATCGCGGGCGACACTCGCGAGGCCGGCACTCGTGAAGATATCCCGCTCCCGAAAGACGGGCGGTTTCTTCTCCTGCACCGTGTACTTGGGCAGCCGGATGATCCCGTTTTTTGGCTTATCGACGTCGCGGAGATCAACGTCCTCGTCCACGGGCACCGGCTTCGGCGGTGGACTGTACTTCGGCATGCTGGCAGCCAGCGCATTGGCGACCCCGTCTGAGATCGGCCGATCTCGCTTCGGCTTCGGCGGTGGGCTCGTGGGCGTATCTGGTTTCTCGGACAGCACCGGGGACGGAGACTGAGCCTGCGAGGTTCCTGCAAGGGTAAGCCCTGCCAGGAAGGGGAGAAGCACAGTTACGTGGCGGAGGCGCAGCATGGTGAGTAGGTCAATGTAACGGTGGCGGTGTTCCGCGCAATAGGCGCAGCAAAAATCCATCATCCTAAGGAGCCCGATGAGAGACCATCCTGTCGTCGCGGCCTCACGACTCAATGTTCGAATCGTTGCGGTCCTCGCGCTGCATGATCACAGGCCAACGACGGTCCAAATTTTCTGTGCGGTCTCAGTTGGGCCGAGCTGATCCGTGGCGACCGACAGCACCGGCGCCGGCATGGCAGGAGAGTTGAACGCATCGGAGCGGGCGAGTTCGCGGTAGAGCTCAAGCGAGGTCAGCTTCCGGGTTGCTCGACGTGAAGCGTTCGCGAGACGCGTCTCGGCGGTGTTCTCGTCACACGTTAACTCGACCCAGGAAACAGAATCGCCGCGTTCCGCTGCGGCCGAGCTGAGATCGCCGATGAATGTTGGTCTGACCGAATTTTCCGGACTGAAGGTGAAGATCAGTCCCGGCGTTCCGGCGCGGCTCGCCGCGTCAAACACGTCGAGCCAGATGCGTTCTCGAAGTTCCACAAAGGGGCGACTGCCAAATTCGAATACAGCGAGCAAGGCATCGACCACCAGATGATTGTGGAAGAGCCGCCAGTTGCTCAGTCGTTCGAGCTCGCGGCCCACCGTGAGTTTGCCGACGGCGGGCTTCCCGTAGAGTACGACAAGCTTCATGGCTCGGGACCGTGAGCGATTGAGCCGGCTTCGAGTTTACGTGCGAATTTGGCCTGTGCCTGTGACCAACCACTTGTAACTGCAGAGTTCACGCAGGCCCATCGGACCGCGGGCATGCAGTCGATCGGTGCTGATCCCGATTTCAGCGCCGAGCCCGAACTCGAACCCGTCATTGAAGCGCGTGCTGGCGTTCCACACGACCGCGGCGCTGTCGACGCCCGCTTGAAACCGTTGAGCGGCGGAGGCATCGGCGGTGATGATCGCGTCGGTGTGACCTGAACTGTCGCGATTGATTGTCGCGATTGCGGTTTCGAGCGAATCGACCACGCGGACAGCGAGAATGTAGTCCAGAAACTCGGTTGAGTAATCCGCCGTGGACGCGTGCGAATGCGGAATGCCTTCCCGCGCGAGAATCGCCGCACTGCGGTCGTCGCATCGCAGTTGGACCTGCTTGGCTGCGACCAACGCGCGAGCGATGGAGGGCAAATCTTTTTCGGCCACGCGCTCGTGCACCAGCAACTGCTCGGCCGCGTTGCACACGCCGGGACGGGACGTCTTGGCGTTGACAATGATGCTTTGCGCCATCGCGAGATCGGCGGATTCATCCACGTAAACGAAGCACACGCCTTTGAAATGTTTGATCACTGGGATCGTGCTGTTCTCCGCGACGAAGCGGATGAGACTCTCACCGCCGCGCGGGATGATGCAGTGAATCAGGGTATCCAGTTTGAGCAGCGTCGTGAGCGCCGCGCGGTCGGTGGTCGGAATGAAGAGGACGGCATCGGCGGGCAGAGCCACGGACGCGAGTGCTTGTGCCACCAGTGCGGCGAGAGCGGTGTTGGTGTGAAAACTTTCTTTGCCGCCGCGCAAGATGGCGGCGTTCCCGCTCTTCAAACAGAGTGCGGCGCATTCGATCGTCACATTGGGCCTCGCCTCGTAGACGATCCCGATTACGCCGATGGGTACCCGAACTTTGCGGAGTACAAGTCCGTTGGGGCGCGTGGTTTCTTCCAGCAGTTCGCCGACGGGATCGGGCAGAGCGGCAACCTGCCGAACGCTTTCCGCGAGGTGAATCAGGCGTGCTGGCGAAAGGGTGAGTCGGTCGATTTGGGCTGAAGCGAGGCCATTTTCACGCGCGGCAGCGAGGTCGCGTTCGTTCGCGGCGAGCAGCGCATCCGTCGACGCCACGAGAGCATCGGCCAGCTGAGCAAGGGCGTTGTTCTTGATGGCCGTCGGCGCGGTCGACAAAGCGAACGACGCGGCGCGGGCGCGTTGAGCGAGTGACGTGACCAGTTGGACGAGATCGGCGGACATGAGTCGGTCACTCTGCCGCCGAACTCGGGCGAAGACACGGAAAAAAAACGCCCTGTCGTTGCTGACGAAATCTTGTCCTGCGGGCGCGAAAAAGCCCTCCCACCCGAAGGCAAAAGGGCTCACGCGAACCAGCAAACACAGGGTTAGCCGATTGGCTGAATCATAACGCGCTCAACGCTTTTTGGATTTGGGCGCAGCCGCCGCGCTGGCGGCTTGGAGCTGAGAGATTTGGGATTGAGCAGCAGTCAACTTTGATTGGAGATCGGCAAGCTGAGCTTTCGCTTCATCAGCCTGCTTCTGCAGATCGGAGGAACTGACCTTTGCTTTGTCCCAATCAGACTTAAGCTTGGCGGCAGCGGTGCGCGCTTCTTCAACCTGCGTCTGAGCTTGCGTTGAACCCGCTGTAGCTTCGTCAAGTTGAGTTTTCAATTGGGTGGAAGCCGCGGTGGTCTCATCCAATCGCTTCTGCAACTGCGCAGTCTGCGTTTTCGTCTCGTCCATTTGGGTCTGCAGCTGCGTGGACGCAGTTTTTGCTTCGTCAACCTGCTTTTGCAGGGCCGCGCTGTTGGCCTTTGCTTCGTCAAGCTGCGTCTGCAGTTGAGCAGTTTGCGCTTTTGCCTGGGTGAGCTGTTCCTGAGTTTGAGTCACCTGCATGCCCGCGCCTTTGGCTCTGTTCCAGAAGATGGCGGCGGCTACGAGGAAAACAACGGCAACAAGCACAAGCACGATGGTTGCGCCGGACGATTTTTTTGGTCGGGGGGTAAGGGGGTCGTTCATACTCGCCAATTTACGCCATAACGCGTGGGACCGGTATGGGGCTTTCTACTGAGTACGTTATCGGCGATCTTTGGATGGGCGTCGTTGCAGGTGGGCTACCGTTGTGGCGCCGCTTATTCGAAAAGATTGCTGCGATTGAACCGCCAGACCGCAATTCCCATGACGACTGCCGTCATCCCGATGAGAACGCCGAGCGTCGGGAAAAGTTCAACGAGGGGAGCGTTCAGCCACAGGACCTGATCGAAGCCCTGCATGGCCCAATAGACGATGGTGAGCTTGCTGAGTTGTTGGATGAAATGCGGCATCATGCTGACTGGAAACCAGGCACCACCCACGGAGCACATGAGAAGAATCACGAACGTGGCCAGGCCGCTGGCCGCCTCACTGCTGCTTGACACGCTCGCGAGCAACATGCCGAACGCCGTGCAGGCGCCCGCGGCGACGACGCACACCAGCGAAAGCAGACCGAGATGGTGTTCGACATCGATCCCGTACAACACCCGACCGCCAATGAACAAAACGGTTAGCTGAAGCAGGCCCAGGATGGACCCGTAGAGAAACTTGCTCCAAAGGATCTGGGTGCGCGAAACCGGGCCGGCCAGTATCCGCTGAAAAATCCCGCGATCCCGTTCGTAGAACAAGGCTGCGGCCGAGCCGCTCAAGGCAAACAGCAGAAACTGCATCGCAAAACCGCCGACGATGCGGGTGGCGGCCGGTGATTTTACGTCTTTGCCGGCGACTTGTTCAGTTTCGATCCGAACGAGGCGGGACAGCAGGTCTCCCTTAGGTGCTCCCGTGGCGCCATTCGCACTGGTGCCCGTCAGTTGATCCAGGCCGAACGTTCCCTGCTCCATACCCTTCAAGACCACATCGCGATCAGCGCCGAACGTCGTGGCGATGTTATCGGCGATGGAGCGATTGAAGGTCTGAGCGCGCTCCTCACCAAGAACGGATGTCGCGCGGGCTTGCAGCGATCGGCCGAGCAATTGCGGCACGCTCGTGAAAATCGTTTTTTGCAGGACGCCATTTACCATCTGCGTTTCGATCTCGTTGCGCGGGTTCGATAAGATTTTCAGATGCAAGCCCAACGTGCCTGTGCTCACGAGGTCGGCGGGAATCACGACGGCGAATCGGAAAACGTTGTCATGCATCATCGGGCGGAGATCGGCTTCGGTCAGCGGACGCGGTGGCTGCTTGGGCGCCGTGAAATCGGTGATCACGCGAAACGTCTTTTCGGCTTTCAGCGCCGCGATCAGCTGGAGGGCGGCCGGGTCGGCGCTGGCGTTAACGACGGCCAGCGGGATGTCGCCCGGCCCACCATCTTTTCGGCTCACACCGAAGACCTGGCCGAAGACATAGATCATGGCGAAGGGCACCAGAAACGTGAGCGAAACCGCCGCTTTGTTGCGGAAGAAGTTCGTGAAGTCTTTGCGAAGAAGAACGAGGAGCGTGCGCATGAGGAGCGGGTGTCAGTCGGTGAATTATTCCCGGAGGGTGCGGCCGGTCAGGTGGAGGAAAAGTGCTTCCAAGCTTGGACGTTGGCTGGTGAACAGCCGAGCCGGGAGCGACTGCTCCTCGGTAATCGAGTAAAACGCGCTCAGGGGGAATCCAGGCTGCGGCCGAAAGCAGTGCGTCTCCTCGGCGAGCGTGACCTCGCCATGCCGGCTCAGACGCTCGGCGAGAGGAAGCGTTGCCGCGGTCGACGGAAAACGGATTTCTTCCTCGAACGGCAATTGGGTCAGCAGATCGTCCAGCGACCCCAGGGCGAGCAGCTTGCCGTGGTCAATGATGCCAATCCGCGAACACAGTCGCGTCGCCTCTTCCATATAATGGGTGGAGTAGATGATCGTGAGCCCGTCGCGATTCAGCTGCTCGAGATAGTCGAAGATCGCGTTGCGCGACTGCGGATCGACGCCGACGGTCGGCTCGTCACAGAGCAGCACTTTGGGTCGATGAAGAATCGCCGCGGCCAGATTGAGGCGGCGCTGCATGCCGCCGGAAAATGTTTCGACGCGATCGCGGCGGCGCTCGCGCAACTGCACGGCTTGCAGAGCTTCGTCGATTCGCGACGACAAGGCGGCGCCGCGCAAGCCCTGGAGTCCACCGAAGATTTGCAGATTCTGATCGGCGGACAATTTTGGATACAGCGCGATGTGCTGGGGTACGAGGCCAAGATCGCGCCGGGTTTTGACGTTGCCCGCAGAAAGCGGCACCCCGTCCAGCCGGAGCTCGCCGGCATCCGGTGCGCGGAGTCCGGCCACGAGCGACATGAGCGTCGACTTGCCGGCACCATTGGGGCCGAGCAGTCCGAAGAATTCTCCGCGGTTGATTTCGAGGGAGACGTTATCGAGGGCGACGAGCGTCCCGTAGCGTTTGGTGACGGATTGAAGCGAGAGCATAGCCGTGGCGGAGTGGAGTTATTGCGAACGGAGAATGGCCTGAAGCGCCTGGACGTGAGCGGCGAACGCCTTGCGCCCACTCGGTGTGGCGGAGACGAATGTCTTGGGGCGGCGCGCGACAAACGTTTTTTCGATTTCGATATGGCCCGCTTGCTCGAGGGTGAGAAGGTGAGCGCCCAGATTGCCATCGCTCAGATCGAGCTTGGCTTTGAGAAAGGAGAAATCGACCTGTTCGCTGGCGGCAAGATGACAGAGCGCCGCCATAATTTGCAGTCGTACGGGCTGGTGAATGAGCGGATCGAGTTCGGGCACGGCGTGACGGGTCACCGCCAATAATATCGAACGTAAAAGCCCGTGAGCAAAAATGCGCCGCCGGTGCAAACGGCGATCCAGATCCAGAAGTACGAAGTGAAAACCAACAAACCCAGCAGGATTAAACCCGCGAGCACGAGACCGAACCACACCATGTAGGTGTCGAACCAAACACCGGAAAGGACGTATGCTTGCGCCACGACAAGCCCGGTGTAGGCGAACGCAATCTCAGGGCTGAGGTCCCGCGGTCGAAACACCAACGGCAGGAGCACGGCGAATCCAATCAGCACAGCCAACGCGCCAAAAAACCGCGCGTCGACCGGCGCCCGCACCTGTCTGCTTTGCAAAAACCCGATGACCGTTGAAGCGACGAGCCCAGCCACGCTCACCCATGGAAAGAGGCGGACACCGGCTTCGCCGCGAGTTTGTGCGAGCAATGCCATGGCGATCCAGACGACGCCCCAGAGCCAGAGGTGATAATGCCCGCGATGAGCGCGAAATGCGGAGCGCGCCGCGTGGTTCGCGCGCTGGATCGCGGCGAGTGCGGCCGCTGCTTCCTCTCTCGAAACGTCCATGGCAGAGCACTCTGCACGGCAGAGTTAACGCGTCAAGAGGGGAATGGCGGCGCAGAAATAGACGCCGTAAAACGACCAGAAGGGAGTTCGCCTTTTGCCGGGTGCGATCGGTCAAGGCGAGGCGGATGGGCTAAGCGAACGGGTGACCTTGGAGCAGCGAAACGGGTTGCCATCGCGAATTTTGCGGTGGTCGGTTCCCGAACGATGTGGGATTGCACGCAGAGCGCGCGCAAGCGCGCTGACCTACGTCGATCCGGACGACACGGAGGTCGTCCTCCACTCGGGCCGGCCTTGTAGTCCGATGTCGGAGCAGCGAGAGGTTTCGGTGATCGGCCGATGCAGGAACGGCGAGCCGGGTGAACGGAATCCGACGCGGAAGTGTATTCCGGGGGCTGCACCGCCAGGGTCGCCGGCGTAACGAGAATGCCGTTACGCGGCCGACGCGTTGACGTGATTAGCGTGGTGCGAGTGCCAGCGCGCGAGGTTCCACCTTCTCCCATTCAGAACGTGGAATGATGGGACCCAGATGACGCACGGTTTCGGCCCCCATCAACGAAGCGAGGGCGCCGGATGCTGGGAGTGACCAGCCGCGCAGATAGCCGTACAGAAATCCAGCGGCCCACGCGTCACCGGCACCGTTGGTGTCGATTACATCGGAGACAGTGACCGGTTGGATCCGATGCAACTCCGACTCGTGGGCAATCCACGCCCCGTCACCGCCGAGTTTGACCGCGGCGAGCACGCCTTGATCAGCCAGCCGGCGCGCGAGCGTGGCGTATTCAGAAGTTTGATCCTGGTAGAGGGCGCGAATTTCGTCCTCGTTCGCAAACACCACGTCGATCCCTTTGTGGAACTGCGACAGCAACCAGTCACGGGAGGCGTTCACGACCTCGAATGATGACAGATCGAGACTGACGGTACATCCGGCGGCGCGGGCGGCGGCGAGCACGGCATCGGCCAGCGCCTGATTGAACACGAGGTACCCTTCGATATGGGCATGGCGGCACCCTTTGAAATCGGCGGCCGAGATTTCTGCGGGAGACAACGTCATGGCGGAGCCGAGACACGTGCGCATGGTGCGCTGGGCGTCTGGCGTCACGAGCGCGAGGCAACGCGCATTCGGCAACTCGCCCCGTTTGAACCGGCTGCCATCCACACCAATGCTCTCAAAACTCTCGCGGTACGCGGTCGCGAGGGAGTCGTTGCCGAGCTTGCCCAGAAAAGAAGTGCGCAAACCGAGCCGCGTGGCGTTGAACGTCGCATTGGCCGCCGATCCGCCCGTCGAGTACCCGGGGACGATCTCCAGGAGTGACAGAATGCGATGCATTTCCTCGTGATCGACCAGAACCATGCCGCCTTTCTCGCCATGAACGTGCTGGAGAAACGATTCGGGCACCGGTGCGAGCAGATCCATGATGGGCGAACCAACGCCGATTAGCTCATACATGGCAGGGGAGGAGGAGGACATACTGGAAAAAGGGAGGGAGCACCGCACAGGCTCGCACGCGCCGGTTCGGCGTTCGCGCTGGTGCCGCCGCGTTCTGCTCTGCGCGGAGAAACGCGCTCAGCTGCTGATCGTCAGATTGGTCGCGAGGAGCGGTTCGTCGTCAATTTCGATCATGATCGAATAATCGCCGGTCTGAGGGAACGAGAGATTGCGGATTTCGTTGATGAGATTGATCCGATGCAGCGGGCTTTGAGAGACAAAGGGACGCTCGATCAGCGGTTGAAGGCGCGTGGCGTCCATGCCAATCGAGATGCGGATCTTATGTTCACCCGGCGAGCAGTCGCTGATGGTGAGAAACCAAACCATGAACGGATGCGTCACGGGAAGCTGCCGCGCCGAGATGTTGGAAAACACGCCGAGCAACGTGTGTTTTCCCGAACCCGGATCGATGTGAACGCCATCGCAGGTCACCCAAGCCAGCAGTTGTGGTTTCGATTGCATCGCTTTGGATTGGGCCCGCGGCGGCGATGCGGAGCAAATCATTTTGCTTGGAGGCACCGGCGCGGAGCGGCTTAACGACCATTGCCATGACGAATACCACGCCTTCGACGACCCCGTTCGATTCGCTGGCCGCGTATCCGCCGTGGTTTGTCGCAGCCTGTGTCACGATTGTGGTCGCCGTGTTGCTCTGGCTGACGGCGAAGGTGTTGAAGTGGAGCCTTTATTTGCTGATGGGTCTGGTTCTGGTCGCGGGCGCGGCGGCGACCGTCTGGTTGATTTTCAAGTAGGACCGCGGGCACATCGGGGGTTTTCGGAGCTTTTCCTTGTCAGGATCGGACGGCCGCGTTTTACCCAACCCGATGAAATACATCTTCGTGACCGGCGGAGTGGTTTCGTCGCTGGGCAAAGGCCTGACAGCGGCGTCGCTGGGCGCGCTCTTGGAGCTGCGCGGCCTTACGGTCCGCATCCAAAAATTTGATCCCTATCTGAATGTTGATCCGGGGACGATGAGCCCGTTTCAACACGGCGAAGTGTATGTGCTCGAGGATGGCGCAGAGACGGATCTCGATTTGGGACACTACGAGCGGTTCACGAGCGGAAAACTTTCACGGATGAATAGCCTAAGTTCGGGGCAGATTTATGAGACCGTGATCCAGAAAGAGCGGCGCGGAGATTATCTCGGCAAGACAGTCCAAGTGATCCCGCACGTCACGAACGAGATCAAGGAGCGCATCTATTCAGCGGCGAAGGACGTTGATGTTCTGATCACGGAAATCGGCGGCACGACGGGCGACATCGAAGGTTTGCCGTTTTTGGAAGCGATGCGGCAATTCGCGTTGGAGGTCGGATCGCAGGATGTGATTTTCATTCACGTCACGCTGGTGCCGTTCCTCAAAGCGGCCGGCGAACTGAAGACCAAGCCGACGCAACAGTC
>JBDSSD010000100.1:0-131322 GCA_039928945.1 Opitutus sp. | reverse complement strand
GATCTGGAAGGGTTGAAGAATCACCCGCAGTTCCTCGCCCTCCTCGAAGAGTTAAAGCCGCAGAGCTAGGTCGGATCGCGGGCAAGAGAAACCGCGCGCGGACACGGCTCCTCGAATTTTCACGGATCCGATGTAGGTCAGCGCGCTTGCGCGCGCTCCGGTGATCGCGTCCGAGAGATTGCCGGCGCAAGTGTATCACTCCGGAGCGCGCGCAAGCGCGCTGGCCTACGTAGTCCTGATGGACACCGCTCCTCGTGGATTTTAGCCGGATCCATCCCGTTGGACCACGAATGGACACGAATGCCGCATGCCGACAGCGGAGTCCGGCGGGAAAACGTCATTGATCGCCCCTACTTTTTCGAGAGTGAGTTCAACCTGCAGGGCTCAAGCGCCGGGAGTCATTCAATGCGACGCCCCGCGACTGAGGCGCTGATCACCCGTTCGAGCCAGCGCTGCCGTGTGGCCTCCTGCTTCGCGCCAACGATCTTGTGGATCATCAGGCGGCGATACCACGGCGCCTGCGCCATGAAGAATTTCCAAGCAGCCGGATTTGCGCGAATAACCTGCGCGTACTTTCGCGGCAATATTTTGGGCGGTTGTTCAAACGAATACACGCCGGTCCGTTTCTCCGTCCGGACCGCGAACGCCTTCAACCCGGCCTCCTGCATCCGTCCCGCTTTCGTCAGACGATCCACGTGAGCCACATTCGTGAGGCTCCAAATGCTTGTCAGTTTCCGCGGCGTGAAACGATGAGTGTAACTCGTGTCATCGATCTTTCGCACGACTCCATCGATCCACCCGAAACAGAGCGCCTCATCCACCGCCTCCGCATACGTCATTCCCGGTTTGCCAGATCCCCTGCGATGGAATCCGACCTGAAGTTCTTTTTCCGTCGCGTGATGCTGCATCAGCCACCGTCGAAACGCCGCGGCCGTTTCGAAGAAAATTGGTTTCATCGTGCTCGGCTCGATCGCTGGACTTGAGTTCGGGTTTGCGCGAAGTGTTCGATGACGCTGGGTCACGAACCCCAGCTCCAGCGTTCCGTATCCCACTTGAACGCGGCCTGATTCGGTAGAATCCGACCGAGCCCCGGCCAGGGAAGATGGAAGCCGTACGCGCGTTCGCGGGTTCCGGCGAGACGGCCGAACACCTTCTTACGCGTCGCGACCGCAACCTCCGGCACGTGGTCGAATTCGATGAACCACGATGAATCCGTGAACATCAGCAGATGGTGATGCGCCAGATCCATGAGGTGAACGAGCGACTCCGAGCCGTCCTGAATCCGCAGAATACAATGGCCATCGGTGTGTCCCGGCGCGGCCTCGAACGTAATCGCACCGTTGAGGATTTGATCTCCGTCCCGATGTAGTTGCAGGTTCGGCTGGAGGACGTCCAACGCGTTGCGAACGTCGCGAATCATGTTGGGCACGTTATCGCGCCGGTGGGATTTGGAAAAATCCGGTTGCGCTGATCGCCAGAAATCCACCTCGGCTTTCATCACGTGCAAAGCGGCATTCGAATAAACCTGTTTTCCCTCCTGGACGAAACCGCCAATGTGATCCGCGTGACCATGACTCAAAATCGCGTGCGTCACCTGATCGCGTTGGATGCCAATCGACGCCAGTCCATCCGCGACCCAACCGACGCTCGGATTCGCCCGCGCGCCAAAACCAGAGTCGAACAACACGACCTCTCGATCCTTCCTCAACACCAGCACATTGACGTACATTGGCAGTCCGTCCGTGCGTTCACCGTGCTCGCGCAGATCAGTCGTCATCTTTTCTCGCTGGTCCGGGGGCCACATCAATCCGACTCCGTCCTTGAACAGCATATGTCCGTCGCTGATCGACCACGCCTCGATGCCGCCGATGCGGAACGCGTACACAAACGGATTCGTCTGCTTCCGCGGTGGGAACGGATTCGCAACCGGCTCAGCCGCGCGTCCCAACGAGTGCGACAACCCCACTGCACCCACCGCGGTGACGGCCGTGCCAATAAACCGACGACGAGAAAGTGCAGTGTTCATAATTGAGCGTGATTCAAAGGAGGAGACAGGGGCAGAAGGACACGTGAGACTGACGCAGGGGCACGCGTTTGGTTCGCCGAAAATAATCCAGCGAAACCACCGTCAGCAAGTTCTCCCCTTTCGATCCGATTGGTTTGTCACTGTGTGACGCGCAGCTAAACGCCCTAGTAGCGCGGCGTCTCCGACCCGCGGCTCGGCCGGCGAGGCCTCTCACACGAAAACACCGCTGCGATTTGCCCTGCCAGAAGGAATCGAACCTTCAGCGCCAAAGCAGAGCGAGGCGCTTGGGTCACGCTAGAGAACTTACAGTCGACCCCGCGGGCCAAAGACCCGCGCTACCAGTGTAGCGCGGCGTCTCCGACCCGCGTTTCAGGTCGAGCTTCGACGCCCATTCGCCCAACGCCGGATAATTTCTCGAGAGGCGACCGGAGCCGCGGCTCGCCCTCGTCAGTGTCCGATAATGCGTGCCGATGCGCGACGCATTTGAACGAAATCATGCCGCACCGCTTCTAGGCAATTCGCGGAAGTGGTGTAAGGTGTCGCGCCGGAGACTTCGTTCACCGAGTGGCGAACTTCTCCGCACCCCCGCCCTTTCTCGTTCGCCTGATGCGCCTCCCTCTTTTTCGCACCGCCTGCACTGCATTCGCGTTGATTCCTACGCTGCCCTCCGCGCGCGCGCTCACCGCGGAGGAAATTGGGCGGCTGCCGCCAGCCGCGAACCGGCCCGTTGATTTCGCCCGCGATATCAAGCCGATCCTTGAAACCAGTTGCGTGAAGTGCCACGGCCGGGGGCGCGACAAAGGGAAGTTCAATCTGGATTCGTTCGAACATCTCATGCGCGGCGGCGAGTCCGGCGCGCCCTTGGTACCGGGCGGAAGCACCGAAAGCATCCTCATCGAACTCGTGGCAGGCATCGATCCGGACTACGTAATGCCGCAAAAAGGCAAACGGCTCACACCCGATCAGGTCGGCTTGCTCCGCGCGTGGATCGATCAAGGCGCCAAATGGGATCCCGCCGTCTCTTTCGCCAAACCAGCGCCGGCGAACATGGACGTCGTCGAGCCTACGCTACCCGCGAAAGCGGAGCACTCCCACCCGGTCGATCGCTTGCTCAGCGCGTATTTTTCCGAGCATAAAATTCCTGCGGCTTCGCCGGTCACTGACGCTGTTTTCGCCCGGCGCGTCTGGCTCGACACGATCGGTCTGCTCCCGACCGCGGCTGAACTCCACGCGTTTGCCGAAGATCGCCGGGCCGACAAACGGCAGCGGCTCGTCGAACGCCTGCTCGGCAACAACCCGGATTACGCGACTCACTGGCTCGCCTTCTGGAATGACCTGTTGCGAAACGACTATCAGGGCACCGGCTACATCGACGGCGGCCGCAAGGCGATCACTCCATGGCTTTTCGCCGCCTTGGAGCAGAACAAGCCGTACGATCAGTTTGTCGCCGAGCTCGTGAATCCGAAACCCGAGTCCGACGGTTTCGTGAAAGGCATCGTCTGGCGCGGAGTGGTCAACGCCAGCATGACACCGCCGATGCAGGCCGCCCAAAACGTTTCGCAAGTGTTCATGGGGACAAATCTCAAATGCGCGTCATGCCACGACAGCTTCGTCGACGACTGGACCCTCGCTGACGCCTACGGTCTCGCCGGCGTGTACAGTGATCAGGCGCTCGAGATGGTGGAATGCGACAAGCCCACCGGCAAAACCGCCGCGCCAAAGTTTATTTATCAGAAGCTCGGGAGCATCGATGCGAACGCCAGTCGGCCCGAACGCCTCGCCCGCCTCGCCGAACTCATCACCGGTCGGCAAAATGGCCGACTCACCCGGACGTTCGTGAACCGTCTGTGGCAGCGATTTTTCGGATACGGCCTGGTTGAACCCGTGGACGTGATGGACAAGCCCGGCTGGAATCAGGCGGTCCTGGACTGGCTGGCCGAAGACTTCGCCAACCACGGCTACGATGTAAAACACACGATTGAGGTCATGCTCACGTCGCAGGCTTATCAACGCCCCGCGGTGTTCGCGCCCAAGCTTCCCGGCGCAGACTTTGTTTTCCGCGGGCCTCTGGTGCGCCGCATGACGGCTGAACAATTTTCCGATGCCGTCAGCGCTGTGACGCGCGTCTGGAACGAAAAACCCAGCCAGAAGATCATCGATAACCATTGGAGTGGTCATCAATTCCCGGTGGTCCGTGCGAGCCTCGTTCCGGCTAATCCGCTGCAGGTCGCGCTCGGTCGTCCGAACCGCGAACAAGTCGTCACGGTCCGCAGCTCGGTCGCCACGACGCTGGAAGCCCTGGAGCTGACGAACGGTGGCGAGCTGACGACTCGCTTGAGCAAAGGCGCCGACGTGATTCTGGCGCGAAACCCGAATCCGCGCGCTCGAGCCATCGTTGATGACATTTACCTGAGCGCGTTGGGCCGCCGGCCCACGCGAGTGGAACGAGGTCTCGCGACCCCGCTTCTGGGCAAGCCCGTCCGGAAGGAAGGCATCGAAGATTTGCTCTGGGCCATCACCATGCTGCCTGAGTTTCAACTGATCTACTGAACTCCGCGTCGAACGCTCTCCGCCGAAAATCTCGCTTTTGAATCTTTTTCGTTCCCCACCTAACGGGCCTCCGCGAGGGAGGCCCCTACGGTCGGACTTCGTATCCGCGATTGCCGCACATCCATGAACCGCCCTCCCCTGGAACTTTCCCGTCGTGACTTCTTGAAAACCGCGAGTGCGGCCACGCTGGCTGCCTTGGCGGCGAGTCGCGCCTATCCGTTGACGGAGGTTGCCAAAAGCCTCGCGCAGCCGAAATCCACCGCCGACACGGTGATCGTGTTGTGGATGGCCGGCGGCATGGCCCATACGGAGACATTCGATCCGAAAGCCTACACGCCGTTCACGGCGGGCATGGCGCCAAACTCTTTCCTCAGCACGTTTCCGTCGATTGATACGTCGGTCGATCATATCAAGTTCTCCGCCGGTTTGGAAAAAACGGCGGCCGTGATGAATCGCGGCACGCTGATCCGTTCGTACACGGCCGGTGACATGGGATTCATTCTTCACTCCCGGCACCAGTACCACTGGCACACGGGCTATCAGCCGCCACAAACGGTGGCCGCGCCCCACCTCGGCGCGGTGATTGCTCGGACGCTCGGCCCGCTGAATCCCGCAGTGCCGGCGTTCATCAACATCGGTCAACGTTTTGATGTGGGTGAAAGTGAAGAGGTGAAAGCGTTCACCACGGCGGGTTTTCTCGGCAGTGAATTCGGTCCCTTCAACGTGCCGTTCCCTGATCAAGCGGCGAACAGCGTACGTCCGCCCGGAGGAATGACGCCCGGCCGTTTTGCCGATCGAAATAAGTTGTATCAACGATTGCTGAAACAGTCACCCATCGGCCAGCACGGCGGCGACTTTCAACGTGAGTCGCTGCTGCGCTCCATGGACAATGCGCATCGCCTGCTCAGCTCGCCCGCGGCGAAGGCGTTCGATCTTTCGCTCGAACCGCTCGAAAGCATTCGTCGCTACGTGCCGGACTATGAGCCGGGCCAGCAGTACACGACGTCGAAAGGTCAGGGCGCACGCGAGTCGGCGCAGTACGAACAGAAGATGGTCGGCCGCTTTGGGCTCGGCTGTCTCCTCGCTCGTCGGCTCACCGAAGCGGGCGCCCGCTACATTGAGGTGACGACGGAATACATTCCGTTTCTCAACTGGGACACGCACGAGAACGGGCACACGCGGCTCACCGCGATGAAGCAGCAAATCGATTCACCGATCTCGCAGCTTGTGCTCGACCTCGAAGCGCGTGGCTTGCTCGACCGCACCTTGATTGTCGTCGCGAGCGAGTTCAGCCGCGACGCTTTGATCGAGGGCAAGCCGGACAACATCGTGAAGGATCAAGTCACAGTGCCGGATCGAATCGATGATCCGAAATTTTACGGCATGCACCGCCATTTCACGGACGCCGGTTGCGTTCTGCTTTTTGGTGGCGGCGTGAAGCACGGTCATCTGCATGGACTCACCGCGGATGAACGCCCCTGCAAAACGATCAAGGACCGCGTCGTGATTGAAGACCTGCACGCGAGCATCTTCAGCGCGATGGGGATTGCGCCCAATCTGGCGTACGACATCGAGCGACGTCCGTTTTACGTCACGAAGGACGGACTCGGAAAACCGATCGCCGATCTGTTCGGCGCGTAACAGCAAACTCGCGACGCGCGCGAGTGGCTCAGGACGCCGCTGCTGCTGGCCCAACAATTGACCCGGCGGCCAAAACGGCCGTGGGAATGCGGGAGTGATCGAGATGCTGGACAACTTGCTCGAGGTTAAGCCGGTTGATCCACTCGCCACAAATCTTGCAACGCTCCAAGTGCACGCGCTCGCCCGATTGAGGTGTTTCAGAATCTGCGCGTGCGATCATGTGAGGAGAATCCGGGTACGCCCCAGCAAGCGCAAGCTCTCAGATCGACAATCGGTGTACAATCTGAGGCTCGCGGCCCGAAGTGGCCTCACGCAAAGGTCGCAACGGGCGCAAAGCATGAGGCGCGGAACGCTCGACGTAGGCCAGCGCGCTTGCGCGCGCTCCGAAGGTTTGACCACACGGCACCAACCAAACAGACAATCAAAACCGGTTTGATCGGTCCCGCGCCACCCACTTCGTCCGCTCCGCCGGCGATCGGCGTGATTCGGTTCAGCCATTCGCAAAACTCGCAAAACAGGCTGAAACTTTCCGGCACTCGCGTGTGTATTGAGAGACGTTCGAATCACTCCTTCTGCCCATGAAAACGCTCACCTCCCTGCTCCTTTGGGCCCTGCTCTTCCTGCTTTGCTGGCCCCTCGCCCTGCTCGTCCTCCTGCTCTGGCCGATCGTCTGGCTGATCTCCATCCCGTTCCGGCTCGTAGGCGTTACGGTCCACGCGTTCACCGCCTTGATCGCCGCGATTCTCTTTCTGCCGGCCCGGCTTCTCGGGTACCGGCGAGCTTAGGCGCAGACCGGTTTAGGTGTACCAGATGGTCGTTGGTCGTGTTCGGGTTCGGCGGCGGGCTGTGGCTGGTTAGCGCCTGACTCGGAAATCGTCGGTCGAGCCCGACGAGGCCTAAAGCGGTGTCGAGCCACCGCACTCCAGAACGAGCCCGGCGCTCAACTCGTGGCACCGAGCCAGCCCCGGAGCACCGCGGCATCCTTGCGGAAGGCTTCGACAGTGGAGGCGCGCTCGGCGAATGGCACGGGTTGGAGCTTGAGGTGCTCAACGTGCAGGCAGACCGGCACGTTCGGATGGTCGGCGAGAACCTGGTCGATGAGTTCCTTCTGCACGATGCCTTCGGACAACGGCGTTTCGATCGTCTTGTCACGATCCCACCGGAAACTCTTCACATAGAGGGAACGAACCCGCGGCGAGATCAGCCGAATCGCGGTCGGCCAGGCCCTTCCTTGTTCGACCATCAAATGACGGCAATCGAGGGCCACGCCGAAAAGGTTGGGATCGATATCATCCAGAATTGAATCGATGTCCCAGATCGCGGCGCCCACCGCATCCGCGCCGGCATGGTTCTGATATAGCGCCGTGATCCCAATCTGCCTGTTGATCGCGGCAAACTCCCGCGCCTGGCTGCGGAAATCCGCCACCTGCGCTTTGATTGGCTTGCCGGCGACATAGCTGAAGCCGCGATGACGATACTGGCGGATGCCCAATTTCTGCGCCGTCCGCAGCGTGCTCTCAATGTGCGGTTCGTCCGGTCGAACAAACGACGTCGCGATCGTCTGGATTCGCCGCTTCCGCGCCGCCAGAGCCGCCATCAACACCGGCAGTTCGTCCGCCGCGTTGGCCGGCTTGACGTGGCCCTCCGGCCGAACCGTGAGTTCAACGTCCAAATTCATCTCGTCGAATGTCTCTGCGAGTTCGGCCGGAGAATACTTTTCGAAGAAATGTTTTTCGAAGCCGGCGATATCGAAATGGCGCTTCGCCCCATTGGACGCGGACGCAGTTGCGGAGGAGTTGGAATCCGCCGCGGCACCGAAAGCGCGCGGCAACGCGTAGGCGGCGGCTAAACCGAGACTCGCGCGCGCGAGGAAATCCCGACGACTCAAACGCGCAGCGGAATAAGGTGGGGTAACCATGCCTCAACCATGAGTGGCTAAAATCGCGTTCGGCAAGTCTCTCCGTCCAGGCACTGCACATCCGGACCTAACCGAAAACCGGAAACCGCCGGGCCTAGACGCGATCATCGTGCGATGCGACCGCGCTCACCATTCAGGAGAGACGAGTCGAATCGTTTGTCTTTTTCTTCGGGGTAGTTAGAAGGTTGTCCCTCACCCTCAGAAAAATCCCCATGCCTCCACACGTCTCCCGCTGCCTTACCCTGCTTTCGCTCTCTCTCGTCGTTCTGAGCCCGTTGTCGGCTCAATCGCCTGCGCCGAAACTCGAGTTCCCCGCCGCCAGCCCGTCGGCCACGATCAAGCAGCGCGTCGGGGTAACCGACTTCGAGATCGTCTATTCACGTCCCGGCGTGAAGGGCCGCAAGATTTTCGGCGGTCTCGAAGCGTGGGGTGAAGTCTGGCGCGCCGGCGCCAATTCCGCCACGTCGATTTCGTTCAACACCCCCGTCAAGTTCAACGGCACGTCCGTCCCGGCCGGAAAATACGGTTTGTTCGCCCTGATCGGTCAGGACCAATGGTCCGTCATCCTCAACAAGGTGCCGAACCAGTGGGGCGCCTACGAATATAACGCCAAGGACGACGTCATTCGCATCCCCGCCAAACCCGTCAAACTCCAGCAACCCGTCGAAACGTTCACCATCGATCTGAACGATCTCCGCGACGAATCAGCGACGTTGAATCTCATTTGGGAAAACACCCGCGTCCCAGTGAAGCTCGAAGTCGACGTCGTGGCCACGCTCGTGCCGCAGATCGAGGCGGCCATGGCGTCCGACGCGCCAAAAAAGCCGTACGTGAACGCCGCGATGTTCTACCTCGATCACAATCTTGATTTGAAGAAAGCGAACGCCTGGATGGACGCCGCCATCGCCGCCGAACCCGACGCCTTTTATCTGATCTACCGCAAGGCGAAGGTTCAGGCGAAAATGGGCGACAAAGCCGGCGCTCTCGCCACCGCTAAAATCTCGCTCGATATGGCCGGCAAGTCGACCGGCTCGATCAAGGACGAATACATCCGCCTCAACAACGAACTCATCGCGAGCCTGCGCTGATGTTTCGCGCGGAGCCATCCACTCCTCTCACGCGGCAATCCTAAGCTCAGACGAACTCAACCACGGATATCACGGATAGGCACGGATCAAGGCAATGTGACGGAAAATCCAAGAGCCACGAAAACATCGAATGGTGTTCAAGCGGTTCGAAGTCGTCGCCCAAGTTTTCACCTCTCAATATCCGTGATAATCCGCGCAATCTGTGGTGTCCGGCTGCATTGATCCGGCTAAGGAGTGGGATCGCTCCGGCGCCGGTTCATTCTAATGCGGGACCGAAATGCCGCGCTTCCTCCGCAACTCTTCCATCAAGCCTGCGTCACAGCTCACCGAACTCTCGAGCTCTTAACCCCATGAAATCACGTTCCTGCCTCCTTCTTGTGTCGTCCCTGCTGCTCACCTCGGCCGCTTGGGCGCAAACTCCGCAACCCCGCGCTGCCTCCACCGGCGGCAAGAGTCCTCACGAAACCACCAGCGCCGTGATCGGCGACCGTCGGACCGGCAATCGCGTGACGATCACGTACGGCCGCCCCTTCACCAAAGATCCAGCCACCGGCGAAGCCCGGGCGGTGTGGGGCGCCCTCGTTCCTTGGGACAAAGCTTATCGACTCGGCTCCGACGAAGCGACGCTGCTCCTCACGCAGCAACCGCTCGTTTTCGGCGCAACCACGATTCCCGCCGGCGCGTACACGCTCTACCTCGTGCCGTCGCAAACCGGTCCCTCGAAACTCGCGTTCAGCAGCAATCTGGGAAAATGGGGTGTACCCGTGGACGAAAAACATGACGTGGCCCGTGTCGACCTGAAGGCGACGCCGCTCGACCAGCCCGTCGATCAACTGTCGATCGTGATTGAGAACGATACGGTCGCCGGCGGCGGAGTCCTGCGGATTCGGTGGGAGAAGACTGAGTTCTCGACGCCGTTTACGGTCGGCAAGTAAGTTTCGCGCGCATGTCGCTTCTATTCCGTCAAGGGCCTCGGCGACTCGCCGACGCCCTTGCGTTCCTCTCTTCGTCGATCGCCGGCGTCGTCGCATTCGGTCTGATGCCGGCCCACCTTTCTGCATCCGAGCCGCTCACGGCCGGAGCGATCGTGCAGGAAATGCGGAATTTCCGTGAGCTCGGCAGTGTGCTGTATGTTGCGGCGCATCCGGACGACGAAAACAACCGGCTTCTGCCCTATCTTGCGCGCGGCCGGGCGTTGCGGACCGGTTATCTGGCGATGACGCGGGGCGATGGCGGCCAAAATCTCATCGGCACTGAACTCGGTGCGCAACTCGGTGTGATCCGCACACAGGAGTTGCTGGCGGCCCGACGCATTGACGGGGCTCAACAATTTTTCACCCGCGCGCGCGACTTCGGCTTTTCAAAGGATTCGGCCGACACGTTGCAGCGCTGGGATCGGCAGCAGGTTTTGGCGGACATCGTCCGCGTGGTTCGCACCTTCCGGCCGGACGTCATGGTGGCGCGCTTCTCGCCCATCCCCGGTGGAACACACGGACATCATACGGCCTCCGCGATTCTGGCCATTGAGGCCTTCAAAGCCGCCGGTGATCCGAACGCCTTTCCAGAGCAGTTGAAAGAGCTCTCACCGTGGCAACCCAAGCGCATTTTCTGGAACGGCTTTGTTCGTCCCGGTGAAAACGGTGAAGGAACGAAAGACTCGGTCCGGCTCGACGCGGGCGGCTTCGATCCGCTGCTCGGAGAGTCGTTCGGCGAAATCGGTGCACGCGGCCGTTCGATGCACAAGAGTCAGGGCGAAGGTCGCACCGGCACGCGTGGCCCGGGCTGGGAAAACTTCGACGTGCTCGCCGGCGCGCCGGCCAACAAGGATCTGTTCGACGGCATCGATACGACCTGGAGCCGGATTCCCGGCGGGGCGGAAATTGGGCCGCTCGCGGACGATCTCCTCGCGCGCTACAATCCGCAGAACCCAGCCGCGAGCGTTCCCGCGCTACTCGCCATCCGCGCTAAACTAAACGCCCTCGCGCCCGATCCGCTGCTCGCCGAAAAACGCGCGCAGCTTGATCGCGTGCTTCAGGCGTGTCTCGGACTTTTTGTGGAGACGGTGATCCCGCAAGCCCAGGTCGTACCGGGCGAAGCGCTCAAGATTCGCCACACGGCGGTCGCGCGGACGGGAGTCCCGGTTCGCTGGCTCGCGGTTCGCTACCCGTCGATCAAACAGGAGCTCAGTGGAAACGTCCTCGCTCTCGCGAACAATGAGATCGCGACCCGCGAATCCGCCCAGACTTTGCCCGCCGCGACGCCACCGAGTCAGCCGTACTGGCTGCGAGCAGAAGGCACCGAAGGCATGTTCGAAGTCGCCGACGCGTCGTTGATTGGGCGGCCGGAGAATCCGCCCGTGTTTGCGGTTGAGCAGGTCTTCGAAGTGGGCGGACAAACGCTCGTGATCCAGGACGAACCCGTTCAAGTCATCACCGATCCGGTGCGAGGTGAGTTGCGGCGCCGCCTGGATGTGATCCCGCCCGTTTCGCTCAGCTGGCCGCAGGCGCTCGAGCTCTTCGCGCCCGGTGCCACCAAGTCGGTCGTCGTCGAAGTGACGGCCGCGCGGGCCGGTGTCACGGGCAACGTGGAAGTCAATGTGCCCGCCGAGTGGGCTGTTCAGCCGGCGGCTCAACCCTTCAAACTTGCGGCGACCGGCGAACGCGCGCGGTTTGAATTCAAAGTCACCGCGCCTTCTCATCCAGCCACGGCCCAGCTCACGGCCACGGCCGACCTCGCCGGCGCACGCTACAGAGCCTCGCGCGAAGAAATCCGTTACGATCACATTCCGACCCAGCTGCTGCAGGCGCCGGCTCAATTGAAAGTTGTGAGCCTGGAGCTCGCGATTCGCGGTCGGGCTGTGGGTTATCTGCCCGGTGCGGGTGATCTCGTGGCGGAGAGCCTTACCCGCATGGGTTACGCCGTCACGCCGCTGGGCGCCGGCGATATGACTCCGGAAAAACTGAGCCGCTTCGATGCGATCGTGGTGGGCGTCCGCGCCTTCAATACGCGTGCCGACCTCGAGCCGATGATGCCGGCGCTGTTCGCGTATGCCGAGCAGGGCGGCAATCTTATCGTGCAGTACAACACCGCGAATGGACTGCGGAGCACGCGCTTCGCCCCGTACTCGATCGAGCTCTCCGGTGATCGCGTCACGAACGCGAAGGCGCCGGTGGAACTGCTCGCGAAAGATCATCCGGCGCTGAATACGCCGAACAAGATCACATCGTCCGACTTCGACGGCTGGCTACAGGAACGCGCGCGTTATGTGCCGCGGCGCTGGGACAACCACTTCATCCCCCTGCTCGCGTCGGGCGATCCTGGAGAAAAACCGCTGACCGGAACGCTGC
Organism: Opitutus sp.; assembly: GCA_039928945.1. Lineage (GTDB taxonomy): Bacteria > Verrucomicrobiota > Verrucomicrobiia > Opitutales > Opitutaceae > Opitutus. Next base: position 118,752 of record JBDSSD010000100.1, on the reverse strand, counting down.
TCGTGGCGCAACACGGCAAAGGCTACGTGGTGTATTCCGGACTCTCCTGGTTCCGCGAACTGCCCGCGGGTGTGCCCGGCGCGTATCGTTTGTTTGCCAACTTGGTTTCGCTCGGAAAATGACGGGCGGTTGCACACGACTCTGTGAGGGCAGCTGTTTCGCTCCGGCGGTAATCGAAGGTCTTTGCCGTTGTCGCCGATGAACGAAGCCCCACCGCCCAAAGCACCGGAGAGTTCGAACGACGATGCCCACCCGGGCGTACCCTTGTTTCGAACATGGGGTGCGGTGTATGCGTTCGTCATCGGTTTCTTCGTGCTCGTCGTGGTTGTGCTCGCGGTCTTCTCGCACGTGTTTGCATGAGCCCGATCGACTGGATTGTTCTCGTCGGCACGATGGTCGGGATTGCGGCGTATGGCGCCTGGCGAACCCGGCACACAAATACGCTCAACACCTATCTGAAAGGCAGCGCGTCGACGCAGTGGGGCACGATCGGCCTGTCGGTTCTGGCCACCCAGGCGAGCGCCATCACGTTCCTTTCGATCCCCGGCCAGGGCTTCGAGAATGGAATCGGATTCGTGCAGAACTACTTTGGACTGCCGCTCGCGCTGATCATCGTCTGCGCGGTCTTTCTTCCAATCTATCGGCGGCTCGGTGTCTATACGGCCTACGAATACTTGGGACTGCGGTTTGACCAGAAGACCCGGTTGTTGGGTGCTGTCCTGTTTCTTTTGCAGCGCGGATTGGCGGCTGGCGTGACGATCTACGCCCCCGCGATTATCCTCTCAACCGTGCTGGGCTGGCGGCTCGACCTGACGATCGTCTGCACCGGGTCACTCGTGGTCGTCTATACCGTCACCGGTGGCAGCGCCGCAGTGAGTCTTACTCAAAAATGGCAGATGGGCGTGATCTTCGGCGGCATGGTCACCGCGTTTGTCGTGTTGCTGATGCGGTTGCCCGATGGGCTCGGGTTCAATGGCGCCGCACATGTGGCCGGCGCGATGGGTAAACTGCAGGCCGTCGACGTCTCGCTCGATCCGGAACGACGCTACACGCTCTGGAGCGGACTGCTCGGCGGTTTGTTTCTGTCCCTCTCCTACTTCGGAACCGACCAGTCGCAGGTCCAGCGCTACATCGGCGGCGCGTCGCTGCGCGAAGGTCGCCTCGGCCTGATGTTCAACGCCATCGTCAAAATTCCGATGCAGTTTTTCATCCTGCTGCTCGGCGCCCTGGTGTTTGTCTTTTATCAGTTTCAGCCCGCCCCGGTTTTCTTCAACCGCGTCGAGTGGCAGCGTCATGCCGAGGGTCCGGATGGCGCCACGTTTCGCGCAATCGAAAGCAAACATGCGGCACTGCACGTGGCCAAGCAGGAGAAAATCAAAACGTGGCTCGAGCTCCGCGAGAAAGGGGACGCGACCGCCGAAAGCACCGCGCGCGCCGAGATGGTCGCAGCCAATGGAGCCACGGATGCGGTGCGCAAGGAAGCGAAGGCGGCGTTGGTGGCAGCCGATCCTCGCGCGCAAACGAAGGACTCTGACTACGTGTTCATCGGTTTCATTCTGTCCCAACTCCCCCACGGCGCGATTGGGCTGCTCGTGGCGGTGATGATCGCGGCAGCGCTGGGATCGAAGGCGAGTGAGCTGAATGCGCTGAGCACAACGACCACCGTGGACCTGTGGCGTCATTTCCGGCCGCTCGCTGCGCATGATGAAGGACGAAACGTGCGGGTCGCAAAATGGTTCACGGCTTTCTGGGGGATCTTCGCAATCGGCTTCGCGCTGTTCGCCAGTTTCGCGGAGAACCTGATCGAAGCCATCAACATTCTCGGCTCCATTTTCTACGGCGTCGTACTCGGCATTTTCCTCGTCGCTTTCTTCATGCGGAAAATCGGCGGCACGGCGGTGTTTTGGGGCGCCGTGATCGCGCAGGCCTTCATCTTCGCGTTGTACTTTCTACGTCATCGCTACCCTGTCCTCGATATCTCCTACCTCTGGTACAATCTCATCGGTTGCGCCGCCTGCGTCATGCTGAGCTTGCTCCTTCAACTCGTTCTCCCTCCTGCCCGGCCTGCGATCGCCGGCCACTCCCATTGAGCTCACTCTCGATCCGCGCATGAGTTCGCCCATCATTTGTTTCGGCCAGCAGCCCTGCGGCTTTTTTCCCCGCCGCTTTCTGTACGCGAAGTTTCTGACCGCGCGCAAATTCCAGGCGGAAAACGGCGGCGAGATCGTGTTTTTCTTTCACGACAGCGATCACGATCCACGCGAGACGCAAACGACGTTGCGGCATCGCAAGACGGACGCGCCGCTGACGATGAATTTCGCCTTCGAAAACAAAATCCAGCGCAAGTATTCGCCGCTGCATTTGAAGCGCATCCCGGCGGGCTGGCGCGAGAACACGACGCGTCAGTTGGGCGCGTACGTCAGTCCGGCGGCAGTCGAGGCCTTCAAGACCAACCCGGCAGATAACGTCGCCGACTTCTGCCTGGAGATGTACCGGCGGATGGGCCTGCTCGAAGGCGTACGCGTGGTGCGCTCGAGCGATCCCGCGGTGAGGAACGCGGCCTGCGCGGTGTCCGATTTCTTTGTCGATCTACCTCATCAGGGCGAAATCGTCCGCGCGCGTTGGCTGGAGAGCTCGCTTAAACTCCACGAAGGCGGCGACAAGTATGAGACGCTGCCCGCGATGGAGTTCGTGAAAGCGCAAATCACCCCGACACGGGACACCCGGTTGCGGTGGATGCAGTCCGTGCTGGGCTGCACCCATTACATTGCAGGCGCCGGAGAACAGGCCTATCTCAACAAGTCTGATGCGCCGGAAATCACCTTCCTCAACCGCGATGCAATCGACCGCTCCGATGAAGCCTTCGCCGAACTCCCCTGCTGAACTCGGCGGTTTGCTCGCGTTCGGCGCGCACCCGGACGACATCGAGTTTGGTTGCGGCGGCGTGATCGCCCGCGAAAGCCAGGCCGGGCGACCGGTGCATTTCGTCATCGGCTCACGCGGGGAAGCCGGCACGAACGGCAACGCGAAGGTGCGGACCGTCGAGGCCACCCAAGCCGCGGCCCTGCTGGGTGCGACGGTCGAGTTCATCGAGCTCGATGGGGACGCCCACTTGGAAGTGAAGGCGAAGCACGCGATTGCGCTCGCGCGCATCCTGCGTCGGCTGCGACCCGCGATCGTGCTCGCTCCGAGCCTCGTTGAAAATCAGCACCCGGATCACGCACGCCTCGGGCGCCTGGTCCGCGACGCCGCGCGCCTCGCCCGCTACGGCGGTCTGCACGAGCTCAAGACTCTCACGCCGCATGCGATCGCTCAGCTGCTGTTTTATGCCGTGAGTCCGGATGCGGAGCCGCGGGACCTGGCGACGATCCTGATTGATGTGTCGTCGCCGGAGATTTTGTCGGCGTGGACGAAAGCGATGGAAGCGCATGCGTCGCAGATGAAGACCCGCAACTATGTGGAGCTGCAGCTGGCGCGCGCGACGGTGAATGGCAGCCGCGGTGGGATGGCGGCGGCGATCCCGCTGTTCCCGAACGATCCACTTGTGTTCAACAGTCTCGGGGCGCTTGAAGCGTCGGCCCGTCGATTCTAGACGGGTGCGTTTTCCCTCGTTGAGCTCATGACCGACGTTTCCGTGGATCATCGCCCGCTTAAGATTGGCATCACGTGTTACCCGTCGGTGGGCGGAAGCGGTATCCTGGCGTCGGCGTTGGGCGAGGAGCTGGCGAAGCGCGGGCATGAGATTCATTTCATTAGCTACGAGCGACCGTTTCGGATCAAGGCGGACGCCACGCATGTGTTTTTTCATCCGGTCATCATCAATGATTACGGACTGTTCAAATATCCGGACTACACGCTGCCATTGTCGGTGAAGATGGCGGAAGTGAGCCGCGACTATGGGCTCGATATTCTCCACGTGCACTACGCGGTGCCGCATGCGACGGCGGCGATATTGGCGCTGGAGATGTTGCCCGCGGATCGTCGACCGAAACTGATCACGACGCTGCATGGGACCGACACGACGCTGTTGGGCAGCGATCTCGGATATGGACCGGCGGTACGTCACGCGCTGGAACGATCGGATGCGGTAACGGCGGTGTCGGAGTTTTTGCGGCGTGAGACCCACCGCGTGTTGTCGTCGGACCGGCCGATTGAAGTGATCTACAATTTTTTTGCGCCGAAGCCGCCGATGCGAACCCGCGCGCAGATTCGCGCGGAGCTGGGGCTGGGTGACGAGACGCTGATTTTGCACCTGTCGAATTTGCGGCCGGTGAAGCGGATTGACCGGCTGCTCGAAACGGTGGCGCTGATTCGCCCGCGAGAGTCGTTCAAGCTGCTGATCCTCGCGGGAGGTGATTTCACCGTGTTTGAATCCGAAGTGCAGCGGCTGGGAATCGCCGACCGGATCATCGTGCGGCAAAATGTTTTTGAGATTGAAGACTACTTGAACGCGGCGGACCTGGCGCTGTTCACTTCGGATTCAGAAAGTTTTTGTCTCAGTATTCTGGAAGCGATGGCCTTCGCCTGTCCGAGTGTGAGTACCAGCGTGGGCGGAATCCCCGAAGTGGTGGACCACAACGTGAACGGAATTTTAGTCCCCTCGGGCGAACCGCAGGACCTCGCTGCCGCGGTGGCGTCTCTGATCAACGACCCGACCCGCCGAGCCGCCCTGGGCCAAGCCGCCCAGCAAAAAGCCAGCACCGTCTTCTCCGCCGACCACATCGTCTCGCAGTACGAAGCGTACTACCGAGCTGTGATTCAAAATCGTAGTCCGTCCGTCTCGTCCTAAATTGCACGCCAGGGCCGTGCCACGTGGCTGGAAACGCCCAGTTCAAAACTCGCGAAGGAAGCTGCGTCGAGAAATTGAGCATCGCTTCCAAGTCACCGCTTCGCTGTCAACATCTTCAAAGCCGTGAAGTCGATCCGTTCCAAGATCGTCCGCTGGGCAGAAGCCGTGAGCTGGACAAAGAAAGTCGCCGCCGAGAGCCGCCGCGCCTTCGTGGAGCAACAACTCGCCGCCCTTCGCGATGGTCAGTCACGAGTCGGATCGCTCCAGACAGTCACTTCGCCTTGTAGGTTTTCCAGACCCATTCCATGGCTTCCAGCATGGTCTGCCTTTCCACGCCGCCTTCGACGTGTCCGGCGTCTTCGGACCAGAGGTACTGGTAAGCGTAGCCCTTCGCTTCGAGAGCTTGGGCAAAGGCGTTGTTCTGCACGCGCCAGTCGCCGAACCGGTTGTTGAGGTCATTGGAGCCGACCTGCATCCAGATGCGGAGGGGCTTTTTGTCGGTGTTGAGGATGAGCGAGTCCTGATATTCCTGCGCGCCCTTGAGCGCGGTGGCGGATTTTTGCAGTTGGGTCCACGAACCCGAGTAGCTGACGACGCGGTTGAACGCCGGGGTATGGAACCAGGCCATGCCGAAGGCGGCAGCGCTGCCGGAGGATTGGCCGATGGCGCCGCGGGCATCGGGGTCCCGGGTGAGTTTGAGGTTGCCGGTTTTTTCGGCAAGCGGAAGGACGACCTTCTCAATGTAATCGGCGTAGACGCCCGAGACGGTGTCGTATTCAACCGAGCGGCTCACGGGGGCGATGAAGACGGCCGCCATCATCGGGATTTTCTTTTCGGCGATGAGGATGTCCATCGCGGCGATGAGCTGCACCTGGACAACGGCGTCGGCCCGGCCGTCATGATCGACCATGAACGGGAGCACATCGCCTTCCTTGTATCCAGCGGGAATATACACCCAGCACGCCCGGGGACCACTCCGACCGCTGTGTCCGCCTGCGGCGGCGTCGCCTGGCGCGGCTGCGGGAGCAGTCTCCGGGCCAGCGACAGGGGCCGCAGCCGCTGCCAGCGTGGGAGGAGCGCTGAAGGCGATGACCTTGCCGCGGGGGACGCCTGCCTTCACCTCGATTCCCCTCACCTGCTTCCACGTGGTCTTGGGCCGGTGCTTGAAGTTGCCCTGCTCCTTGTCGAGCGGGGGTGTCAGTTCGACTTCGACGGCGTCGGCGAGCGGCTCAATCCGCACGAAAGGGGCCTTGCCACCGCCAGCGTCCCGACGAGCGCCGTCGCCACCGGCTTGGGCGGCGGCGGCCGCAGCTGCGGGCGGCGCCACAGGACCGACGGCGTTCGCCTCGGCGGCAAACACGAGCGGCGTGAACGAAGTCAGGGCGAGAGCGATCAGGAGGCGGGTCATGGAAGTTTTCACAAGGATGGGTTGGGGAAAATCAGGTGCGAGGCTGATCAGCGCGTGCGCGGCTTCACTTTGAAATTCTATTTGGCGGGCTCAAGGTATTCGGCGGACTGCAGGCTGAGGTGACATGCCCTGGATTTGATTATAGGACAGGCGGTCGCCGCCTTCAAGGTGTCGGCTTCCAATTATTGCGACGGCCGCGCGTCCGACGCGAGGGGTTGAGATTTTCGACGACACCGGCACCTCCCTGTGCCGCGCCGCTGGACAGGCCAGGAGTGTGCGACCTAGATTCGCAGAATGGGACTCTTGAGCTTCAGCATCAACGTCACCCTGGACGGCTGCGTTGACCACCAGGAGGGGATCGCCGACGACGAGACGCACGCGTTCTTTACCCGCCTCATGGACGAAAGCGGGGCGATGCTGTGGGGCCGCGTTACCTACGAGATGATGGAGAGCTATTGGCCGGCAGTCGCCCGCGGCGACGAGAAATCGCCGCAAGCACTGCGCGAGTGGGCGGTAAAGCTGGAGGCCAAGCCGAAGTACGTGGTGTCGTCCAGGCGAAAGGACTTCCCGTGGACCAACAGCCACCCCATCTCCGGCGACCTGCGCACGGGCGTGCAGAAGCTGAAGGACGCAACTCCGGCCGGCGTGCTCCTCGGTAGCAGCAAGCTCGCTACCGCACTGGACGGGCTGGATCTCATCGACGAGTACAAGTTCCTCGTCCATCCGAGAATCGCCGGCCACGGCCCGACCCTCTACCAGAGCGGGCTACCGAGCACACGACGGCTTGAGCTGGTGTCGGCGAAGCCGCTCCGCAACGGCGCGGTCGCCATGCATTATCGACGCGCCGGCTGACCCCAACGTTGCGCGAGCTGAACAAAGAAATCGCCGGCAAGAGCCGCCGCGCATATAGTAAAATCTCGTCTCATCTCTGCCCCCAATGGTAGGGCTAACCGTCCCCGGTGAGCCGGTTCACGCGAACGCATTCGAGGGGACGTGCGATCCCGGCTCGGCGGGACGCCTCGCCCTACCACACGATTGCTCCTGTGGCAGTCGCAATCAATCGATCTGTACGATGCCGAACCCCACATTGTCCGCACAGGCCGATCCAGATGATGTTCCTCAGTATCGCAGCGCCGCTCACATTCTTCGGAGGCGTCGCCGACCGTTTCGGCGGACTGCTCGCGAATCCCGAAGCCTTGATCCAAGGCCATGCGGTCTGGCACGCGATGGGGGCAATCGCGTTATGGGCCGCTTACGAAGCGTATGTCTCGACCGGTTTCGACTGCTCGACTCTGAGTCAATTGGACGCTCAAACCGATGTAGTGAAAACCCGGATCCCTCACTCCTGCGAAGTGTGACATGAAAGGCGAAGCAGCGATCCGGAAAAGCGGGCCGTAAACATCGCACGCCAACCCGTGGAATCGGGAGGTGGACCTTTCCCCAATCGTGTGGAGCTATCACCGCCTAAACCGCGTGCCGCAGAACACTTCTATCGACTCGGTGTAGTTACGCGTTAAGTACACCTGTCAACAGTCAAGCCGTGGGCCCCTTTCGCAATCCCTGAAAACAGGGACTGGGAAATTCGAGCCTTGTTTGCGCGCCACGCCAACAGACTTGAATCGCATTCAGTCCCGGTAATGTAAAAAGTTAAAACCTGACCCCTTCGGAATCGCCCCATCGGTGTGGTTTGGTTCCAAGGCATCTCGCCTCGAAGTGTAACCTATCACCGTGGACTAAGTGTTACCTATCAGTCCGGTTCGTACCGCGCTCCTAAGTTTCCGCGTCCTCGGCGCTTCCTTGTCGCCGCAGATCGGCCATTCATCCGAAGTCGCTCCTACCTGACCGGGCGCAGGCTCAGGCCCGCAGCAGACGGAGGGCATTGGCCACGACGAGCAGCGTCGCGCCGGTGTCGGCCAAAATTGCCAGCCAGAGGCTCGCCTGGCCGAGGACGGTCAAGACAAGGAAAAGCGCTTTCAGGCTCAGTGCGAAGATCACGTTGAACCGGATGATCCCAAGTGTGCGACGGCCGAAGCGGATGGTTTCAGCGATCATGCCGAGATCGTCCTTCATCAGCGCAATGTCGGCGGTTTCGATCGCGGCGTCGGCGCCCGCCGTGCCCATGGCGAGCCCGACCGTCGCGATTGCCATCGCGGGCGCATCGTTGACGCCATCGCCCACCATTCCCACCGAGGCATGCTTTTGCAGAAGCGACTTAATCGCCGCCACCTTGTCATCCGGCAACAGGTCGCCGCGCGCCTCGTCGATGCCAACCTGTTTCGCAATCGCATCCACCGTCCGCTGATTGTCGCCACTCAACATGATCACTTTTTCGACGCCGGCCGCGTGCAACGCCTGAATGGCCGGGGCCGCGTTGGCGCGAACGGTATCCCCCACGCCGAGAATCCCCAGGACTTCGCCTTTGCAGCCGTCGTGCGGCCGGTGACCCACGACCACGACGGACTGCCCCTTGCCTTCAATCACGGCGAGGCGGCGCTCGATTTCTTCCGAGCAGACGCCGAGTTCGTGAGTGAAGCGGTGATTGCCGACAAAATAATTATGCCCGTCGATCACGCCTTCGGCCCCGCGGCCGCTTTGCGCTTGGTAGTTTTCGGCGCGGGAAAATTCGATCTTCCGGCTTTGGACGTATTCGACCACCGCCTTCGCGAGCGGATGCGAGGAATGTACGTCCACCGCCGCCGCGACTCGCAGAATTTCCTCCTCCGATTTCGGTCCGATTGCTTCGACGCTCTGCACCTGCGGCTTTCCCTCTGTGATGGTGCCCGTTTTGTCCAAAGCGAGCGCCTTGAGTTTGGCGATCGCTTCCAAGTGCGCTCCACCTTTAACGAGCACGCCGCGTTTGGCCAAAGCCGTCAGGCCGGCTACGATACTCACCGGCGTGGAGATGACCAGGGCGCACGGGCACGCGATAATCAGGAGCACGCACGCTCGATACAGCCATTGCGACCAGTCGCCATGAAACGCGAGCGGTGGCACCAAAAAAACCAAAAGCGCGACGCCCGTGACACTCGGCGTATAGTAACGGGCGAACACATCGACGAACCGCTGCGACGGAGCTTTCTGCTCCTGCGCGTCTTTGACCAATCGGATGATCTTCGCGAGCGTGGTGTCGCCGGCCACTTTCGTGACGCGGATTTCGAGCGAACCTTCGCCATTCACCGTGCCGGCGAACACGCTGTCGCCGGGCTTTTTGTCTACCGGCACGGATTCCCCCGTGATCGGAGCTTGGTTCACGGCCGATTCGCCTTTCGATACTTGGCCGTCGAGGGGAATGCTCATCCCGGATTTTACCGTGACGATTTCATCCTCCTTTACCTCTTCGACCGGCACCTCGATGAAACGGCCGTTCCGCTCGACGGTCGCATTCTTTGGCGCGATTTCGAGCAGCGCCTCGACCGCGCGCCGCGCGCGGCGGTCCGCCCAGCCTTCCAACCATTCCGCCACGCCGAAAAGAAATACCACTGTGGCGGCCTCGACCCATTGTCCGACAACCGAGGCGCCAACGGCGGCGATCACCACCAGCAGGTTGATGTCGGGGCGAAACTTCAGGACCGCGCGCCATGCCTTCGGCAAGAGGAACCAGCCGCCTGCCAGCATCGCCGCCACGGAAATCGCGGCGACACCGGTCTCCGCGAACGCCCTCTTCAGATGTACCAACAAGGCGGCGCAGACTAGAATACCGGAGACGGCCAAGCTAATCGTTTCCGCGCGGCTGGTCGTATGCTCGTGATCATGACCTTCATGACCATGAACCTCATGCGCAGCGTGATCGTGGCCATCGCGGTCGTGATCGAGGTCATCGTCAGGGGAATGTTTTTCAGCGGTGGCCATGGCAGCAAGCTTTGGAAGAGGCTAAGGGGCTTTCGATCTCTGCGCGATCAATTGACCACGTTTCAGACTAAAAGGAGGCAACACTTTTCCCATGAAGATCTGAGGTCGAAGGCACCTTCGAGCGATGCCGTCCCGACATCTCCACCCGTGTCGCAGCAGCGTGGGTGCGAGCCTCAATGGTTCATCTGTTGCCTCTGCGTTTCTGCTTGTGAGCGTCGATATCCCTCCTGCGCCATGTGCGCATAAATATTGAGCCGCTGGCGCACGTTCGGGTAATTACGCGGCATCATTCGCAAGGCCATGCGATGGCGAATCATGAACTCGGTCACAAGTTCTCGCCCGGTGTCCGGGCCGGCCACCCGAGACAGGATCGCTTCCTTCTCCATAACATAGATCGCGTGCGCTCCACGATAGCGCGTATTCCCGACGTAGAACTCGCGTCGCCCTAATGCTCGTGAGGCGACCTCGCCCAGGACGAGCAGCGATTCCTCGGAGGTTGTCCCCTGCGATCGGTAGGGAGGCACAGCGTGACCATAGGTCCACGCGGAGAATTCCCGCGGCAGTTCACGTCCATCCGTGAACACGATTTTGTTTCCAACCGGGTCGACCTGAGCAACGGCGATGACTTCGGCAGCCGTGCCGCGTTTGAAGAATCGCGTGTCGCGCCCGAAAAGCAGTCGATCTCCGACCTCGTAGCGGTGCCAGTGGATTTTTTTTAACTGTCCAGTTCAGCGGGCGCACAGCTTCTCGGACGACTTCCGTTTCGCCGAGGAGCCCGGTTCGGCGAAGTGCAGGTCGGGCCGCCGCGTTGAACCGGCCAATTGCCTCCCAAAACGGAATCACGACGATGGTTCCAATACCTTTCGATCGGTTGCTGGCGTAGTGTTCCGCGGCTTGAGCGAACAAGGCTTCGTCGTCGCCCATCTCGCGGATGAGACCGCGACGGTCGGCGTACTGAAACGCCTCCGTCACGTCGGAATGGCGACGAGAAAGCGTGAGTTTGGACGGCAGCCACGGCGGCGTTGCGCGAAAGTTTGGTCGGCGAAAAAGGGGCCGGAAGCGGGCCGGAAGCCCCTTCGTTTAGTCTTCGTTAGGGAGCATAAGCGTGAGCACTGCGGCGGCCTTGTCGTCGGGTCCGATGTGAAGTTTCATCGCGTGCTTCCTTCCGGCAATGATGACGGCGAATAGAATTTGTTCGGAGTCACGAGCGGAGTGGATGGCGAGTTTGGCCATCGTGGAAATATCCTCGCAGATCCCGTCCGTATCTTGGCCGGGTCGCTGTAACGCTTCCTCGATAATCGTCCAGACGGCGGACGTGCAAGCGAAAGGGTATTTCCAGTGTTGGCGGATCGAATCTCCCTACGAATAACTGTCCGTAGCTCGAGCGACCGTTGCCCAGTGGCTGTGGCGAAAGAACTTTGGTCCCACTGAACATAGAGGTGGTCTAATTTCAGGAATAAGATTGCCCGTTGAAACTCGAACAGTGGGGTCATTCGGGTGTCCGCGCTCTCGGCCCTTTTGGACTCTTCGACCTTTTGCTACAGATAATGCCCCGCTTTTATTATAAGTTTTGCTGGCATCTGTGGCTAGAATCACGACGTCCGCAACGGTGAGCGATTGCCTACGGCTGCTCTCTCGGACCCATTTCCAGTACGATCACCCACCTCAGTAATTAGTCAGAGAAAAATTAGCACTTATGAATATTCGAATGAAAAGCCTCGCTGTGTCCGTCCTTAGCCTCGCGCTTTGTACGGTCGGACTGAATGCCATGGATCACATGAAGGACGGCGTCATGATGAAAGACGGTAAGATGATGGCCATGAAGGATGGAAAAACCATGATGATGGACAAGACCATGACCATGGAAGACGGCACCAAGGTCATGATGGATGGAAGCGTCATGATGAAGGACGGCCAGAAGATGATGATGAAGGACGGCGACATGATGATGATGGATGGAAAGATGATGGCCAAGGATCATGCGATGAGCGCCGGCCACATGATGATGGGCAATCACGTCATGATGAAAGACGGCAAAATGATGGCCATGAAGGACGGAAAAACCATGATGATGGACAAGACCATGACCATGGATGACGGCACCAAAGTCATGACGGATGGAAGTGTCATGAAGAAGGACGGCCAGAAGATGATGATGAAGGATGGCGACATGATATCGATGGACGGCAAAATGATGTCCATGGATCATGCGATGAGTGCCGGCCACATGGCGGCGGGAGATCACGTCATGATGAAAGACGGCAAGATGATGGTCATGAAAAACGGCTCTTCCATGATGATGACCAAGGATTCCATGAAGATGAAAGATGGGACCAAGGTGATGAAAGACGGCTCGGTTATGATGAAGGACGGGTCCAAGATGATGATGAAGGACGGTGACATGATCATGATGGACGGGACGGTAAAGAAGGGCGGGATGTAACGGGATCGCCCGTGGCTCTACTTCAAAACCGGCTGATTCTGCCGGTTTTTTTTAGAGAGCGGGAAGTGATCGTGCTCCTCCACTGCACTGCGCCGCCGCCTTTGGATTTCACCTCCTAGCTGCACTCTTATGAAGCGACTTGAACGAAAACATCCCTTGGCGGTGCGCTGGTTGCATTGGATCAATTTCCCGCTGCTCACGCTGATGATCTGGAGCGGTCTGCTGATCTATTGGGCCAATGCCGTCTATAGCGTGAAGATTTTGGGGTACGAACTTTTGCATTTCTTCCCCCAAAAATTCTATGAGGTGCTGGGCATTCCCTATCAGCTCGCCCACGGCATGACCCTCCACTTTTTTTTCATGTGGTTCTTCGCCATCAACGGAGTGATCTATGCTCTCTACACGCTCGCATCCGGAGAATGGCGCGCATTGGTCCCGGTTCCTGGATCGTTCGGGCGCGCGGGCCGGGTTTTTTTGCACGATTTGCATTTGATCAAAACCTTGCCACCCCAGGGAAAGTACAATGATGGACAACGCATCGCCTACACCGGCGTAGTCCTCATGGGGTTTGGCTCGATCATCACGGGTCTCGCCGTTTACAAGCCACTGCAACTCGCGTGGCTCACCTCGATCCTCGGAGGATATGAATGGGCGCGAGCCGAACATTTCATCCTCACGTTGGGTTACGTGCTTTTTTTCATCATCCACATCGCTCAAGTCATCCGCGCTGGTTGGGCTAATTTTCGCTCGATGATCGTCGGCTATCAGCTGGTGGACCACGTGGCTCCTCTGCCCGTGGTCAAACCCATCGATAAAGGAGATCCCGCCGCATGACCGCATCGCCCGATCAGTTCCCCGATCCCGCGCCGCGCTCCACCGGAAACACCGCGGAGTCGTTGCGGGAGAAACCGTGGGTCAGCGACCCGTTGAGTGATGAAGCGGCAGCCGCGGCCATGGTGGGGCGCACGCGTCGCAGTTTTATCACCGCAGCCGCCGCGGCATTGGCGGCCAGCCTGGGCGGCGCATGGCTGCTCAGCCCGGGTGGGCGCCGCGTATTCGCAGAAGTGATGCGCTTGAACGAAGGCGTGGGTCGCCAGCTGTACCGCGCGAACTCGCGCGCGCCGGAATTTGCTCGCGACACGGCTAGGTCACCTCGGGTAAACGGGACCGAGGGCCTGAGTGACGGGTTTGAGCCTGCGGACTGGACTCTGCAGGTGACGGGCTTGGCCGGCGGGCGCGACCTTCCACAATTTAATCCAGCGCTGGCCTTCGACGGCGCTGACGAGCCGGGGAGTGCTCCAAAATTTCCGGCTGCTCCGGTCGCCGGGTTGAGGCTCGCTCTTGCGGACATTCAGGCGCTGCCCCGCGTCGAGATGATTACCGAGCTCAAATGTATCGAAGGTTGGAGCACAGTCGTCCACTGGGGAGGCGCCAGGGTGGCTGATTTTGTGGCGAAGTACCACCTTCCCGCGCAAAACGGCATTGCAGATGGCGCCGACGGTGGGTTCGGTCTGCCGCCTTACGTTTCGCTGGTGACGCCTGATCGGGGCTACTACGTGGGCTGGGACACAGCGAGCTTCCTGCATCCGCAAACGCTGCTCTGCTATGAAATGAACGGTGCGCCCTTGTCTTTGGCGCATGGCGGTCCCCTGCGCCTGGTGGCGACTTCGAAATACGGCATCAAGCAAATCAAGCGGATCGGCAGGATCGCTTTTGCTCATCAACGGCCCCCGGATTTTTGGGCGGAGCAGGGTTACGATTGGTTTTCGGGACTGTGAACGCGGTCTGGCCTGCCTCCAGTGTTTCAATGGATTTCATTCACCTGACGAAAGCTGCGACTGATGGGTAGTTAAAAGGGACAGGGTAGTTAAAAGGGACAGGTCGAAAACACGTAGGATTACGTAAAGATCGGAGTTGGCAGACGGCGGGGCGACTGTCCGTGTCGAGGCATGAGGCAGGGGCGTATCAAAGTGGATCCGGAAGTCGACCAGGCGATTTATCACTGCATGACCCGGGTAGTAAACAAAGAGCGGCTGTTCGACGACGTCGCCCGAGAAATCTTGCGCCGGCAGCTTTGGCTCGTGGCAGAATACTGCGGCGTCGAGGTACTGACCTATGCCATCCTCTCGAACCACTTTCACGTGCTGACGCGCGTGCCCCGCCGCGAAACGCTTTTGGACACCGAACTGCTACGACGCTATCAACTGCTCTATCCGAAACCCACTCGGTACCAAGCTGCACGCCTATCGGTCATCCAATCCCAGTTAGCGACCAACGGGCCCGAGGCAGTCGCGTGGCGTCGGCGTCAATTATCGCTCATGGGCGATGTCTCCCAGTTCATGAAACTCTTGAAGCAGAGATTCTCGATCTGGTTTAACAAGAGTCACGGACGTATCGGTACGCTCTGGTGCGAGCGCTTCAAAAGCGTCCTCGTCGAGCCCAAGGGCGCAGCCCTTCTGGTCATGGCCGCGTACATCGACTTGAATCTCGTCCGGGCCGGTCTGGCAGCGGATCCTAAAGATGGACGTTTCTGCGGCTATGCCGAAGCGGTGGCGGGAAGCGAGCAAGCCCGGCGCGGCGTCAAAGCCGTCACCGGATTGTCGGATTGGAACGAGGCCCATTCTTCCTACCGGCAATTACTCTTCGGCACCGGAACCGAAACGCGCGAGTTCAAGCAGGCGATCAGACTTGAAGACTTCCAGCGGGTGATGCGCGACGGAGGCAAACTGCCCTTAACCGATGTGCTGCGCTGCCGAATACGCTATTTCAGCGACGGTGCGGCGCTGGGCAGCCAAGCGTTTGTCGCCGCCCACTTGGAGCGCCACCGACAGCGCACCGGCCGGCAGGAACAAACGGCGCCGCATTTGCTGCCGTCATTTACTGACTGGGGTGATCTGACAACGCTGCGCGGTTTGCGCCGCAATCCCATCGGTTGACGTGCGTCTGCTGACTCTCTGAAGAGCCATCGGTTGCTACGTTGAGTCGGCCGTTCAGCCATACGCCGCCGGTGGGCAGAGCGAGAGCGAGCGGATAGCCGCGGCCGCAGCCACGTCACCGCGTCTAGCGAATTTCCGCCAGAGCCGTAGCTCTCTCTTAGCGGCTGTCGCCCCATATTATTGACCTGTCCCTATCTCCGCATCTGGCGGCTGTCGCCGCATATTATTGACCTGTCCCTATCTCCGCATCTGTCCCTATCTCCGCATCTCAAGATACAAGGCCGAGTTTTGCTATATTTCAGATCGATTTAGAAAACGTTGCATCGTAAGCCCGGCGGCACCGAAAATAACAAAACTCGGCCTGACCCCGTAGGAGTTAAGCCCCGTAGGAGTTAAGCGACCCCGTAGGAGTTAAGCTTTCGATCCGCCTCTGTCCGTCGAATCGGGGCAACCTCAGGCTGACCACTTACGATAGACCACAGGGAATGTCGGGCCACCGCTGGAAGGTGATGGCATCTTTCGTCTCCATCGGGAAAGTTACTGGACCTTCGGACGAAAGTGGCGGTCGCACCGTCGTCACCGTTGCTGGCGATTCATGCGTCACTTCCGCTTTCTTCGTCATTGGGCGCAGTCGCTTCCTCGTGCCCTTTTGGCCGTTCCGTTCGCCATGACCGTTTCGGCGAAAACTGAAACGACCGGAATAGATGCCGCGTCGCGACTCGGATTTCGTTTCGATCAGATAGCACACGACGCGGCTCTCGCGTCACGCGCGAAGGACGGAGGCGAGATTTTCCTTAACGAGCCCGTCGATCCCGCCGTGATTCGATTGCCCAAGTACTTCGTCAAGGAGCGGAAAGAACCGGTCACGGAAAACAATGTGCTGACGACCGAGGGCAAGGTTGAACGAGCGAAGAAACGCCAGCTCTCACCTTTATACCAAAAGACACTCGGCCCGCTCACCGCCGTCGCTTCGCTCATCAACAATGTACTTGGGGGCTGGAATCCCAATGGACGCGAAGCGACGGCGCTTGAGGACGACAGCCAGGGCTTGCGGCGAAAACATGAGATGTCTGATCTCAACGATCTCAATCACATCGCCGAGCCGGCCAGTAAGGCCGAAGCGAGTGAATTACTGAAGAAGCCGAAGCAGTAGGCGATCATGAGAAAACATGCGGCTGATCCGAAGGGTTAAGCGGAAGGGGGCACTGGTTTGACCTGTGACAGGGCTTGCGGGGGATAGCACTTTCAGAGTCAAACAGCCTGACCCCCGTTCGCGCGCACAGATGTAGTAGAAGTTAGGAACCTAACCCCTTTGAATCGCCCGCTTCGCGCGGATCATTTGGCCTGAGATCGAAGCCGGAAGGGGTCGCGTCGTGACTCGTGACAAATTACCCAAAAGGGATTCGCAATTCCAGGCGTCAGCTTCGGCCACCTTGCGATCACTTCGGCTAGCTCCCCGAGGTCTTGCGCGCGCAATTGCGTCGGCGTGGCTCTGCGGTTTCGAAACGCATCGCTGCCATTATACTCCAGATCGGATACAACGTTCGATCCCGCCCCGACAGTCATTTTGTCCAGCGCGCCGCATATCTGAACGAACTCATGGCTTAAGGCAGTGAGTGGCAGCAAGTATCAGCCACTTGTTTCACACTCGCCGCTGCGGCACGACCTGACTCAGCATCGACCATCGCATGCACGTCTCCGGTCTTCACATCTATCCGGTGAAATCTTTGCGCGGGATCGCGCTGGATTCCTGTTCGTTTGACGCCATCGGATTCAATGGCGATCGCCGGTTTGTGGTCGTCGACCGGGATGGTCACGTGCTCACCCAACGGAACGTGCCCGAGATGGCTCTGGTCGTTACCGAGCTCACCGACGTGAATCTCGTATTACGCGCACCTCACCGCGAAAAATGTGAGATCGCGCGCGTCGCGACGGAGCCGCCTCTGATTCGCACCGTCAGCGTGTGGAAGAGCGAAGGTCTGTTGGCGGAGGACTGCGGGAACGGGCCCGCCGATTGGTTGAGTTCGGTTTTGAAAACGACGTGTCGCCTGCTTCGCGTGGGCAGCGTTTATCGCCGACCCGTGCTCGACACCGTCAATGCCGGCCCGGCAGACCTCGTGTCATTCGCCGACGGATATCCGTTCCTCGTCGCCAGCGAATCCTCCCTCGCGGATCTCAACGATCACCTCATCGAGTCCGGCGAAGAGGCGATTCCGATGAACCGGTTCCGACCGAACATCGTCGTCAGCGGTTGCAGCGCTTTCGCCGAGCACACGTGGCCGCGACTGCGGATTGGCTCCGCCCTTTTTCGGTCCGGTGGACCTTGCGGACGCTGCATCGTGACAACCACGGATCAACAGACCGCGGTGCGGCATCACGAGCCTTTGCGCACCCTAGCCTCGTATCGTCGCAATCCGAAAAATCATGGTGAGGTCATGTTTGGTGAGAACCTCATCCACGAAACAAAATCGGGCGTGATGCGCGTCGGCGATCCAGTGGTGATCACGAACGTCTGATCGCTTCCGCGGTGCGCTGACTGCGCGCGCACCCGCCATCGTCCAATGTCGAGTTCAGTCCAAACGAAACGGGCGTTCTCCTCCCTCCTCTACCCTTCGTCGTGCACTCGTCCCCGCTTCGCCTTGTGGCTTGCCCGTCGCTTTTTCGAGTCGACCATTCGCGCTTTCTGGCCACGCGATTTTTGACGCACTCTCCGTCGCGCGGCTTCGCGCTCGTCAACGACGGCATCCGCAAATCCCTTCGCTCGTGCTTCGAGTTTGTCGAGGAGGTCGCGCCAGGCCTGTTCCCGGTTGGCTCGCTGTGAACGCTCAGCCTGACACCTGACTTCCACGCCGGTCGGCCGATGCCGCAGCCAGACGGTCGAGGACGTTTTGTTTATTTTCTGTCCGCCAGGCCCGGCGCCACGCACAAACTTTTCGTCCACGTCTTCCCGCCTGATTTTCAGCCGTACCATCCGTTCGTCGATTTGGGTTGGTAAAGCCATCAGCGCCTCGTTTGCTTTAGGGAAACTTATCTGCCCGCACCGAGTCAAACCCAGCCCTTCATTGCATCCCTTTCCAGCCCTATGATTACCGGACCAGCCTGGTCAGACAAACTTCGCGCCGAAATCGGCAAGGCCGTCATCGGTCAGGATGCCGCCATTGAACGCTTGCTGGTCGCGCTCCTCGCCAACGGCCACGTGTTGCTCGAGGGCATGCCCGGTCTGGCAAAAACACTCCTCGTAAAATCGCTCGGCACCGCCCTCGGCGTACAATTTGAGCGCATCCAATTCACGCCCGATCTGCTCCCGAGCGACGTCGTGGGGACGATGATTTTTCAGCCCAAAACAGGCGAGTTCAGCGCTCATCGTGGACCGATTTTCGCCAACTTGTTGCTGGCCGACGAAATCAATCGTGCTCCCGCGAAGGTTCAAAGCGCGCTCCTGGAAGCGATGCAGGAGCGTCAAGTGACCATCGGCGGTCAGACCCACCCGTTACCAAAACCGTTTTTCGTGATGGCAACCCAGAATCCCGTCGAACAGGAGGGCACGTATCCTTTGCCCGAGGCGCAAACGGATCGTTTCCTTTTCAAGCTTCTGGTCGACTATCCATCGGCCGAGGAGGAATCCGCGATGATGCAGCGGTGGGGTCAGGTCACCAAGCAGCCAGCATTGGTTCCGGCCTCGAGCGGCGAAGAACTCCTCGAGCTGCGAAACGCCGTGGACGCGATCCACGTCGCGCCGGCCGTTCAGGGGTACATTCTGTCGCTGGTTCGCTCGACGCGAAATCTGGCGGACTCCACTCAACCCAGCGGTTCGAAACGCTGGCTGACCTTCGGCGCATCGCCCCGTGCGTCGCTCGCCCTCTATCAATCCGGTCGCGCCCTCGCGTGGCTTCGCGGCCAGGATTACGTTTCACCCAGTTTGATCCAGGAGCTCGCGCCGGACGTGATGCGGCATCGCATCGGTCTCACGTACGAAGCAGAAGCGGAAGAAGTCACCGCCGACAAAGTCATCGGACAGGTGGTTGAACAGACGCCCGTCCCGGCGACCTGAAGCGTTCCCATGGCAGCTGAAAAGCCAGTCACGCAAAGTCCACTCGCGCTCCTGCGCCAGCTCGAGTGGCGCGTCCGACATGCCGTCGAGAACATGTTGAGCGGTGAATATCGCTCCACATTTCGGGGGCGAGGCATGGAATTCGACCAGGTGGTCCGTTACGAATTCGGCGACGACGTTCGCGATATCGATTGGAACGTCACGGCGCGACTCGGTGAACCTTACCGCAAGAAATTCGTTGAGGAACGTGAGGTGACGCTTCTCGTCGTTTTCGAAGACTCCCCTTCACTCCACTTTGGCTCGGGCACGCAGTCGAAACGCGAGGCGCTGCTGGAGCTCGCCGGGCTCGTGATGTTGCTGGGAGCGGTCAATCGGGATCGCGTGGGTTTCGTCCATGCATCGCCCGGTGGAAACCTGTTTCGCGAGCCCGTGCGAGGCCGCGGCGCCATTCTTCACGCAGCCGCTTCTCTCCTCGGCCGACCGGCCCCTGCCCCCACGGATGGGTTACCGACGATGCCGTGGCGTTTCCTCGCCCGCGCCGCACCCAAACACAGCGTGCTGCTTTGGCTGAGCGATTTTCCTCCGCGCAGTGAACCGGACGGCTGGGCCGTTTTGCAGCGTCGCTATCAGACGATGGGTTTTCGCGTGGACGACCCGTGGGAACGAGATCTCCCGGTCGGAGAAGCCTTCGCGGCTTACGATCCGACCTCAAGTCGGTTAGTCACGTTGGAAGGAAGCACAGCCGAACGCGCAGCCCACGCGGCCTGGCGCGAGGAACGTGAGGCCACGTGGAAGGGACTTTTTCCCGCCCCACTCAGTCGCCTGGTCGTCGGCACAGACGAGAACCGGCTGGACGCGCTCGTCCGGTTTTTCCACGCGCGCATGCGAGCTGGGGTTCACTCCTGATTCGATGATGTCAGCCGATTCGCGTCCACTTACTCGACGGGTGCAAATGCACCGGATCGCTTGCGTTCGAATTTCCCCGTTCTTCGCTGACGGAACGCATCTTCTGAGGTGAATCAATTTATCCTGAAAGACCCGCTCTGGTTACTCGCGCTGCTCGCGTTACCCGTTGTCATGTGGTTGCGCGGCCGGCGAACCGTCCCCGTGCTGCTGGTTCCGTTCGCTGCCGCGTGGCACCGACCCTCGCTCGCATCCTTGTCGCGCTGGCCGGTCGGTCTGGCGATCGTAGGATTGACGTTGGTGGTCTTCGCGTTGGCTCGTCCACAGCGGGTCGAAGACAAACGCGAGGTCCACTCTCAAGGCTACGACATTGTACTCGCGATCGATCTTTCCACCTCGATGCTTTCGGAAGATTTCGAGCGCGACGGCGAGCGAATCAATCGCCTCCAAGCCATCAAACCGGTGATCCAAGCCTTCATCGAACAGCGTCCGGCGGATCGAATCGGCATCGTGCTTTTCTCGGGCCGCGCGTACACGATGGCGCCGCTGACCTTTGATCACCACTGGCTGGCGAGTCAGCTGGAGCGGATCAAAATCGGTCTGATCGAAGACGGCACCGCGATCGGCGATGGGTTGGGCGTCGCTCTGACTCGCCTCGAACAGGCGAAACGGGAAAGCGGCGGCAAGCGACAGGGCGCGTTTGTGGTTCTCCTCACCGACGGTTCAAACAACCGCGGCTCGCTCAATCCCCAGCAGGCGGCGGAACTGGCGAAGTCCCGCGGCATTCCGGTCTACACAATCGGCGCCGGTCAGGTGGGCTATGTGCACTTCCCCATTTTCGATCAGAGCGGCCGCAAGGTCGGTTACCGGCGCATTCCCTCCGATCTCGACGAGGAAGCGCTGCGAAGCATCGCCGAAACCACCGGCGGGCATTTCTTCCGCTCCACCGACACGAAGACAATCGAGTCGGCCTTCAAGGCCATTGATAAGGCGCAGAAGATCGAGTTTCAGGCGAAGAGTTACCTGATCACGACGGAACTGTTCATTTGGCCGGCGGCGCCCGGCCTGCTTGCACTCCTTGTCGCCGCGCTGCTTGGCCTGCCTCGGTCCCGCCGGGCCGCCGCTTCAACGCGGCCGCTAACTCCGAGTCCCACTCGCTCATGACGTTTGCCTGGCCGTACCTCCTCTGGATTTTGATTGTTCCCGTCGGGTTGCTGTTGCTCGAAGTTTCGCGGCGTCGCAGGATTGCGGGTACAGCACACGAAAAAATCCTGCGGGCTGAGGCCGGCGCTCATTCGCTTCGACTAACGACCGCGGCTGCTCAAGGCGCCGATGGCGCGCACCGCATTCGGCCGTGGCTCTGTCTCGGTCTCACGTTGGCGGTGGTGGCCGCGGCCCGGCCGCAGTGGGGTCGGTTGGAGGAGCCGGTGTTCGATCAATCCCGCGAGATCCTGATCGCGATCGATCTTTCCCGGTCGATGCTGACACCGGACGTGCGGCCCTCGCGGCTCGATCGCGCCAAGTTGCTGACGCAGTCGCTGCTGGAGAAACTCGCGGGCGAACGGGTCGGCCTCGTCGTGTTTTCGGGCACCGCTTTCCTGCAAAGTCCACTCAGTTCGGACTACGAAATCTTGCGCGAATTTCTGCCCTCGTTGAATCCCGCTTTTTTGCCCGAAGGAGGAACGAATTACCGCGCCTTGATTGATACCTCGATTGACGCGTTTCGATCCACCGCCGCGGCGGATCGTTTTCTCATCGTGTTGAGCGATGGTGAGGCGACGACCAACGACTGGCGCGAACGCGTCGGCGATCTGAAGAAAAAAGAAATCCGCGTGATCGGCCTCGGGGTTGGCACGACGGCGGGCGCGATGATTCCGGATGGCGCGGGTGGTTTGGTCAAGGACGAGAGGGGTGCGGTGGTGATGTCGAAACTCGAGAGCGGAACGCTGCGCGAGCTGGCTGATGCGACGAATGGCATGTACCAGGACGCGAGTAATTGGATCGATCTCGCGGCCCTCGTGAGCGCAACGGTCGAGAGCGGGAAGAAAGGCGAGTTCACGGAGAAAAATTCCGTCCGCCTGGTCGAACGCTTCCAATGGCCACTGGGCCTCGCGCTGTGGTGTCTTTTCGTGAGTTTCTATTATGAATTTCCGGTGCGGCCACGTCCGCGCGAGTTGAAGCTGACCGTTGACCCAGCCTCCCCGAAGATTTCCGGCAAGCAGGCGGTCGCTTCGGCCACCATGATACTGGCGCTCTTCGCCATGGGTCTGGTTACGTCGGTTTCTCGGGCTGCGACTGCGCCCACAACGGCCACCCCAACTCCCGCTCCACTCACGACGATCGTCGGGCGACTATCAAGTGGCCCTGAACCGACGGCGCGTGACTGGGCGGAGTTCGGACGTGAAACGGTGACTTGGGGATCAAAGCTCCAGTCGCATCAGCAGCCCGTACCCGAGGGACCCGTGCGCGATGCGCTCGTGGCTGTCGAGCTTGGCAGCAAACTGGATTCCAAAACGGCGGACTGGGCGAAGCTCCGAGAGGAACTCGAGGCTCTGCTGAAAAAGCCGGAGGAGCAGAAACAGGAGCAAAAGAAAGACGATCAAAAGAACCAGGATCAGAAGGACCAGGATCAGCAGCAGCAGAACAAGGATCAGAAGCAGGATCAGCAGAAGTCGGACGAGCAGAAGCAGGACAACCAGAAACAGGATAACCCGTCCCAACCGCAAAAAGATCCGGCCAACTCGAAGGATCCCTCAGAGCAGAAGGATCCCAGCGATCAGAAGCCCAACCGGAAGGACGCGCAAAACAAAGAATCGGCGTTCGGTGACATGAAGAAGCAGGATCAACCTCCGCCGCCTCCGGAGAATTCGCAGAAAGTCGGTGGCGCGCCCAAGAAGGACGAGAGTGACCAGCCGCCGATCGACCCTTCACTGGCTTTGCCGCTCCAGAAGTTGGATCAGCTGCGTAACCAGGACTCGCCCGCCGAACTTTTTAAAATGATGGAAGGCGAAAGGGATCCGACCCCTCGCAAGAAAACCAAGGATTGGTAAGCCCATGCGCGCTCCGACGAAATTTTCTCTCCTTCAGCAGAATGGCCCAGCCGGTTCACCCGCGCCCATCGGGCTGATGAAGTCCATCCTCCTGCGAACCATCGCCGTGCTCTTCTACTCCTTTCAGCGCCGTTCGATCCGACTCGTTGCGACGAGTCTCATGCTCCTGGCGGTCGCCGCGAGTGCTCAGGCCCAATCCGCGCGTTGGGAGAGTGCCGATTCCGGCGATCCCTCTGAGCTGCAACTCATCTTTGAAGATTGCGCGCCTGAGGGTGAACCGCCGCTGCCCAAGGTCGAAGGCACGACCTTCACGCTCGCCGGGACCGCATCGCAGACGACGATGAACAACTTCAGTTTCTCGCGTTCGACGATTATGACGTATCGGGCGCGTGCTCAACGTTCGGGTACGATTCAGATTCCAGCGTTTAGCGTTCAAACCAACAAAGGCGCGATCAAGGTAGCCGCGTTCAACGGCGGCGCAGCCCGTTCCGCCGCCGACGCCAACATCGCGGCGCGGCTCGAACCTGGGTCGAACAATGTCTGGGCCGGCGAAGTCTTTCCGCTTTCGTACGTACTCGATGTGCCACGACGCTCCTTCAATCAGTTCGGTTCAATGATCGAATGGAATCCCGCTCCGCTCGTCGTCGAGGACTGGTCAAAATTCGAGCCCAGCGAAGCCGTCGTCGCGGGCGAGTCGCGGCTCAGGCTGTCCAGCAATTCGCGCGCGTTCGCCAAAACGCCGGGCCCGCTGGTGCTCAACTCGACCACGCAGCTCGTCAATGTGCAAAGCGGCAGTATCGGGTTCGGCCTCTTTCAAACGCCCCGCATCGAACAGTTGTCGGTGACGTCCAACCGCCCATCGGTGGTGGTGCGTGCGTTGCCCACGCCCGCTGCGCCCGGCTTCAGCGGCGCGGTGGGACAATTCAAACTCACGTCGAAGGTCGTCCCGACCACCGCTGCCGTCGGCGAGCCCGTGACCTGGACCCTCGAACTCGCCGGAACGGGTAACTGGCCGGACGTCGCAGGTCTCCCGTCGCGGGATGTATCCAAAGATTTCAACGTGGTGCAGCCGCAAGCGAAGCGCACGGCAACAGAAGGGAAATTGTTCGAAGCGGTCCTGACTGAAGATGTGGTGTTGGTGCCCACGCGAGATGGGAAGTACACCCTCGGACCCGTGGAGTTCGCGTACTTCGATCCGTCCACCGGAAGCTATAAAACCGCGAGCACGCCCCGGACCACGATTACGATCACACCCCCATTGGCCAGCGCAACGTCCCCCACTCCTGCGCCGAGCACATCCGCGGTCGTCACCGAATCTCCGAAGTCAAAAGGACCGCCGCAAAGCGACATCAAGTCGCCCCCTGCACCGCAGGGTATTCCACGTGATCCGTTGGCCGGCTCGTCCGTCTCTCTCACGCCGATGCCGCTCAAGCGACTGGTTTGGCTTGTGCTGCTTCCGTTCGCGGTGCTGCCGATCCTATGGCTTTGGCTCGCGTTAACACGGGCCCGGCGAACAGACCCGTTGCGTCAGCGTCGGGAAGCGCATGCCCGATTGAGTCAGACTTTGAAAGAAATCGAAACGGCGACGGAAGCCCGTCGATCCGAACTTTTGCTCCGCTGGCAGCACGACTCAGCGATCCTTTGGGGAATCTCTCACGCGGCACCGGGAGCACTCGCGCTGACCGACCCCGCCTGGGCGAAGCTCTGGTCTGAAGCAGATCAAGCTCTGTACAGCGCGGCGCGCGCGCTCGCTCCCGATTGGACGAATCGCGCTCAAGCAGCATTGAAGGCGAAGCGAGTTGGCTCGTTCTCACCGTTACGCCTTTTCCTGCCGCAAAATTTACTCCCGTTCGTCGCGCTGATTTCTGCCATCATAACCCTTGCACCGTTCGCCCGAGCGGAAAATGGCGACGACCCGAAGCTCGCCCGTTCGCCCGACGCGGCGTATCGCGGCGGTAACTTCACGGTAGCCGAGAAAATCTGGCGGGACTCGCTCGTCCAGAAACCCACTGACGCGATCGCACGGTACAATCTCTCGCTCGCGCTGGCGCAGCAGGATCGATGGGGCGAGGCAGTCGCCCACGCCACGGCTTCCTTTGTTCAGAAACCGGCGAATTCCCCAGCGCGCTGGCAACTCGTCCTCGCAGCAGAGAAAGCCGGCTTTCTCCCGAGTCCCGTCACGCGCTTCCTGCCCCCAGGCCCGGTCCAGTCGCTGGCCCAGCTTGCATCGCCGGGAATTTGGCAAGTCGTACTGATCGGATCGTCCGTGATCTTCGTTAGCGGATTAGCCGTCATGTTATTCGGACTTTATCAGCGACGTTCCCGTGGTGTGCGATGGACAGCAATCTCGCTGGTGGCGGTTGGCGTGCTCTCGGCGGCTTCGTCGATTACATCCCTCGTAGCCTACGGCGTCAGCGCCGATCAACGTGCGGTCATCGCCTGGCGAGCTGGCGTGCTGCGATCCATTCCGACCGAATCCGACACGACGCAAAAAACCACGACCTTGGGCGCGGGTAGTGTCGCGGTCGTCGACAAGACTTTCCTCGGCAGTTGGCTGCGGCTCAGCTTTGACAACGGCCAAACCGGCTGGGTCCGGAAAGAAGACGTGATCGCGCTCTGGCAGTGACCGTCCCGCGTTGCGTTAAGTGAGAGACGGTGGGCGCAGCTGGCGGATCGCTTCGTAGCAAGCGACGCCCGCCGCTGTGCTGAGGTTGAGTGAGCGCAACGTTGGATTCGCGTGCGGTATGGTCACGCGCCGCTCAGCGCCCATTTCCGCATGCAGCCAGTCCGGAGCACCGGAGCCCTCGTTGCCAAACACCAGCCCGTCCCCGTCCTGGTACTGCACGTCCCAAAAGCTTTTCGCGGCATGCGTAGTGAACAACCAAAGACGTTGAGGGCGCGCTGGGCTCTGACAAAACGCCTTCCAATCCGAGTGCTCATGCACATCAAGGGCCTTCCAGTAGTCCATTCCGGCGCGTCGCAAATTTCGGTCATTAATGACGAATCCCAGTGGGTGAATCAGGTGCAGCCGTGAACCGGTCAGTGCGCACATGCGCCCAATGTTGCCCGTGTTTGGAGCGATTTCCGGTTGGAAAAGGATAACGTGAACCACGTCACCAGTTCTCTCGGCATCCCCCGGCAGAATCAAGCTGCGCGACACGTATTGCTTTGGAGGTCCATTTATGCAGGCTCCCGTTCTCCAGCTCCGTGACATCTTCTCGCAAAGCAATCGTCATCGTGGATGACGAAAAGGCCTATATCGACATAATGGCTACGCTACTCACCGAGCAGCTCGGCTGTACGGTTGTCACGTTTACCCGTCCGCTCGATGCTCTGGCCGCGATTCCCACCCTCGATGTCGGAATCGTGGTGACCGACTGCAACATGCCGCAATTTAGCGGATTCGAGTTTATCCGTCGGGCCTCGAGCATGCTGCCGGGCGTGCCGTTCATCCTGATGACAGGTAACGCGCAGTCGCTGGACAACGACGAGTTGATGAGCGACTCGCCGCTTCGTTCGATTCTGCCCAAGCCGTTCGGGTGGCGGAAGCTCGCGGACGAGATCCTCTTGCACGCACCTGAGTTCGCCGTGCGCACGGGAAAAATCGAAGTGGATCCGACCTCCGTCTAACCGGGCGAGCGTCGGCGGCGCTTAGCCGCGAAATTTCACTCGACGCGGAGACCGCGATTATCGGCGGCCAACACCCGCGTTTCGCAGTCAACGTTCGTTCGCTTGAACGCGGCCGTCATTGCCAGAGCAACGTTCCCGGCCGTCGCCCGTTCACACACACACAGGACGCTGGAACCGCTGCCACTGAGCCATCCGGTCAACGCGCCAGCCGCAATCCCCGCGTTGATCGACTCTCTGCCGCCACGGATTTTGGGCAGGCGATACGGCTCATGCATGAAATCACCGACAGCGTATCGCAATTTCTTGTACTCACGCGTGGCGAATACCGCGGCGAGGTACGCCGCGCTGTTGATGCTCTTCACGGCATCGAAATACGGCAACGTCGTCGGCAACGCGCCGCGTGACTCTTTCGTCAGGAGCTGAACTTCCGGCGAAGCGACGACAAACGAGAGTTCATCCGGCACTTCAACGCGCACCGAATCCACATAAGCGCCGGTCTCCGAGTCGCAGCGCGAAACCGTGAAGCCGCCTAAAATTCCGGCGCTCGCGTTGTCCGGGTGCCCCTCCAACGTGGTCGCCATCGCCACCAGTGCTTTGGGGGACAGCTTCGTACCGTGGATCGCATCCAAGCCGGCCAGCACACCGGCGATCACCGTCACGCTGGAGCCGAGTCCCCGGGCGGGAGGAACCTCACCGTCGATGCGAAACTGGAAGCCGGCGGAGCCAACTCCGGTGGTCTGGAAGAAACAGTTGGCCGCTTCTTGAACCATGGCGACGGCGCGCGCGTCGGCCTCCCGCTCAGGTGCGGCGGTCCCATTCGCTGTCGCTTGGAGCGTGACGCGATTGTACAAGGCGAGCCCGAGTCCGAGCGAATCGAACCCTGCACCGCAATTGGACGTGCTCGCCGGCACGTGCACGATCACCGAACGACGCGCGCTGTTCATCAGCGGCGATAGGCCTTCATGGCTTTCTCCACATCGCGCAGCTCCACTTTCTTTTTCAACGTTTCCCGTTTGTCGAAGAGCTTCTTGCCCGTGCAGAGCCCCACCTCGACCTTCACCAAGGCGTCTTTGAAATACATCCGAAGTGGAACCAACGCGCGCCCGCCCGTCGAAAGCGCCTGCTCAATCTTCCGCACCTGGTGCTTATGCAGCAGGAGCTTCCGGATTCGTTTGGCATCGTGGTTATAGATATTGCCGAACGCATATTGCTCAATGTGCGCGCCGTGCATCCAAAGTTCGCCTTTCTCCACCCGACCGAACGCGTCGCTGATCTGGGCGCGGCCGCCGCGAATCGACTTCACTTCCGTGCCCTTCAACTGGATTCCAGCCTCGAACCGTTCGTCCACGAAATAGTCCCGGAGCGCTTTAGAGTTGCGGATCTCCGTGTAGCGGGCGGCGTCTTTCTTTTGCGCGCTCATCGTGGACAGGACAATCTATGCACAAAAAAGGCGGCGCCGGCAATCGCGGGGCCGCCTGTCGTGCGAAATTCCAGTTCCTCAGTTTTCCCCAGCTTCGAAGCTGATCTTGCCATCAATGATCTCGCGAAGGGCCAAATCCTCCGAGGAAAGCTTCTCCAGCGACTCCACCAGTGGGCGATTACCCCGGCGCAATTGCTTCACGCGGCGTGAAACCACATTGATCAGCATGTTCGGATCCGGGATCACCTTGAGCGCTTCTTTGATGTAATCGTCTCTCATAATAAGGCAGTTGTCGGAGTGAAAAACGTTGAGAAGTACGGTCGCAGAACGAGGCGTCAAGGGGATTTTCCCCGCTTGCACCGACCGTCCCGATGATGACCTTCGATTCCATGCACATCGCCTGGACCACCGTCGCGAATCGCGAGGAGGCCGACGCCCTCGCCAGCCATATCGTCGCGAAGGGTTTAGCCGTCTGCGTGCAAGTCGACGGACCCATCACTTCTCACTTCGTTTGGGAGGGTAAAGCCGAACGGTCCGAAGAGTTTAGGCTGACCCTGAAGTTCCTCGGGCACCAGCTGTCCGCGTTGGAAGGTTATGTTCTGTCGCATCATCCCTACTCGGTGCCCGAGTGGGTGGTAGCCGAGGCCGTCCATGTGGGAGAAAAATACTTGTCATGGGCGAACGCGAACCCTAGCAATCTACCCTTTAGCAACTCGCAACCCTCCCTTTAAACGTCATGTCACAGCACAAAAGCCTCCAAGGCACCTCCGGTCTCGTCGTGAAACGCAACGTTCTGAAACGCTTCGAACGCGTCGACCTGCTCAAGAAACGCGGGCAGTGGAAGGCCGGGGATCGCGTCCAGGGTCTCCGCAAGACCAAGCCCGACGTCTGAGCCGTCCATACTCCTTTCTGGCAGGCAGTTTTCCCACTGCCTGCCTTTTTTTTGCCCATGCACGATCTATTCAAACCCCTGATTGACTGGTACCTGAGTTCATTGGCGTCAGGAGGCTATCCCTTGATCGTCCTCCTGATGGCGATCGAGAGCTCCATCGTGCCGCTGCCCAGTGAACTCATCATCCCGCCGGCTGCTCACCTCGCCTACACGCAAGGCAACATGAGCCTGGTCGGGATTGTGGTCGCAGGCGCGTTGGGCTCGTGGATTGGTGCAACGGCGATGTATTGGGCCGCGCGCTGGGCCGGACGACCGCTCATTCTGCGTTACGGCAAATACGTGTTCATTTCACCTGCGAAGGTGGAGCAGGCGGAGCGTTGGGCGACCCGGTTTGGCAGTTTCGGCATCTTTGCCTCTCGTCTGCTTCCGGTCGTGCGCCACCTCATTGGCATTCCGGCCGGCATCATCCGAATGAGCTACGCCAAATTTTCGATCTATACGGTCATTGGCTCAGCCTTATGGTGTGCTGTCCTGTGCTGGCTGGGCGTGCAAGCCGGCCAGAACGAAGCGCTGATGGCGGGCGAACTCAAAACGATCACACTCTGGGCGATCGTTGGTTTGGCGATCCTGGGTGCGATCTACTATTTCTTCGTGCACCGCTTCACCCGGGATCCTGCGTCGAAGAGCTGAAAGATGGAGGGGTTGGAGGGATCGTCGCTGGTGCGCCTGGTCGCGCGGCCGGATTTATGGTCCAACAGAAAACCCGGTTCGCAAAGGAACCGGGTTGAAAACTGGTGCGAGCGCCGGGAGTCGAACCCGGATCGACGGCTTCGGAGACCGCTACACTATCCATTGTGCTACGCCCGCAGAAACTGAATCAGAGGCAGAGCTTTCGATCGCCGCAGAGAAACTCAAGTCGTTTCCCACTGTCGCACGGAAGTCCCAGCCTAAATGTGAATCGCTTCACCGGTGGTCGCCGCCGCGGCTTCCATCACCGCTTCGCTCAACGTCGGATGCGCGTGGATCGTTTGATGGATTTCCTCGATCGTTGCTTCCAATTCAATCGCGAATCCGTACTCCGCGATCAGCTCGGTTGCTTCTGAACCGATGATGTGGGCGCCGTAAATCTCGCCCGTCTTGCCGTCGCTGATCACCTTGACGAAGCCTTCACTTTCCGCGGACGCGACCGCTTTGCCGGAGGCCGTGAACGGAAACTTGCCCACCTTGTAGTTCAGCCCTTTTTCTTTCGCGGCTTTCTCGGTCAATCCGGTGCTCGCGATCTGAGGCTGGCAATACGTGCAGCCGGGGAAGTTTTTCACGCGATGAGGTTTCGCATGACCAAAGATGCCATTCACCGCGCTGACCGCTTCAAACGTCGCCACGTGTGCCAACCACGGCGGGCCAATGATATCTCCCGCCGCATAAATTCCTTTGACGGACGTTTGGTAGTCATCGCCGACCTTCACATAATTCCGATCGAGTTCGACCTTCACGGCCGGCGGAATGACGCCTTCGATGTTCGCGACCACTCCGATCGCCGAGAGCACGGTTTCAACTTCGATCTCTTCTGATTGCCCGTCTTTCACGAGGTTGAGCTTTACCGTGTCTTTGCCGACGCGGAAGTTTTCACACTTCGTGCCGGTGCGGATCGCGATCCCCTGCTTCTCGAGCGCGCGATGAAGCGTCTTCGCGACTTCCTCGTCTTCGACGGGCAGAATTTGCGGGAGCATCTCGACCAAGGTCACCTTCGTCCCGAATGCGTTGTAGAAGTACGCGAACTCCACCCCGATTGCGCCGGCGCCTACGATCGCGATGGACTTCGGGAGCGTCTTGTTGGCTAGCGCTTCACGCGACGTCATGACGCGGGTGCCGTCAACCTCAAGGTCCGGGATCCGCCGCATCTTGCAGCCGGTCGCGATCAAAATGTTTTTCGTCTTGAAGAACTTTCCCTTACTTTCGCCCTCCGTCACTTCAACCATCCCCGGCACCATCACCTTTGCGCGCCCGATGATGTAATCGACTTTGTTCTTCTTGAACAGGAACTCGACGCCTTTGGCCATCTGCGCCGACACCCCGCGGGACCGTTCCATCACTTTGCCGAAGTCGAACGAGACATCCTTCACTGTGATGCCGAATGTATCCGCCTTTTTGATCTTCTGATAAAGCTCCGCGCTTTTCAGCAACGCCTTCGTCGGAATGCAGCCCCAGTTGAGGCAGGTCCCGCCCGCTCGCTCCATTTCGATGCAAGCAACGCGTTTGCCGAGTTGTCCGGCTCGAATCGCGCCGGCGTAGCCCGCCGGACCGCCACCGATAACGACCAGATCATATTCAATTGTTTCAGCCATGATGAAGACCGCGACCGTCGCTCCACGCCGGGAGACCGTCAAATTGAAACTGGTCGGACGCTGCCCCGACGCTCACTCGGCCGGACCAATCAGATATCGATTACGTCGTCTTTCTTGGCCCGTTCCCGAGGCGCGGCCGGCGTTCCGGACGGCGGCACCGCACGCTTCGTGAATCCACCCAGCGCCATGGTCGTCAGACTGACGATGATCGCGCCGCCCACGGCCGACCAAAATCCATCCACATGGAAGCCTTCAACGAGTCGACCAACAAACAGGAATAACAAGGCATTGATCACAATGATGCCGAGTCCCATGGTCAGAACGATGAACGGCAACGTGAACAGCACCAGGACGGGTTTCAGGATCGCGTTGAAGAAGCTCAACAGCAGCACGACGATGAAAAGCGTCTGGCCGTCATTACAGTGGATTCCAGGAATAAGCTTCGTCGCAATGACGACACCGATCGCCGTGACGGCCCAGCGAAGCAGAAGTTGAGCGAGCGAACTCATTGGCAACCACTCCACAGTTTCTCGCGCGGCGATTCGGGCAATGAAAATCCTCCTCGTTCAGGATTACCTGAGGAGCGGTGGCACCGAGCGGCAATCGGTCCTGTTGGCGAATGCCCTGTCCGATGCCGGACACGTCACGACCCTGCTGACTTTCCGACCGGGTGGAGCGCTAAATTCCACCGTGGGCCCGCAGGTGCATCGCATCTCGCTGCAGCGCACGGACACCACGTTGGATTGGTTCGCGCCGGGACTACGCCGTGCAACTTCGACGGTACAGCCCGACGTCATCCTGTGCATGGGCCGCATGGCGAACTGTTATGCGGGCAATCTTCAGCGCCGGTTTCCAAAGAGTTCGGTGATCGCGACGATGCGAACGGGGAAAACGCTTCCGCTCCTCTTTCGCCGCTCGCTTCGCGCCGTCCGGCACGTCGTCGCTAACAGCGAGGATGCGCGCGCATCGCTTATCCGCACGTACGCTGTGCCGGCCGACAAGGTGACGGTGATCTACAACTCCTTGGTTTTTCCGCCAGTGTCGTTGACTCCGCGGGACGAAGCGATGCGCAGAACTCAGGGCGCGACGGCCAACACGATCGTGCTCCTTTGTGTGGCGATGTTTCGGCCAGAGAAAAACCAGCGGGAACTCGTCGAAATCGCCGCGACCTTTTCTCCGGAACTGGATTGGCAACTCTGGCTCGCTGGTGATGGTCCCTGTCGCGCGGAATGTGAACGCCTCGCTTCAGCGAAGAACCTGAATGACCGGGTTAAATCTCTCGGGCTCGTGCAGAATCCATCGTCGCTGTACGCTGCCGCCGACGTCGCCGTTCACGCGTCGTCGAGCGAATCGCTCTCAAATTTTTTGATCGAAGCGCAGGCCCACGGTCTTCCTGCCGTCGCCTATTCCGCTCAAGGTATCAGCGAAACGTTCATCCCAAGCCGCACGGGTTGGGAAATTCCGAGAGGCGACCGAACGCTTTTTTGCGAGCGGATTGAGCTGCTCGCACAGGAGCCTGAAGCGGTGCGGAAGGCGCGCGCAACCGAGGCGCAAACCTTCGCGCGCAACACCTTCGACCCCGCGACTCAGGTCGCACGTTACGTGGACCTGTTCGCACGTTTGCAGTCGCGATAACGGCATTTGTAGAACCACCTCGAGGCTTCCCCATTTCGACTCGAAAGGTTCATGACCAATAAACAGCGCACCGATCTGATCGCGCGGTACATTCGCGAGCACAAATACGCCGATCTGCGGACGCTCGCGACGCGCTTCGACGGTTCTCTTTCCACCGTTCGCCGAGCGTTGGATCAACTGGAGTCGGAAGGGATTGTCCGTCGACACCATGGCGGCGCGTCCTTGATCGAAACCGATGTACTCGCGCAAGAGTACGACTTTTCGGTGCGGGACCAGCGTCACCCCGACGCCAAGTTTGCCATCGCGCAGCTGGTGGCCGACCACGTCCAGCCTGGCATGACGGTCATACTTGACGGAGGAACGACCTCGTACGCGGTGGCTCGTTTGCTCGCCGACAAACGCCTGCAGGTGATTACGAACTCTTTGCCGGTCGCGAGTTTCTTCAGCGACATCGGAACGATCGAAACGACTGTCACCGGCGGTACGTTGTATCGACGGCTGGGCACACTGGTCGGACCGCTGTGCGAGAAATCGTTCGAGGAGGTGCACGCTGACCTCGCGATCGTTGGCGGCGCCGGCATCACCGAGAAAGGGATTTGGAGTCACAACGCGCTGATCGCCGCCGCTCAACGCAAGATGATCGCCGCAGCTGAAAAGACGTTTTTCGCACTGGATAAATCTAAGTTCGGACGCACCGCATTGAGCCTCGCGACCGCCTTCGACGCGAGGTTCACCATTGTGACTGACACTCGTCCGTCTCCGGCAGTTGCGCGTGCAATTCACACGGCGGGAGCGCACCTGACGCTGGGCACGCATAGCTAGGCGAAATCCGACTACTGACACCCTTATGTCAGCAGTGAGCGCACACGCGGTGCTGTGAGTTGCGTTCTGGTCGCACCTTCATCTCTTCGTCTACCTCGTGGTTTCTGCCCGCCCTCTACCTGTCTCGGCTCCTGAATGCATCCGCCTCCGCGGCGTCCGTCAGAACAACCTCAAAGGCTTCGACTTGGATGTGCCGCTCGGCCGGTACGTCGTTGTGACCGGGCTGAGTGGCGCAGGGAAATCCTCCCTCGTGTTCGACACGCTTCATGCGGAGGGACAACGGCGCTACGTTGAAACGTTCAGCGCCTATACGCGCCAGTTCCTCGACCTGCTCGACAAACCGAAGGTCGACTCCATCGAGAACATCCGCCCGTCGATCGCGATCGAACAGACGAACACCGTAAAGACGTCACGTTCGACCGTCGGCACGATGACCGAGCTGACGGATTTCTTCAAAGTCTGGTTCAGTCACGTTGCGCAGTGTTTCGATCCGGCCACGGGAAAGCTCGTCGTCGATGACAATCCCCAAACGATCTGGGAGAAAACAAACGCCGCCCATTCCGGTGAAACGGCGTTGATCGCATTTGCGGTCACAAAACCAGACAACCTGAGCTGGCCTGAGATTCTCCAAAATCTGAAGGGCCAGTCGTACGTTCGCGTGCTGCTGCCGACCGTTCGAGCGGACCAAGACCTCACAAAGTCTTCTCCTAGCGGGCGGGCGTTGATCCTTCATCGCATCGACGATCTTTTGGCGGACCCGTCCCCACTTCAGACGCTTTCGTCGCCGAGAATTTTCGTCGCACAGGATCGCCTCACCGTCGCCGCTGAGCAAAAGGCTCGCTTCCTGGAGGCGGTTGAAACCGCGCTCCACTTCGGCCAAGGCGAAGTTCACTTGTTCGCCGCGAAGGATTTCGCGCCGTTGGGCCATTTCTCGCGCGGGCTTCACTCGCCTGAAACGGGACGCGTATTTCGTGCGGCCACGCCTCCGCTGTTTTCGTTCAACTCACCGTTGGGCGCGTGTCCGAAGTGTCGGGGTTTCGGCCGGGTCATCGAAATCGACTACCGGCTCGCCGTTCCTGACCAGTCACTTTCGATCGACGACGGTGCAATCAAGTGCTGGGAAAGCGACATCTACGGAGAATCGAAAAAAGATCTGCTCGTTTTCACGAAGCGAAAGAAAATCCCGACCAACGTTCCCTTCGCTTCGCTTTCACCTGAGCACCGAGACTTCATCATCAATGGCGAACCTGGCTATGGGGAGCAGAACGGTAAGCCGTGGCCGAAATACTGGTACGGCGTAAAGGGCTTCTTCCGCTGGCTCGAAAAGAACACGTACAAGATGCACGTGCGCGTGTTCCTCGCCCGCTATCGTGCGTACAATCCTTGTCCCGATTGCGGTGGCCTACGCCTCCAACCGGATTCCCTCTGCTGGAAATGGAACGGGGCCACGCTGCCGGAGCTTTATCAGATTCCGGTCAGTGACTTGCTTGAACTCGTAAATCGGGCGCCGCGTCTTGGTGCGAGTGACGGCGCGGCCCACTCCGCCGACCTGGCCCACGAGTCGATCGTCACCCGTCTGCGCTACCTCCAGCAGGTGGGTCTCGGTTACCTTACGCTTGATCGTCAGTCGAAGACTCTCTCCGGTGGCGAAGTGCAGCGGGTCAATCTGACCAGCTGCCTCGGTACTTCTCTGGTCGATACGCTGTTCGTGCTCGACGAACCCAGTGTCGGCCTGCACCCGCGAGACATCGATCGGTTGATCGCGATCATCCGCACGCTCACCGATTCGGGCAACACCGTGGTCGTGGTTGAACACGACGAGGCCATGATTCGTGCGGCCGATCACGTGATCGAGGTGGGCCCCGAACCCGGCAGCCGCGGCGGTCACATCGTGTTCCAGGGAACGGTGCCCGAGATGCTCCATGCTCCTTCCAGTATCACCGGAGCCTATTTCTCGGGCCGCGAAACGGTGCCGATCCCCGTGCAACGGCGGCCCGTCGATTCCGCTGACTCCGGCCAGAGTAGCCCGTCGTTCCGCGCCCCGTGGCTGACGTTTACCGACGTCACGAAGCATAATCTTCGTCGGCTCAACTTTCGTTTACCGCTGCAACGCTTCGTCTGCCTGAGCGGCGTTTCCGGTTCAGGCAAAAGCACGCTGCTCGACAACGTGATCTATCAGGGCCTCATGGCGCAACGGATGCAGCTCACCGAGGATCCGGCGGAGATCGGCTCCATCACCGCCGATGCCGAGTTTGCGGAAATCGTCCTCGTCGATCAGTCACCGCTCTCGCGCACACCGCGCTCAAATCCAGCATTGTACACCGAAGCGTGGGAGCTGATTCGGAATCTCTACGCCGGCACACCCACCGCACAGGCCGCGGGGTTCAACGCCTCCAGCTTCTCATTCAACAGCGGTGAGGGCCGGTGCGATCATTGCCAGGGTCTCGGGTACGAACGGGTGGAGATGCAGTTTCTTTCCGATGTGTTCGTGCCGTGTCCCGTGTGCGAGGGCCAGCGCTTCAAACCCGAAGTGCTGGCGATCACCTGGAACGGCCGCTCCGTGGCTGATTTGC
This sequence comes from Opitutus sp., assembly GCA_039928945.1. Classification (GTDB taxonomy): domain Bacteria; phylum Verrucomicrobiota; class Verrucomicrobiia; order Opitutales; family Opitutaceae; genus Opitutus. The sequence goes on along the minus strand of JBDSSD010000100.1, from coordinate 82,006 downwards.
TCAACACGAGCGTCACCGATGCCTTACCGCTCTTCGAACAACAAGCCGAGATTCAGCGCCGTCTGTCGGCGCTCGATTCCGTCGGCTTGGGCTACCTGACGCTCGGTCAACCGCTCAATACCTTGAGCGGCGGCGAATCTCAGCGACTTAAACTGGTGCGGTACCTCGAAGCGTTCGCTCCGCAAAGCACGACGGAGAAGTCGGCAGCACTGCTGTTGTTGGATGAACCCACGACGGGACTTCACCGGCACGACGTCAAACGCCTGCTCTCAGTGCTCCAGGCTTTGGTCGACCGCGGGCATAGCGTGGTCGTGATTGAGCATAACCTCGATGTCCTGAAGTCAGCCGACTGGTTGATCGAAGTGGGTCCGGATGCCGGAGCGAACGGAGGAAAGATCGTAGCGGAAGGTTCGCCCGAAACGGTTTCGCGCGCCGACACGGCAACGTCTCCATTTCTTCGCGACGCCCTCGAACCATTTCAGCAGAACCGTGCCGGGATTGAGCTTGCCGCGGCCGAAGAGCGTGGCGGCTACGTCGTGCCACGCACCTTGAACCCGGGCTGGCTGACGATCACCGGCGCGCGCGAAAACAACCTGAAGAATCTCTCGCTCTCCATTCGGCATCGAGAGTTGACGGTCGTCACCGGGGTGTCCGGTTCGGGCAAGTCGACGCTGGCGTTCGACATCGTCTTCGCCGAAGGACAGCGGCGGTTCATGGAATCGATGTCACCGTACGCGCGACAATTTGTTGAACAACTGCCCCGCCCCGCCGTGGACCGCCTGACGGGCATTCCGCCGACAGTGGCCATCGAACAGCGGGTGACGCGCGGCTCGCGCAAGTCGACGGTCGCGACGATCACGGAGGTCGCGCAGTATCTGCGACTCTTATACGCCCGGCTAGGCATCCAGCATCATCCCGACTCCGATCGCCCCGTTGAACCACTTTCGCTGGGCCAGCTGAAGTCGTTGCTCAACCGCGTGGTCACTTCGCCCAAAGCGGTTCGCGCCAAACATCTTTATCTCTGCGCACCGTTGATCCGTGGTCGAAAAGGTCACCATCAGCCAATCGCCACCTGGATTTCAAAACAGGGCTATGAGTTGCTCCGAGCGGATGGTCAGCTCAGCCGGGTGGACGCGTTTCAGAAACTGGATCGCTACAAGGAACACGACATCGAGGTGGTGGTAGCCGATTTGAAATCGCCGGACAAAAAGGCGAAGCCCGAAGCAGCGCTCAGCGAAGCGCTCCGGCTCGGCAAAGGAGCGTGTTTCCTGCTTACTCCGCAGAACGAAGTCCTCTCATGGTTTTCTACCACGCGGACCGATATCGAAACGGGAGAATCGTTCCCCGAGCTCGATCCAAAACATTTTTCGTTCAATTCGCCACGCGGCTGGTGTCCGACCTGCCGCGGTCACGGGCGCGTTTTCCCCTGGATGCTCGAGCCCGTCGACGACGATGAGCAGGATGATCCCGCCGCGCGACTGCGGGAATTTGGAATCGATTCGGCGGAGGACATGTCGGACGAAGGCGCGCTCTGTCCGGAATGTCGTGGCGCGCGACTGAATCGGACCGCCCGGGCGGTGAAACTGCATTTCAAAGTTTCCAGTCGACGATCCCGTTCGGCTACGCCCTTCGAAGCTGCGCTATCGCTGCCGCAACTGTTAACGCGGACTCCCTCGCAGCTCCTGCAGCGGCTCCGACAACTTGAGCTGAGCGCGCGCGGAAAATTGATCACGCAAGATATCGTTCCGCAGATTGAGGAGCGGCTGAAGTTCCTCGATCACGTCGGCTTGGGCTACTTGTCCCTCGATCGTCCGACCGAAACGTTATCCGGAGGTGAGGCGCAACGCATCCGACTGGCGGCCCAGCTCGGATCCAATCTCTCGGGCGTTCTCTACGTCCTCGATGAGCCAAGCATCGGCCTCCATGCTCGAGACAACGACCGGCTCATCGAGACCCTGCAGTCGCTACGCGCAAAAGGAAACACGCTCCTTGTCGTCGAGCATGACGACGAGCTGATGGAACGCGCGGATCGCATCATCGATTTGGGGCCGGCCGCTGGCGTTCACGGCGGCGACCTTTTGGCGTACGGCACGCCGGATGAGATCAAACGGAGCGACCGCTCGCTCACCGGTCTATTTTTGAAGACCGGGATCGCGCACCCGTCGCGCGGCGCTTATCGATCAGTCAAAGGACGGCTCTCGCCCACCCGGCTGCTGGCGAAAGCAAAACGCCCGAAAGTGCCCGGAGTCGCTGACGTCCCCACGGGCTGGATTGAACTTCGCGGTGCGGCGTATCGGAATCTCAAGAACTTCGATCTCGACCTGCCGATCGGACGACTCGTCATGGTCGCAGGTCCGAGCGGTGCTGGAAAATCCACGCTATTTCGTGACCTCTTGGGACCGGCGGCCGCATTCGCGATCAAACATCGCAAAGCAAAGCTGTCCGGCCGTGAGTACACGCGGAGCACGGGTTTCAATTCAGAGGATCAGACCACGCTTCCGTTCTCCGAGCTAAAAGGCGCCCACGGCTTCAAGGCCGTGATCGAGGTCGATCAGTCGCCGATTGGAAAGACGCCGCGGTCAACTCCGGCCACCTACCTGGGAATCTTCGATCTGATCCGGCAATTCTTCGCCGCTCTGCCCGAAGCGAAAATCCGCGGCTTCACGGCATCCCGGTTTTCGTTCAACACGGCAGGTGGACGGTGCCCAACCTGCGAAGGTGCGGGTCGCGTGAAGTTCGAAATGGCTTTCATGCCGGACACATATTTGCCGTGCGATGATTGCCGGGGTCTGCGCTACAGTCCTGATTTGTCCGAGATCCAGTGGAAGGGCAAAAGCATTGGGCAGGTACTTCAACTGACGTTTGAAGAAGCCACGGTGTTCTTCGACTTCCACTCGCAGCTCTCACAGGTTTGCCAGCTGATGGTGAAGTGCGGCCTCGGATACCTCACCTTGGGACAGAGTTCTCCCACGCTCTCCGGCGGAGAAGCGCAACGATTGAAGCTCGTCACGGAGCTCTCCCGTGGCCTTGCCAGTTATCGCGAGCGCAGTCGAGGCCAGCAGCCACACAATCTCTATCTGTTGGAGGAGCCTACCATCGGGTTGCATCTGAGCGACTGCGAGAAACTCATCCGCGTCCTGCATTCGCTCGTCGATCAAGGTCACACGGTCGTTGTGATCGAACATCATTTGGATGTCCTCGCCGAAGCGGACTACATCGTTGAACTCGGTCCAGTCGGCGGTCCTGCCGGCGGAGAATTGATGTACCAAGGTGATTTGGCGGGCCTGCTCAAGGTGAAGCAGAGTCCGACGGCGCCTTATCTGCGGGCCCGGTTGGCCGCGAGCAAACGGGTGGAGCCTGTCGCGATCGAAATTGAGCAGCGCTGATACTCGCTGAGTCTGCGAGGACCTGCGCTCACCGCGCCCTCGGCTACGCTTCAGCGATGCTGACGTCGTGGGCCTTGGCGGCCTCTTGCACAACCTTGACGAGTTCGGGCAGCGAGACGGGTTTCAGCAGATAGCGGAACAGCGCGGCCTCGTTGACGCTTCGCATCAGCAGCTCCGGCTTCATGTAACCGGTCACCAGAACTCGCTGCATGTGCGGATACTCTTCCCGACAACGCACCAGGAAATTCATCCCGTTTCCACCCGGCATCAGATGATCCGCGAGCACCACTTTGAACGCGCGCGTGTGCAGAATGGCCTCCGCCTCCCGCACTGAATATGCAGTAATCACCTCGAAGTCAGGCGCGAGGGCCGCCACAAAAACGTCAACCAGCGGCTTTTCGTCATCAATCACCAACACCGCATTTCTCGCCGGTTGATGAGGGCTCATCGCATCGACTGACGTCATTTCGACACCCTGAATGCGCGGATGAGCTTGGCAAACGGAAAGCTCGGCTGGCCTCCGAGCTTGGGCTTTGCAGATTTTTGCCGATAGAAGCCGGGTGCCGTCCGTCCCCCAAACCGCCCCGTTCGACCTGCACCATGCCGCTCGCACGCGCTCGCTTTCGAACGTTCCGGATGAGCAGCTTACGACCGAACACCTGCTGCGTCGGAATGCCTCCGGCACCACCGCGCTCCATGCGATTGCACGACACGGCGGCCTTGACCGCTTGAATCCGAGTCTACTGACGGCGGAAAACCTGACTCTCCGCAACGACGCCGGCTATACGCCTCTTCACCACGCCGCCGAAAGTGGCCAATTTCCGACGCTACCTGAGTCGGTTTTGACCCATCCGTTTCTGTCGATAGCCAGCAATTCTGGTTACACCGTTTTTCACGTCGCTGCGGCCCACGGTTTCCTCGAGCAAATTCCGGCCGCACTCCTGACCCCAGACGTGGTCCGGGCCCGGACCCATCTCGGCAACACCCTGCTGCATGAAGCCGCCGAAGCAGGTACGATCACGCAATTTCCTTCACAATTTCTGACGTCGGAATGCTTTCATCAGCGAAATTCAGGTGGGGAGACGGTTTTTCACGTCGCGGCATTCAATGGTCACTTGGACCAGATTCCGGCTCATCTGATGGGACGAGAAGTTTACTTGGACAAATCGTCCTCCGACGAAACGGTTGTGCACATCGCGGCTATCTCCGGGCATCTTCAACAAATCCCCCCGGCCTTATTAACCGTCGAAAATTTAAGGTTCGCGAACAAAGCCGGTTTTACGGCCATTCATGCGGCGGCGAAAATGGGGCAGCTGTCGCAGATTCCTACGGATCAGTTGACGCGCGACATGTTGCTAATCTGCAACGGTGACGGGGACACTCCGCTCCATTTGGCTGCCCAGTTCGGCTATCTCGGACAAGTACCGGACGCTTTGCTCACAGAAGAAACCCTGAGCAGAGCGAACCACGTCGGTCTGACGGTGCGTCGCGTCGCAGTCTCGAATGGTTTTTCGGCTCAGCTCCCAGCGGCGCTCCGGCCGAAGTCGCCCAAGTTCATCGGTGGACTCTTCAGCCGGATCGCGTCGATGATCACATCCTAGTCTAGTACGGCGCGGCAGATCGGCGCTATCACACCGTTAGTTTAGAGATGCGCCTTGCAAGGGGGAGTTCAGGCGCTGGAGAACCCCGCCACCCTGAGATTGAGGCGAACTGACGAAGCGAATCGCGTGGTCTGCTGCCACCACCGTCGACTTCCTTTCGGTTCAAGACGCAGGCGAGACTTGCGCCGCTCTGAGCAAACCGCCAGACGTGAGCGTTTAATAATTTCATGAGTACTACCATCACTGCCATCACAGCCCGTGAAATCATCGACTCCCGCGGTAATCCGACGGTTGAAGTCGACGTTAAACTCGCGTGCGGCGCATTTGGACGCGCCGCCGTTCCCTCGGGCGCCTCGACCGGCGAACACGAGGCAATCGAACTCCGCGACGGCGACAAAACGCGCTTCGGCGGAAAGGGAACGCTCAAGGCAGTCGGCAACGTAAAGTCCAAGATCGCGCCGGCGCTGATTGGCTTTGATGCGCTGGACCAGATCGGCGTGGACCGTGCGATGATCAAGCTCGATGGTACGTCGACGAAGTCAAAACTCGGCGCCAACGCGATTCTCGGAGTTTCGATGGCCACAGCGAAAGCGGCAGCCGCAGCCGTCGGTCAGCCCCTGTACAAATACTTGGGCGGACCGAATGCGAAAGTTCTCCCGGTTCCGATGATGAACATCATGAACGGTGGTGCGCACTCGGACGCGCCGATCGATTTCCAGGAATTCATGATCATGCCAACGGGCGCGAAGTCGTTTTCGGAAGCACTGCGCATGGGCTGCGAAGTGTTCCACTCGCTGAAGAAGGTGTTGAAAGACAAAGGTCTTGCCACCGCAGTCGGTGACGAAGGCGGATTCGCACCGAAGCTTGAATCAACGGAAGCGGCCTTGGACGCCATTGCCGTCGCGGTGAAAAATGCCGGCTACAAATTGGGCAAGGATATCAACCTCGCATTGGACGTCGCCGCCTCGGAGTTCTACGTAAAGGAAAAGAAAAGTTACGTTTTCAAAAAATCGTCCGGAGCGGTTCTGACGGGTGACGAGATGGTCGAGTTCTACCGGAAGCTGGTCGGCAAATACCCAATCATTTCGATCGAAGACGGATGTGCCGAAGGCGATTGGACGACTTGGAAAAAGCTGACGGACGCCATCGGCGATCGCGTCCAGCTCGTGGGCGATGATCTCTTTGTCACCAACACGGAGTTCCTGAAAAAAGGGATCGAGACCGGCACCGCCAATTCGATTCTGGTGAAGGTAAACCAGATTGGCTCGCTGACGGAAACGTTCGACGCGGTCGAGATGGCGAAGGAAGCGCGCTACACCGCGGTCATCAGCCATCGTTCTGGTGAGACGGAAGATGTTACGATCGCCGACATCGCGGTCGCGACCAACGCAGGTCAGATCAAAACCGGTTCTCTTTGCCGAACCGACCGCGTGGCCAAGTACAACCAGCTCTTGCGGATCGAAGAAGAGCTCGGCGCGAACGCGATCTACGGCGGTAAGATGAAGGGACTTTGATCAGGTTCTAAACTGAACTTCGAAGGGCCGATCTTCAGGATCGGCCCTTTTTCGTGTCAGAATCGTTCAGGCGGGAACTCTCGAGGTCCAAACACGTCACTGACTTGGTCCGCCAATAGCCTCTCGACACGTATTTTCTGGCCGATACGGTTCCCCCATCCTCCTATGAACGCTCGTTACCTCCTGGCCTTGATGTGCGTGAGTTTGACCGCGTTCAGTGGGTTCGCAGCTGAAGAAGCCCCGAAGAAGCAAGCCACCAAGGAAGAGATCGAAGCGCGACTTGCCGAGCACGCGCGAAAAAAAGCTTCCGGAGGAGCCGTCGCAACTGCAGCGCAGCCAACGAATCAGAAGACTGCTACACCGCCCCCTGCACCGGTGGCCGCCGACACCAAAGCTCAAGCGGCCACGACGCCCCCGCCAACGCCTGAGGCTGCAAAAGTACTTCCGAAGGTTGAGGTCAGGAAAGGTCGGATCACCGAACTCGACCGACAGCTCGAAAAGCAGAACCAGGAAATTGCCCGCGAGAAGAAGAACACGAAGCCGACCCCGTTGGACGAAACGCTCAACGGCTCAAAAGTTTCCACGGCACTCGCGTTCCTGGGTGGCCAATCAAGCGATGACCGTTCTGCTATCGCCAAAGAACGCGTCAGCATGATGGAAGAGGAACGCGATATGATTGAAGCCATCGCTCAAGCCACTTCGAAGGAAGAGAAAGCGGAATTGCAGAAGACCTTGGATTCGATGCGCGCCATGCGGCGCGAGCTCGAAGGTTCCCTGCGCTAGCAAAGCCTAGTAATCTCGCGGGCGACTAGCCGAACCGAGGATGGGCCGCAGACGTTAGCGGGGGCTGGATTCGGTCACTCCACCCGCACGATGTAGCCGCGTAGGTACTCGCTCTCCGGCATTGTCACGAGCACGGGATGGTCAGGAGGCTGATGACAGAACTCCACGACCCGCACTTTCTTTTTCGCGTCAGCCGCCGCCTCCGCGAGGACGCTACGCAGCTCTGCGTCATGCATGTGGTGGGAACAGGTGTACGTCGCCAGCACTCCTCCCGGAGAGAGCCGCTGCATCGCTCGCAGATTGATGTCTTTGTAACCCCGGAGCGCGCCTTCGAGCGCACTCTTGGATTTCGCGAACGGCGGCGGATCCAGAATGATAACATCCCACTGCGGTTCAGCTGACCGATCCGTTGCGTTCAACCAGTCAAACACGTTTACGGTCTCGAACTTGGCTGAGACACCGTTCCGTTCGGCATTTCGCCGTGCCGCTTGGATCGCGTCGTCCGCGCTGTCGAGGCCAAGAACATGGGAGGCTCCTGCTCGGGCGGCATGGAGCGCGAAGGGTCCCTGATTACAAAACGCGTCCAACACGCGTTTGCCTGCGCAGTACTTCGCGAGCAGTGAATGCTGCTGCCGTTGGTCGAGGTAGAACCCTGTTTTCTGACCGTTCTGCAGATCCAACCAGTACTCAAAGCCATCGATATTGACCCACCGGGCGGGCCAGGGAGTGCCCGAACGGGTGTGTACCTCGGCCGGCAGACCTTCCAGTCGCCGGATTGGGGCGTCATTCCGAAAAATAATCTCTGCCGGCTGTAGCAGCTTTGTAAGCACGTTACCGATGAGTTCGGACCGTTGCTCCATCGCGAGCGACTGAAGCTGAACCACGAGAACGTCTCCAAACTGATCGACGACTACACCCGGGAGATCGTCGGATTCCGACCAGATTAATCGCCGGTTGGATCCGGTGGGGCCTGCAGCGGCAGTCGTCGGCAGCTCACGACGTGCGATCGCCGCAGCCATGGTCGTTGTGAAGTAGTTCTCGTCGAGGACAACGCGATCGCGGTTCAGTCGCCGCCAGATGATTTGCGATTTCGAATTATAGATGCCGGAGCCAAGGAATCGGCCCGTTCGATCGCGACACTCGACGACACTGCCATCCAACTCAGGGGCGAGGAGCGCCTCCACTTCATTTGCAAACACCCACGGATGACCCGCGAGGACGCGCGGCTTGGCATTGGCTTTGAGCTTGAGGGCGGGCGGTAGAGACACACCGCAAAAACTCAGGGTTTGCTGGCACTCGCGAGGATAATTCGCGGCTAAAATGCCGACGACAGACGGAAACCAGTCTGGACGGCGATCTAAGAGATCGAAGTGCCTTCTTCGAACAAACTCCGCAAATCTCCTCTAACGAGGAGGACAGCGGTTGAAATCAGCTGTCTGACTCAACGACCGCTTCCATGCCGTAATGGAAGCCTTTCAGATCCTCGTACCCAATGGGCGCGTCCATGGCGGCGAGCACGACTTTCAGCAAACAGAAGGTGTACACAACGCAGCAGACGAAGGTAAGATAATGGGGCATCGGGGGAAAGCATGACAGAGTGGTAGTATCTCCATCGTAAAAGCGAACACGCTTGAGCCGTTTCCAAGGATTTAGCGGGTTTCTTACAATTCTCAACCGTTCACGGGGAACATATCTTGAGCGGATCGAGTACTCGCACCCACACAGGTGTTCTCGGCACGAACCGCTCCCGCCCACCGAGCGCAACGAGAACGCCTGCGGCTATTCACATCGAAGAACCGGTTCGTGCGATCACTTCGCAGCTTACACGGAACCGGCGATTATTGGTCCCGTTCGCCGAATTTCTTCTTTCTCCGGCTGCTGATACCCGCTTGATTGCACCGCTACGTTCGTCGCTTACGTCCTCTTCGCTGACCATCAATGCTTCCCGCTCAAGAAATTGCCCGCCGTCGAACCTTCGCGATCATCTCGCATCCTGACGCTGGAAAAACGACTCTGACCGAAAAGTTTCTGCTCTACGGCAACGCCATCCATCTTGCCGGAGCAGTCACGGCACGGAAAAATCAGCGAGCCACGGCGTCGGACTGGATGGAACTGGAGAAACAGCGCGGAATCTCGATCAGCTCAACCGTTCTGCAGTTCGATTACACCGGCTACGCGGTTAATCTTCTCGATACCCCTGGGCACAAGGACTTTTCCGAGGATACCTACCGCGTGCTGACCGCGGTGGACGCAGCCCTGATGGTGATCGACGCCGCGAAAGGTGTTGAGGCACAAACCCGAAAATTGTTCGAGGTCTGCCGCCGACGTGGAGTGCCCATCTTCACGTTCATGAACAAGTGCGATCGCCCCACGCGCAACGCACTCGAGCTTCTCGATGAACTGGAGCAGGTCCTTGGTCTCCAGTCGTCGCCCGTGATCTGGCCGCTCGGCAATGGTCCTTCCTTCCGCGGCGTGTTCGATCGTCGTTCGCATCAGGTCCATCTATTCGAACGTGTGCCCGGCGGAAAGTACCAGGCGCCGGTCAACGTCACCTCGTTGGACGACGCTGCGGTGCGCGACAAGCTGGACGACTACACGTTTGGTCAGGTGAAGGAACAGCTAGAGATGCTCGATGGCGCCGGGCACCCTTTCGATCTAGCCGCGGTTCAGGACGGCCAGCAAACCCCCGTGTACTTCGGCAGCGCTGTGAACAATTTCGGCATTCAGCTGCTGCTCGACGGTTTCCTCAAAGACTCAGTCCCCCCTGCTCCACGGAAATCTGTGATCGGCACAGAGTCTTCAACGGCAGCTAGCTCCAACACGAGATCGATGGTGGAGATCTCCGCGACGGCAGCGTCCGGTCGAACAATCCCCGTAACGTATCCAAAATTCTCCGCGTTCGTCTTCAAGATCCAGGCGAACATGGATCCCAAGCATCGCGATCGAATCGCGTTCGTTCGAATCTGCTCAGGAAAGTTCGAGCGCGATATGATGGTGCTTCATCCCCGCACCGGGAAAACGATGCGTTTGTCGTCTTCCCATAAATTGTTTGGCCAGGAACGTGAGACGGTCGACGAAGCATGGCCGGGTGACGTGATCGGGCTCGTTGGCCACAGCGAGTTTCACATTGGCGACACGCTGACGGAGGACAAAACGATCTTGTTCGACGAAATTCCCCGTTTCCCGCCCGAAGTCTTCACGTTCATCAGCAACCCGAATTCGTCCGACGCGAAAAAATTCCGCGCCGGGCTCGAGCAGCTGCTGCAGGAAGGTGTGGTCCAGTCGATCACTCTTCGTGCCGGCATGACCACCGCTACCCTCCTGGCCGCGGTTGGCGCGCTGCAGTTCGAGGTGGTTCAATTTCGTTTGGAGAGCGAATACGGTGCCGCTTCGCGCCTCGACCCGTCTCCGTGGACCGTCATGAAATGGATGGCGCCATCAGACCCGAACACGAAGCTGCCGGATGCCTCCCAGTTCATCGTCGCTTCGGGAGTGGCGTTCGGAACGGACAAGTTGGGGCAGCCGGTCGGGCTCTTTCCAAGCGAGTGGACGATGCGCTACTTCGTGGAAAAAAATCCCGGCGTGAAGCTCCACGATCTGCCGCTGGAGCAAACGACTGCGGGCAACTGATCGGCGGTCAATCGAGCTGCAACGGGTCCGTTTTCGACGGTGAACTCCTCGTTTCGTCTCGCGCGCGGCGGGAAAAACTTTCTCTTACGCGCATGACTTTTGTGCGCCGACTTGCGTTGACCGTACTCGCCTTGCTGTTCGCCTTCGCGCCCGGGATTGACGTCGCTGCAAAGGCGAAACCCGCGCGCGTGGCCGACAGCGCGCCAGCCTACAAGGGCGCAGTCATCATGGACGCCAGCAGCGGCCAGTTCATTTTCGAAGATCATCAAGGCGAACCAAGTCCGCCCGCCAGTATGACGAAACTGATGACGTTTCTCGTGCTCCACGACAAACTCCTCAGTGGTGATCTGACCTTGCAGACGCCGGTCACGGTCGCTGCCTCCGATTCTAAAATTGGCGGTACGCAGGTCTGGCTGAAGGAGAAGGAAGTTTTCTCGGTCGATGAGCTGCTTTACGCGATGATGATCCAATCCGCGAACGATGCCGCCCACGCGCTGGCGCGCACCGCCGCCGGATCGGCTGAGGCGTTCGTTGCGCTGATGAATGCCAAAGCCGCTGCGATCGGCATGACGCACACCACGTTTCGTACGCCGCACGGTTTGCCACCGAGCAACCGACGGCTCTCTGAGGGCGATCTAACGACGCCCCACGATTTCGCGCTGCTGTGTCGGGAGCTTTTGCTCAAAACAAATGTGCTCAACTACGCGTCCGTGAAAACGCGTGAGTTCGGCAAAGGCCTACGCGCTGAACCGGTGGTCATGAACAATCACAATCATCTGCTCGGAAAAATCTCCGGCGTAGATGGACTAAAAACCGGTTTCACGAACGGCGCGGGCTTCTGCCTCGCGGCAACTGCCCAACGTAACGGTCGCCGTATCATTGTTGTCGTTATGGGCTCACAGGATCGAAAAATCCGGGACATCAAAGTGGCAGAGCTGATCGAGCGAGGTTTTGCCGGCCTGCCCGCTGGCGGTCCCGCGTTCAAAGCGGAATCGACGAGCCGCATCGTGACCGCGCCCGCCGCGCCCGCTTCTCCGATTTCTGCAGCTCCGCCAGAAGCCGGGGAGACCTCTGCGTCGGGCGAGCCCGTGATCAAGTTTAGCGTACCTACGAAACGAAAGTAGTCGTCCTCCGGGATGGCGGCAGGCCCGCCGCGGCACCGTGGACTGCCTTAGTGCTCGAGCAGGATCACGAGCAGCCCGAGTCCGCAGAAAAGCGTTCCGAGTAGTCCCGCTTCCCAGCGTTCGAAGCGTTCCACTTTCAGCCGGCCCAGCCCGACCAGCGCAAGCCACGTAAAGAGCGTCATACCGCCGAGCGTACCAAGCGCGAGGATCAGACTTAGCACGAAAAAACCGTGCCAGCCAAATTTGACGCCGGATAGATAGATGGGAAGAAATCCTTCGCACGGCGACAAGGTCAGCATCAGAAAAAGGCCGCCAATCGCAGTCCAGTCACTCTGACGGGTTGACGTTAACTCGCTGTCTTGCAGCTCATGCTCCAGGTGGGTGTGATCCGTTTCCTGTCCGCACTCCTCGCTGGCATGATGATGCCCACCGGGAACGGCATGGTGACAAATCCCGCGTCCGGTGATCTGACGAAACATGTAGTAGAGGCCCATGGCAATCAGCACACCGCCTGCAATCCACGGAAACGACGCACCCAAAGTCTCGTCCAGCTGGAATCCGAACCAGGCGATCGCGAGTCCGATCAAGCTGGTGAGCCCCACGTGACCGAGTCCCGCGAAGAGCGCGACCGCCAGGGTTTTGCTTCGGCTCCACTGTCGCGCACGGGCCACCAACACAAACGGCAGCCAGTGCGTTGGTATCGCCGCATGGAAGAACGCCACCGAAAATCCGGTCGCTGCAACGGTCGTAAGTACGGTGGAATTCATCGAAGGCTGAACGAGGGTCGATCAAGTCAGGTAACGCGCGTCCCTGTCGAACGAGAAGTCTAGCAAGTCCGTCAACCGAACCGGGGCGCAAAATCGTTCTCGTTCTCGTTCCGTGATCTCGCTCTCCTGAGTTTCGAAAGACCCATGTGCGCTTCTCCCTCGCCTGATTTTGCGGCCGTCAAAACGTATTTGCAGCAACTGCAGAACACGATTTGCGCCGCGCTGGAAGAGGAAGACGGCGCTGCCCGATTCAGCGAAGACGCTTGGACACGGGCGGAAGGTGGAGGTGGACGTTCACGCGTTCTCACCCATGGAAACGTCTTCGAAAAAGCGGGTGTAGGTTTTTCTCACGTGGCCGGATCGGCCTTGCCGCCGTCAGCCTCAGCGCATCGCCCAGAGCTGGCAGGCAAGCCGTGGCAGGCGCTCGGCGTCTCACTCGTGATCCACCCGTTGAACCCGTACGTGCCGACCAGCCACGCCAACGTGCGCTTTTTTTCCGCCGGTGACAGTTGGTGGTTCGGGGGCGGCTTCGACCTCACGCCTTACTACGGCTTTGAAGAGGACGCGGTGCACTGGCATTCAGCGGCCGCGCGCGCGGTGACCCCGTTCGGGCCGAACCTTCACGAGCGGTTCAAAAAGCAATGCGACGATTACTTCTTTCTAAAACATCGCGCCGAGGCTCGCGGCATTGGCGGATTGTTTTTCGACGATTTCAACGAGTTGGGTTTTGATTCGTCGTTCGCGCTGCTGCGCGCTGTCGGTGATGCGTTCCTGCCAGCGTACCGTCCGATCGTGGCGCGCAGGAAAGCGACGGCCTACTCGGATCGCGAGCGGCAGTTTCAACTCTACCGACGCGGCCGTTACGTCGAGTTCAACCTCGTGTGGGATCGTGGCACGTTGTTCGGACTGCAAAGCGGCGGACGCACTGAATCCATTCTCATGAGTCTGCCTCCACTGGTGCGGTGGGACTACAATTGGACGCCGGAGCCCGGGTCGCCCGAGTCCAGGCTGTACGACGTTTTCCTCAAGCCGCGCAACTGGTTGGCGACGACCACGCAGAATTAGAAATGAGCCACAGTCCTGACTGCGCCGACCGCTTCCGAAATGTGCTGATTTCCGCTTTGCGACTTCCTCGGGTCTTTGCGGGAATGCACGTTCTATGACCAGCCGAGAACGTTTCCTTGCTGCCTGTTCGCTTCGCGCCGTGGAGCGTCCTCCCCTGTGGATCATGCGTCAGGCGGGCCGGTACCTTCCTGAATACCGGGCGCTAAAGGCAAAGTCATCGTTCTTACAAATGGTGCGAACTCCCGCGCTTGCGGCCGAGGTAACGATGCAGCCATTGCGGCGCTTCGCTCTCGATGCCGCCATTCTGTTCTCTGACATTCTCGTGATTCCTGAAGCTCTCGGTCAGAGCTATCACTTTCGTGACGAGGGCGGCATCGCGATGGAGTTCCGTCTCGAGACGCGCGCCCAGATCGATGCGCTCGCACCTGCGAATGCGGTGCCGGATCGGTTGAACTACGTCGCGGAGGCGCTCGGGCTGCTCAAGAAGGAACTCGCTGGAGAAAAAGCCCTGCTCGGATTTGGCGGCTCACCTTGGACACTCGCGACGTACATGGTTGAAGGAGGCAGCTCCGACGAGTTCGAGCGCATCAAGCAGTTGTTCTACACGGACCGAACCACTTTTGACGCCTTGCTCGAGAAGCTGACGAACGCGCTCATCGCTTATTTCGAGATGCAGATTAGGGCGGGAGCGGATGCTATCCAGATTTTCGATTCATGGGGCGGCATCATCGCTGGACAAGACTATGAGGCGGCCTCTCTGCAATGGATCCGAAGGATTGTGGCGGCACTTCCGCCGGGATTTCCGGTTATCCTCTACGCGAAAGGCACGGCATCGCATATCCGCGCACAAGCCGCGACCGGAGTGCGTGTCCTGAGTGTGGACTGGACGAACCACTTACCGACGGTCTCCCGACAGTTGAAAGACAACGGAACTCCCGTTGCTGTGCAGGGGAATCTCGATCCGGTACTGCTCAACACGACGCCGGAGATTGTCGCGGTGGAAACGGCGCGCCTCCTCGAGTCGATGCGAGGACTACCTGGCCACATCTTCAATTTGGGCCACGGCATCCTTCCGCAAGCGAAGATCGAATGCGTTGAAGCGCTAGTCTCGACGGTAACCAATTGGAAATAGGCCATGAAGAATCCGGGCGCACGCAGACTCTGTGATTCGCGTTAGCATGACTTCCGCGCTTATTGGTTTCCGACCGCGTGTCTGCTTACCCTATTAAATCATTCGCCGTCCTGGGTGCCGGAATAACCGGACTGGTGGCGGCGCACCGCATCCATCAACGCGGTCACCGAGTCCGAATCTTTGAACAGTCGGGGCGGGCTGGTGGCGCAGTGCTCACTGAGCGGGTCGGCGAATGGCTGGTGGAGTCCGGCCCGAATTCGCTGCTCTCCGGTGAACCGGCGCTGGCATCTCTCATCGAAGAACTCGGGCTGACGCCGCAGGTCGTGCACGCATCGGCATCGGCCAAGCACCGGTACGTGGTGCGAAAGAGTCGATTGGTTGCCGCGCCACTTTCGCCAGGAGCTTTATTGGCGAGTCCACTTTTTTCATTCGGTGGCAAGTTGGGCATTCTCTCCGACCTTGTCTCACGTCCCCGCGTGCGAACGACGGATGTGTCCCTCGCGGAATTCATGCGTGGGCATTTCGGTCCGGAGTTTGTCGATTACGCGCTCGATCCGATGGTCAGTGGAGTCTACGCCGGAAACTCCGCCCGACTCTCCGCGCGCTACGCCTTCCCGAAAATATGGGAAATGGAGCAGCGGCAGGGGTCTTTGATTCGCGGTCAAATGGCGCAATCGAAGGAGCGGCGTTTGCGTGGCGAGCCGCGCCCAGAAATTTTTTCCTTCAAAGACGGCGTTCAAACGCTCACCCACGCTTTGCTTCACGGGTTGCCCCCGGGATGTGTGGCGTTGAACGCATCGTTGGAAGCGATTACACCGGGAGAGAAATGGAGTGTGATTTGGAACCAGGCGGACGGCACTCACACCCAGGCCTTTGATGGCCTCGTCACCGCGTTGCCGGCTCACGCCCTCGCACGACTGCGCATCGGCTCGCTTGGTGAACGTCCGCTCGCTGCGCTCGATGGGGTCGAGCATCCTCCCGTATCGTCACTGTTTCTTGGTTTCGACCGTGATCAAGTTCGTCACCCGTTGGATGGATTCGGAATGCTTGTGCCGAACGTTGAGAAGCGCTCGATGCTCGGCGTGCTTTTCTCGTCCAGCCTGTTTCCTGGCCGGGCGCCCGCCCGAAGCGTGGCCATGACCGTGATGATTGGCGGCACACGTCAGCCAGAGCTGGCCTCACGTCCAACCGACGAATTGGTGCGGCTGGTCGTACCCGAGTTGGCGGAATTATTGGGTGTGAACGGTGCGCCTCGCTTCGTCCGACACACCTATTGGCCGCGCGCCATCCCGCAGTACAATCTCGGACATGAACAATACGTTTCGGTCATGACCCAAGTGGAGCGGCATCATCGCGGCTTACATATTGGAGGCCAGGCGCGGGATGGAATCTCGGTCCCGGCGTGCATTGCAGCCGGCGAAAAACTGGCGAGCCGAGCGATTGGGTGAGGTGTCCGGCGACGGGCCGGTTTGATAAGGAAGATCGGCGGGTTGATCGAGCGCCGAGCGTCGGAGACTTTACGCAGTGGCGACGGCGGAAAAGCGGCGTTCTACCTCCCCCCTTGACTCACCTCCCGTCGCCCCTACCCTCGCGCACTTTTCTTTGGCATGGCCCACGATTTGAAAGATACTTTGCAGCTTCCGAAAACGGACTTCCCGATGCGCGCCGGCCTCGCGCAGCGTGAACCCGGCCGCGTGGCTCACTGGGAAAAAACCGGCCTCTACGCTGCCATTCAGGCCAAGAACGCTGCGACCGGGAAGGCGTTCGTACTGCACGATGGACCGCCCTTCACAAATGGTGACGTCCACATCGGCACCGCGCTGAACAAGACGCTCAAAGACCTGATACTGCGGTACAAGTCGATGCGGGGATTCAGGACTCCCTACGTTCCAGGTTGGGACTGCCATGGTTTGCCGATCGAGCAGAAGGTGGCGCGAGAGATCCGGGAAAAAAATGAAAATGTCTCGACCGCCGAGTTACGCGCGCGTTGCGATGCGTTTGCCGAATCCTGGATTACCAAGCAAACCGCCCAATTCAAACGGATCGGTATACTCGCTGATTGGAAGAATCAGTACAAAACCAAAGCTCCTCCATTCGAAGCTGACATCCTGCGGACGTTCGCCGCCTTCGTCGAAGAAGGCATCGTCTATCGCAGCAAGAAACCCGTTTACTGGTCTATTCCGTTCGAGACGGCGCTCGCCGAAGCTGAGATCGAATACAAGGATCACGTCTCAATCGCGATTTGGGTGAAGTTCGCCGTACCGGCAAGTGAAGCGGCAAAATTCAACCTGCCTTCGGACAAACCCTTGTGCGTGGTGATCTGGACCACCACGCCGTGGACGATCCCCGCCAACCTCGCCATCGCCGTAAATCCGGAGATCGACTACGTCGTCGCAGATCTTGGGACGGAACGCGTGCTCGTCGCCGAACTCCTGCTTCCGGCGGTCCTGGCCTCAGCGAAGATCACTGCGGCACCGGTGATCAGCGCCAGGATCAAAGGCGCTGCTCTCGAACACTTGGCTGCACGCCATCCCTTCATCGATCGCGCGTCACCAATCGTGTTGGCTGATTACGTCACGACCGAAACCGGCACGGGAGCCGTCCACACCGCGCCAGGACATGGCGCTGAAGATTATGTGACCGGACTGAAGTACGGATTGGAGATTTATTGTCCGGTCGGCGATGACGGCAAGTACGTCAACGACGGCAAAGTCCCGCCAGACCTCGTAGGTTTGTCGACGCTCGAAACCGTCGAGGATCTCGAAGCCAAGAAACCTTCGTCTGCCAATCTTGGCGTCCTCAAGCTACTGGCGGCAGGCGGTGCGCTACTCGCGAAAGCAAAATATACGCACAGCTACCCGCATTGCTGGCGCTCCAAGACTCCGATTATCTTTCGGGCGGTCGATCAGTGGTTCGTTTCCTTGGACAAGGCCGGCGACCGCGCCAAGGCACTCGAGGTCATCAAGCAGGTGAGCTTCATCCCGGGTTGGGGCGAGGCGCGGATTCGCGGTGCGCTGGAATCGCGGCCTGACTGGTGCATCAGCCGGCAGCGCTCGTGGGGCGTGCCGATACCGGCATTCTACGACGCAAAAAAAACGGCGTATTTGGACGCTGGAGTCGCGCGTGGCATTGCGGCGAAGATCGAAAAGCTCGGGACAAATTTCTGGTACGACGCAACGCCAACCGAGATCCTGGACGGTATCGAGCTGCCAAGCGCCTGGCCGAAGCCTGCCGAACTTACCTGCGGACGCGATACGCTGGATGTCTGGATTGATTCCGGTTCCTCGCATGCCGCGGTGCTGAAACACGGACAAGGGGGTACAAGCTGGCCAGCCGATCTCTATCTGGAAGGCAGCGATCAGCATCGTGGTTGGTTTCAATCGTCGTTGTGGACGAGCGTGATCGCCTACGACGCGGCCCCCTATCGATCGGTCCTGACCCACGGCTTCATCGTCGATCAGGAACGAAACAAAATCTCCAAGAGCTCGACCTACGAAAAACCGCAGACGAGCGACGCTTATGTTGCGGAGTATGGCGCGGACGTAATCCGGTTGTGGATATCGTCCCAGGATTTCCGGAACGACATCCCGGTCTCGAAGGAAATTCTCTCTCACGTGGGCGAGACGTATCGCCTTATCCGCAACACGTTCCGTTACCAGCTATCAAACCTCTTTGACTTCGCACCAGCGCGTGACGCCGTGCCCGTCGAGCAGATGGACACGCTCGATCGCTGGGCACTTCATCAGACGGCAGAGCTCATTCGCGACTGCACTGTCGCCTACGAAGCGTACGAGTTCCATCGCGTTTACCAGCTCTGCAATCAGTTTTGCTCAGTGACTCTGTCGGCGACCTACCACGACATCCTCAAGGATCGGTTGTACACGCTGGGGACGAACGCACCGCTTCGCCGATCGTCTCAAACCGCGCTGCACCACATTTTCCATGCGCTGGTGAAGCTGCTCGCGCCGATCCTTTGCTTCACGACGGACGAAGCGTGGGGCTATGCGACGGCGAACCTCGAGTACACCGACGATTCCGTGCATCTGCAGGAATGGCCGCTGGCGGCCGCGAACTGGACGGATGCAGGTGTTGTCTCGGATGTCGCGGCGTTGTTGAAGGTGCGGGCGCAGGTAAATGAAGCGATCGAACCGCAGCGCGCGGCGGGCAAGTTAGGAAAGTCCTTAGACGCTTCCGTCACGCTCTCAATCTCGCCGGAAGACCCCACCCAGCGAGTGCTGGAAAAACACCGGGATTTTCTTCCCGAACTCTTCATCGTTTCCCATGTCACTCTCGCCCCTGCCGTGGGAGCCGCGATTACCGCGAGCATCCGACCTTGCAGCGAGCTAGCTTTCGCTCGGTGTCCGCGCTGTTGGCGCTGGGTACCAACGCTGGAGTCCAGCCCGTTCGAGGCCGTTTGCCCGCGCTGCGTGGAAGCGTTGAAGGCCTGATCTTTTTTGCTCACCTCAAACTCCCCATGGTCAAGAACAACAAAAAACCCGCCAAGTCCAAAGTCGCCAAACTCGTGCTGAAAAAAAAGCCGGCTGCGCCGATCAAGGCGAAGCCGGTTAAGCCAGCGCCAGTCGCCCGATCCGCGAAACTCACCACCCCGGTCGCGCCCAAGCCAGCGCCTCCCGTCCGAGTCGCGAAAAATTCTCCCGCCATGGAAAAACCCTCTAAGAAAAACGCTCTGCGCGACAGTATTCTAAAGCGCAAAGCCCCTGCCAAACCGATAGCGTTCAGCCTCGATGAGGTTCGCGCAATCGCCAAGACCGTTGTGCCCAAAGCGGGTGCGACGGATGAAAAGCCCGCGAAGTCGGCCAAACCGTCGACGGGCAAAGTTGCTCTCACGCTGGAAAAGCCCGCGAAGCCGAACCACATCAAAGCCGCTTCGCTTTCTGACATCCTTGGGTTCAACCCAAAGCGCGCGAGCGTACCCGAGCCGTTCAACGACGCCGACGTGCCGGAAAAGTTCAAACGCTTTTACCGCCTGCTCGTTGACCTCCGAAAGCACCTCACCGCAGGCATCGAGCTGCACTCTGAAGAAACGTTGAAGCGTTCCAGCAAGGATGACTCCGGCGATCTCTCAAGCTACGGCCAACATATGGCCGACGCGGGTACAGACACGTTTGATCGTGACTTCGCCTTGAGCTTGGTCTCGAGCGAACAGGAAGCGCTCACGGAGATCGATGCCGCCATCAAACGCATTCACGATGGCAGCTACGGTGTTTGCGAGATCACCCAGAAACCGATTGCGAAGGAACGACTGCTCGCGGTGCCATTCACCCGATATTCGGCTGAAGCGCAGAAGGATTTGGAAAAGAATCGCTATCGCACTCGCACCGCCGGCGGATTGTTCGGCGAACTCGGCGAAGAAGGTGGCAAGATCATGGATGAGGACAGCGGCGGGGACGAGTAAACGGCAGGCTTGGTAAGTTCATTTGAACCCTTCTTCTGATCGTCCGTCTTCCGGTGGCGCGGCAATCCCTGCTTCACCGGCAGTGGAGTCCCAAGCCACCGCGGTCGGCGGAAGAGTTCCAGTGCTCCAACGGATCGGTGCGTACCGACTGTTGTTGATTCTGGCAGTGATCGTCCTGGGCCTGGACCAACTCTCAAAGAGTTGGATTGCGGCGAAACTGCCTTTCCCGACCTATGGCGAACCTAACGCGATCCGAATCGCGCGCGGTTTTCTCTATTTGGTCCACGTGGGCAACACGGGCGCGGCGTGGAGCTTGTTCGCGGGTCAAAGCATCTTCCTGGCGGCGCTCGCCGGAGGCACACTCGTGGCGATCTTCGTTTGGCGTCGGGCGCTCGGACTTCGCCAGCGCCTTCCTCAGGTAAGCTTTGGACTGCTCTGCGGGGGGATTGCGGGAAATCTCATCGATCGGCTTCGACACGGCCACGTCATCGACTTCATCGACGTTCACTTCGGCTCGTACATTTACCCGACGTTCAATGTCGCGGATTCAGCGATCTGTATCGGAGTGATTCTGTACCTCTGGCACTCGTTCAGAAACTCCGAGTAGTCGGACGGCTCTGACGGCAATTGTGAAGCAGGCGGCGCGCTTCGCTCATTCGACGTTCGCGATCTGTTCTCTCACGCGCTCAAGCTCGTTCTTTAGCTCGATCACGGCGCGTGATATCGAGAGGTCATTGGCTTTGCTGCCGATCGTGTTCACCTCTCGCCCGATTTCCTGCAGGATGAATTCTGACTTCCGGCCAATCTCGGCTTCGGATTTCAAGAGGGTCGCAAATTGCTCAAAATGGCTCCGCAAACGCGTGAGTTCTTCCGTGACATCGCAGCGATCAGCGAAGAGCGCGATTTCGCGCAGGACGCGCTCGTCGTTGATGTCCAGTTCGAGCCCCGCCTGTCGTAGCCGCTGCAAGAGCAACTCCCGGTAGTTCGGCGCGACCAGCGGCGCGCGCGCTGCAATCGCATCCACGTGCGATCGCAAAAGCGTCAGTCGCGTCAGGAGATCCACGAGGAGCGCCTCACCTTCCTGAGCTCGCATGGCGACGAACCCTCGCAAGGCCGCGCCGACCACGTCCGTGAGTACGGGCGCAGCATGTTGCGCATCGGGCAGCACGGCGGTCATCCGTTGCGAGTTCGCGACCGACCAGAGCAATTCAGCCGAAGGCGCGAAATCGAGTCCGCGTGACGAGGCGAGTGCCTTTAAGCGATCGATTGCGGCGTTTACCTCGACTTCATCCCAAACGATCTCCCCTTCGCCGCGCGCGCCCGTCAGCTCGACGGTGACGCTGATCCGCCCACGGGACGCTGCCTTTCGCACCTGCTCGCCGATTCCCGCCTCCAAGCTGTCCCAATCGTCGGGCAATCGAATCGCGAGATCCAAGGTCTTTCGGTTAACCGAACTCACCTGCACGGTCAGAGTATAGCCGCCCACCGAGCCGGTCGCACGGCCGAAGCCTGTCATGCTTTTCATAAGTGAGAGGGATCCAATGCTCGCGTCGCCCTCGATTCAAACCAAGACAGACGAGATCTCCAACAACCAGTCGCAGTCGAGAATCCGAAGGTCCGCTTCAAAGCTTCACGCCAAGAAGCTTTGCCACTTGGTTCACATCCTTATCGCCGCGGCCGGATAGGTTGATGATCAAGATCTCATCCTTCCGCATTTCCCTGGCTCGCTTGAGCCCGTGCACCAAGGCGTGAGTGCTTTCGAGCGCGGGAATGATCCCCTCGAGCCGAGAGCATTTCTGAAACACTTCGATCACCTCATCGTCGCACGCATAGGCGAACTGAATACGCTGCCGCTCACGGTAATACGCATGCTCCGGACCGATCGCCGCATAATCCAGCCCGGCGCTAACGGAATGAGTCAGCTCAATTTGTCCGTCCGTGTCCTGCAGGATGAACGTCTTGGCGCCTTGCAGCACACCGAGCTTTCCCCCTTCGAATCGCGCCGCATGTTCACCGCGGGTGATGCCCCGCCCACCCGCTTCCACGCCGATCAAACGGACGGCCGGTTCCTCCAGAAACTCGAAGAAGAACCCAATCGCATTCGAGCCTCCCCCGACGCAGGCGATCATCTCATCCGGCAGCCGGCCCTCGCGCGCAAGAATCTGCTCCTTGGTTTCCTGGCCAATCACGCGATGAAAATCTCGCACCATCATCGGGTATGGATGCGCGCCCAAGGCTGAGCCCAGAATGTAGTGCGTTTCCCGCACGTGGGTGACCCAATCACGCATCGCCTCGTTCACGGCATCTTTGAGCGTCTTCTGGCCGGATTCCACGCTGCGTACTTCCGCTCCCATCAGCCGCATGCGAAACACGTTCAGCGCCTGCCGCTCCATGTCCACCGCGCCCATATAAATGATACACTCCAAGCCGAACTTCGCGCACACCGCAGCCGTCGCCACGCCGTGCTGCCCGGCCCCGGTCTCTGCGATGATTCGCTTCTTCCCCATGCGGCGCGCCAGCAGCGCCTGACCGAGCGCGTTGTTGATCTTGTGCGCGCCAGTGTGCAGCAGATCTTCCCGCTTCAGATAGATCTTCGCGCCGCCGCAGTATTCGGTCAGACGCTCTGCGTAATAGAGTTCCGTCGGCCGGCCCGCGAATTCCTTCAGATGATGGCTAAGCTCCGCGAGGTAGTTGGGATCTTTGCGCGCTTCATCATACGCGTCGCCGAGCTCCTGCAGCGCGGTCATCAGCGTTTCAGGCACAAACACGCCCCCGTACCGACCAAAGCGCCCCGCAGCATCAGGCAGCGAGAACCGATCAATGGACGGAGATTCCGGAGTCACAGAAGGCATGTGAAGGACACAGTGAGAGCGGGACTCTTCAGGAGGCAAACTGGTTTTCCAACTCGGCGGCCTGCAGCGTTGCCCCATGCGCTTACAGAACTTGGCCGCGCTGGAAAGCTCAACTTGAGGTCCGCCGCTGGCGAAAAATGTGTCGACTCGCGCCGGGATCGTTACGCGCGCCGTGGATTTGATCAAGGCACCCGCTTCACCGTGACCAACGTAAGATCGTCGCGTTGCGCTGCCTGCCCGGCGAATCGCTGCAAGCTCTGCAGAATCCCATCATTGATTTCCCGCGCGCTGCGGCCGTGCAATACCCGCACCGCGTCGAGCAGTCGCGGCCCCGCAAACTCCTTCTCGTCCTCATTCGGTGCCTCGGTCAATCCATCCGTGTAAAGCACCAGCACGTCGCCCGTTGATAAGCGCTCGGTGCGGTCCACAATCGCACTGGCAAAAATGTCATTCGGCACCAAGCCCAGCGGCATGCCCTCAGAACCCACGAAATCGGCGACAGGCGCGTCGGAGGTAGCCAGCGTCCGCACCACCAGGGGCAGCTCGTGTCCGGCGCGGGCGAAGGTCAGCTCGTTGCGGGAAGTATCCACGATCGCATAAAGCAGCGTGATAAACGTACCCTGCTGAACGTTCTCGCCGAGCACCCCGTTGAGCTCGATCAGCGTTTGCGCGGGCGACGCGTGGCGCGGCGCAATCTGACGCAGGTTCGTTCGACAGATCGCCATCAACAGGGAAGCCGGAATTCCCTTGCCCGACACGTCAGCCACCGCGATTCCCAACTTTGTCGGGGAAAGTGAAAACACGTCGTAGAAATCTCCGCTGACTTTCTGCGCCGCCTGATATCGAGCATCGATGTCCAAGCCGCTGAAGTGCAGCTCACCTCTCGGCAGGAGCATCTGCTGAATCCCACTCGCGAGAGAGAGATCGAGGTCGAGCTGGCTCTTCTCGCGTTGAAAATTCAAAATCTCCGCATTGTGCAACGCGAGCGCGGCCAACTCGCCCAACGACTGTAGCAACGAGAAATCATTCTCCGTGAACGGCTCACCGTCAGCCGAATTGGCGACTGCAAGAACGCCGAAAAAGCGTTCGTTGAAGGTCAGCGGAACCGCGATGAGCGAGCGTACCTTCAACGCCAAATCGTCGTGCCGCACCACGCGCGCGTCAGCTTCAGCGTCCGCGATGAGCTGGCCTTTGCCTGTTTTCACCACGGCACCCACAATTCCTTCGTCGTCAGGGAAACTCTCCGAGCGGAGGACGTTTTCGATAAACCGTGCGCGCGTCGCCAGTTTTTCGCGCACACTCGGCGGCAAGGGGCGGTGAGGAGGAAATAATCCTTCCACGGCCACACTGTGCATCAGGCCATCACGCCCGCGCTGAAAGAGACAGGCGCTCAGCGCACCGGAACAGAGGATTGCCGCATGAACAATGCGCTGAGGCAGTTCCTCCCGCGTCGCTCCTTCACCGAGCGCCACCACCATGTGATGCATGAAATCCACCACTAACTGTCGCTCCTGCGCGAGCTGCTGCTTCTCTTCGTCAGCTTGTTCCGAACGTCGACGACTGCGATAAACCGGCAGGAGCATGGCCGCCACGCCTAGAATGATGCCGAGCAGAAGCACGAAAATCATCGTGCCCTAGGTTGAAGGACCCGTCCTGACTCGCAATCGCTGATTAACTGAACGGGCAGACGAACGCGAGGGACCGTTGGAGCGGACTCGGAGATGTGAATCATCCCCGCTTCTTACTTCTGCGTCACCCGGTTTTTAAGAAACGCGAGAACGTCCTGAAATTTACTCCGGTTCGATTCGTCCGCAGTCACGAGGTTCTCATGCGCTTCCAAGACCAACCGCGCATGCTCAAGCTCGGATTGGTCGCGGCAGTACAAGGCCTTTTCAGCCTGCCCGAAGCCCATTGGATATTCTCCCGAATCTACCGTGAGCAACCGGTGCAATCCGAGATTCCGCACCAGTTCAAGATTCCGCGGGCCCAGCCGCGCCAACACCAAACTGCCTCCACCGGGACGCTTCTTCAAATCAAGTGCGATCCCGGCCAGCACACCGAGAAAAGTGCTGTCCATGCTGGTACAATGCAGAAAATCGAACACGAACCGGGTTTTCCCTTGCTGCAGCATTTCCGAGATAAAATCCCGGAGACAGACGCTATTTTGGAAACAAGCGCGGCCTCCGATCCGGACGACGACCGGGTCGGAAAAGGCATCTACGAGATAAACGGGCTTGGTGGCGGATTCAGGCATCAGGACAGCGGATTAAACACTCTCTCATCGATCAACAATACGTTCCCTGAAATCGGCAGGTGCGCAAATGCGGTCGGACGGTCTAGGCAACGTTTCGCTGACTTGCATCCAAATGACCGCTGCGGATCGGCAGGTTAACTCAGTGGCGAGCGACGATTTGACGCAGAACGTACGGCAGGATCCCCCCGTGCTGGTAATAATCGATTTCGATCGGAGTATCGATGCGACAGCGGACTCCCACGACCTCCACGCGGCCGTCACTCCGAGTGATGCGCAAGTTGAGATCTTGCTGCGGTTTCAGCGCCATCGACAACCCCAGGACGTCGTAGGTTTCGGAGCCATCGAGCTTCAGCGTCTGGGCGGTCGTGCCTTCTTTGAACTGCAACGGCAGAACGCCCATGCCAACGAGGTTCGAGCGATGAATGCGTTCGAAGCTCTGAGCGACGACCACCTTCACGCCGAGAAGGTTCGTACCTTTTGCCGCCCAATCGCGCGATGAACCCGTCCCATACTCCTGTCCCGCCAGGATGATCAGCGGCGTGCCTTGAGCGATGTGCTTTACGGCCGCGTCGTAGATCGAGGTTTTTTCGCCGGTTGGCTGATAGAGGGTGCTGCCACCTTCCTCACCTCCGAGCATCAAGTTCTTGATTCGGACATTCGCGAAGGTACCGCGGGTCATGATGCGATCATTGCCGCGACGAGATCCGTATGAGTTGAAGTCCTCAAACGTGACGCCGTGTTCGAGCAGAAAGCGCCCAGCGGGCGAGGTCTTCTTGATGGCGCCCGCTGGCGAGATATGGTCGGTCGTAACGGAATCGCCGAAGATGCCGAGTGCGCGAGCACCGAGAATTTCGGTGATCGTTCCAGGCTTCATTCCAAAGTCGGCGAAGAACGGCGGCTCTTGAATGTACGTCGAAGCCGGGTCGAACGCGTAAACATTTCCGGTGGTCGACGGAATTTCGTTCCACTTCGGATTCTGCTCGGCGAAGTCGGTATACAGCCTGCGAAACACTTCCGGTTTGAGCGCGGCCTGAAGCTGGTCGCGGACTTCCTGCAACGTCGGCCAAAGATCTTTCAGAAACACGTCCCGGCCATGTTGATCGCGGCCGAGCGGTTCTGTCGAAAGATCGATGTCAACCCGGCCCGCAAGCGCGAATGCCACCACCAGTGGCGGTGACATCAAAAAGTTTGATTTGATGTTCTGGTGAACGCGCGCCTCGAAATTCCGATTTCCGGAGAGGACCGAAGCGGCAACGAGATCATTCTTCAACACCACCTCCTCAATCGCCGGATGCAACGGGCCGGAGTTACCGATGCAGGTGGTGCATCCGTAGCCGACCGTCTGGAAGCCGAGTTTATCCAGGTAAGGCTGCAACCCGGTTTTCGTCAGATAATCAGTCACCACGCGACTGCCGGGAGCGAGCGATGACTTCACCGTGGAATTCACGGTGAGCCCACGCTCAACCGCCTTCTTGGCGAGCAGACCGGCCGCCAACATGACGGACGGGTTCGAGGTGTTGGTGCAGCTCGTGATGGCCGCGATCAGCACGCTGCCGTGACTGATTTCACCGTCGATGCGTTTTGCCCGAGTGGATACAGGCGTCGGTGTCGGCCGGTTATTCGCCATTTCCCGTTCCGTTGTAACACTTGTATTCTCCACGTCGGCGTCGGACTCAGGCACTGCCACTTGGCTGCCGCCACCGGGGCGAGACCAACCGCTGCCTGACACGTGATAGGTTTTGTCGAAATCAGCCGCATTTCGGCCAAAGCCGTTTTCCGCAACCGGTTTCGCGAACGCCGAGATGAACTCCCGCTTGATCGCCGTAAGTTCGATGCGATCCTGCGGCCGCTTTGGACCCGCGAGGCTTGGTACGATCGTGTCCAGATCGAGCTCAACGTCGCTCGAGTACTCGATCTGCCCGCGCTCTGGAATACCCCACAACCCTTGCGCCTTGTAGTAGGCTTCGTACGTGGCGACGTGCTCTTCTGAGCGACCGGTAGCCCGCAGGTAGGTCGAGCACTCTGCGTCGATGGGAAAGAAGCCCATCGTTGCGCCGTACTCCGGCGCCATATTGGCGATGGTTGCGCGGTCGACGACCGGCAACGCAGCGGCACCAGGCCCATAGAACTCCACAAATTTTCCCACGACCTTTGCTTTCCGGAGCAGCTGCGTGATCGTGAGTGCGAGGTCGGTCGCGGTCACTCCTTCACGCAACGAGCCCGTCAAGTACACGCCAACGACGTCAGGCGTGAGGAAATACACCGGCTGCCCCAGCATTCCTGCCTCGGCCTCGATGCCACCAACGCCCCAGCCCACAATGCCAAGACCATTGATCATCGTGGTGTGCGAGTCCGTGCCGACGAGCGTGTCGGGATAATAAACGCCATTCGCATCGCGCAAAATTCCCTTCGCAAGGTACTCGAGATTCACCTGGTGAACGATGCCAATGCCCGGAGGCACAACCTTGAACGTTTCAAACGCCTGCATGCCCCATTTGAGGAACTGGTACCGCTCTCGATTGCGGGAAAATTCCAAATCCAGATTTTTCGCCAGCGCGTCTGCACTGCCGGCAAAATCCACCTGGACGGAATGATCGACCACCAAATCGACTGGCACGAGTGGCTCAATGATCTTCGGATTCTTGCCCATCCGCGCCACGGCGGCGCGCATGGCAGCCAGATCGACCAGAAGCGGAACCCCGGTGAAATCCTGCAACACGATCCTTGCCACCACGAATGGGATTTCCTCGGTGCGAGGCGCTTTCGCACTCCACGTCGCGAGGTCCCGGATCGCCTGCTCACTGACGCGTTTTCCGTCCGCGTTGCGCAGCAATGACTCGAGCACCAGGCGAATGGAAACGGGCAGCTTCCCCACGTGAAAACCCTGCGCGTCCAACGCGGGCAGTGAATAGAATGAATGCGTCGCGCCGCCGACGGTGAACGTCTGCAACGTGTTGAGGGGATTCGGGAGACTCATGGTAGAAGGAAGTTTGGGCAACCGCGGCCATCGAGACCTCGGCTGCCTCTGGATAAATTCACCAACGAAGACTTACTTTGCCAACGCCGCTTTGACCGCAGCGAAATTAGGCAGATCTTTGGGCGTCGCCGTTTGCTCCGCATATTTGACGACACCATCGGTACCGATCACGAAGGCCGCTCGCGCCGCGGTATCACCAACGCCTGCCAACATCGGAAACAAGACATCGTAGGCTTTCGTCACGGTCTTGTTCAGATCGCTGACAACCGTCAGCTTGATCTTGTTGGCGGTGGTCCAAGCTTCCTGCGCGAACGGACTGTCCACGCTGATTGCGATGACGTTCGCGCCGAGCTTCTCGTATTCTCCAAGCCCGGCACTGGTGTCGCACATTTCCTGAGTACAAACTCCCGTGAAGGCCAAAGGGAAGAACAGAAGCACCGTCTGTTGCTTGCCAAAGTTGTCGCTTAGTTTGACGTCTTTCAGACCCTCAGCGGTCTTGGATTTGAGCGTAAAATCAGGGGCTTTGGAGCCAACGGGAATGGGCATGGGAGGAGTTAGTGGACTGGATTGAGCAGTTCCGTCGCGGGTGTCGCTCGGGAAAGAAAGTCCACGTTGAGCTTACACCACCGGCCCGGCAAATCGTTTTTCCTCAAAGCAGTCGCGTTTCTAGCGGAACGCGGCCGCTCATTAGAAAAGCTGCAGGGGGGCGCCCGAATTTGTTTTGCTCCGCTCGTCAGGGGCCGGGTTAACTGTCCCGCTTCCCATGACGATCCTCGAAGACATGCAATGGCGTGGCCTCTACGCCGACAGCACCGATCTCGAGGCGCTGACCCAGCGTCTCGCCCAAGGACCGATCACGTTGTACGCCGGCTTTGATCCCACGGCAGATTCGCTTCACGTCGGCAATCTTGTGCCGCTCCTTGCCCTCCGCCGTTTTCAGCTGGCGGGCCACCACCCCATCGCGCTCGCGGGCGGCGCCACTGGAATGGTCGGTGATCCTTCCGGGCGCTCAAGCGAGCGCAACCTGCAGACGCCGGAACAAGTCGCCCACAACATCGCCGCCATCCGCGAACAGCTTTCGCACTTCCTGGATTTCGAGCACCTGACCAATCCGGCCCGGTTGGTCGATAATGCGTCCTGGACTGCGCCGATCTCGTTTCTCGAGTTCCTGCGGGACGTCGGGAAATATTTTTCGGTGAATTCAATGCTGGCGAAGGACAGCGTTCGCTCCCGCCTCGAGAGCGACACGGGAATCAGCTACACCGAATTCAGCTACCAGCTGCTGCAGGCCCACGACTTCCTGCATCTCCGCCAAACCGTGAACTGCGAACTGCAGATCGGTGCCACCGACCAATGGGGAAACATCACCGCGGGCACCGACCTGATCCGAAAGAAAATCGGCGCGACCGCATGGGGTCTCACGTTTCCATTGCTCACGAAGGCCGACGGAACCAAG
This sequence comes from Opitutus sp., assembly GCA_039928945.1. GTDB lineage: Bacteria > Verrucomicrobiota > Verrucomicrobiia > Opitutales > Opitutaceae > Opitutus. Next base: position 52,049 of record JBDSSD010000100.1, on the reverse strand, counting down.
TACGGCAAATCGGCCAGCGGTGCCGTATGGCTCGATCCAAAACGAACCACGCCGTACAGGTTCTACCAATTCTTCATGCAGGCGGAGGATGCCGACGTGAAGAAGCTCCTAAAGGTGCTCACCTTTTTGCCGCACGAACAGATTCTCGGCTTGGAAGCGGAGATGAAGGCAAACCCTGGGGCGCGCGCGGCCCAAAAGGCACTGGCTCGGTCAGTCACAACACTCGTGCACGGAGAACGCGCCACCGCCGATGCGATGCGCGCAAGTGAGATCATGTTTGGCGGCGGCTTGGACGGGATCAGTGAAGCCGTCTTCCAGGACGTGGTCGGCGAAATCCCCACGAAGGATGTCGAGCGGTCGAAGCTGATCGAAGCGGGTTCGCCGCTCGTCGAACTCCTGATGTTTGCCGGACTTTCTCCCTCGAAGGGTCAGGCACGTAAAGATGTGGAAGGCGGCGGAGTCTATTTGAATAACACACGGGTAGCCGAAGCCAATCGGGCGGTCACCACGGCCGACCTCCTGTTCGAAAAATACCTCCTCTTTCGGAAGGGCAAACGGAATTACGTGGTGCTGCGAACTTCATAGTCAGCGTTCCGCGCCGCCGTCCGTTGAAAACCCGCTTCATCGTAAATCCCCGCTCCGGCCGCGCGCTGCGTGCGCTTCCACAGGTCAAAGTCTACGCGGCGCAGCACAACGCCGAAGTCGTGCTCACGACCCATGCACGTCACGCGACCGAACTCGCCGCAGCCGCATTGATGAATGGATGCGAGCTCGTCGTGGCCGTCGGCGGAGACGGTACGATGAACGAGGTGGCAACGGCATTGATCGGAACCGGAGGAATACTCGGCCTGATCCCCTGCGGTTCCGGAGATGGTCTGGGCCGGCATCTTCGCATCCACGGTTCTGTAACGCATGCTTTGCGGATCTTGCGAATGGGCACGCCGCGGCTGATCGATAGCGGCCTGGCGGATGGCCATCCGTTCTTCACGGTCGCGGGACTGGGCTTCGAAGCGGAAATCGCGCAGCGGTTCAACCAGCTGAAAAACCGGGGCTTCCTCCGCTATCTGTCCACGAGTGCACGCGCGCTCCGCCAATGGATCCCGCAACGTTACACGATCGTTCACGGCAGTGATCGCACCACGCTCACGGCGTTCACGTTGGCGGTGGCGAACAGCGACCAGTATGGAAACAACGCGATCATCGCTCCGCGCGCTCGCGCCGATGACCGCCAGCTGGATCTGTGCGCCATTCCACCGCTCAGCGTCTTCAACGCGCTGCCGCTGGCCGCGCGCCTTTTCACCGGCAGCATCGATCGGCAACCAAAAGTGTTCTTGAAACGCGCCGCCGAGTTCGTCGTCGAGCGGGATGCCGCAGGCCCGCTGCACACCGACGGTGAGAACCACGTAGCCGGCACGTCTGTTGTATTCTCCCTGGTCCCGGCAAGCTTACGGATCATGGCGCCTGCGGCCGTGAGCTAACGCCAGACCGAGCGCAAGCGCCTGTCACCAAACGCCTGCGACAGAGTCCTGATCAGGCGTTCGCCAGATAACCGAGCTTGATCGCCGCGCCTTGCGCCGCAGGTAGACCTTCGAGCAGTTCGCCGATTGGATCCCAGCGGCCGTTCACCAGCGCATCGCGCGCGGATTCGCGGAACGTAGCCTTCACGGTCTGACCAGCGAAACGCACTTCCTGCTTCGCGACGTCGATCGTGATTTGCACCTGTGGATCCCGTTCGACGGCCGCGGCGATCTTCGCGATATCCTCGCGACTGGCCGTGGCACAAGGGATGCCCAAGCCCGTGCTGTTGCCGAAGAAAATTTCGGCGAAATTTTCTGCGATCACCGCGCGAAACCCATATTTCTGAATCGCCTGCGGTGCGTGCTCCCGGGAGGAGCCACAGCCGAAATTTGAACCGGAGAGTAAAATCGTCGCGCCGGAATAACGCGGGTCGTTGAGCGGATGCGGCTTGTTCGAGCCATCATCGTTCTTGCGCACATCATAGAAGAGGAACTCTCCCAGTCCATCGAACGTGACGCATTTCATGAAACGCGCCGGGATGATCCGATCGGTGTCGATGTCGTTGCCGGGAACGTAAACACCGCGACCAGAGACTTGGGTAATCTTTTCGAGAGCCATGAGAATAGTAGCGTTGAAGGTTAGTTTGCGCTGACTCCGAATACTTCGCGGGCATCAGCCACGCTGCCGGTAACGGCAGCGGCTGCCACCATCAGCGGGCTCATGAGAATCGTGCGGCCCGTTGGACTACCTTGGCGTCCCTTGAAGTTTCGATTGGAGGAACTCGCGCACAGTTGATCGCCGATGAGCTTATCAGGATTCATCGCGAGACACATTGAACATCCAGCCGCACGCCACTCGAAGCCCGCGTCGCGAAAGATTTTGTCGAGACCAAGTGATTCGCAGAGCACGCCGACACCTTGCGAGCCCGGCACTGCGATCGCCTTCACTCCTGGCGCGACGCGACGGCCTTTGAGGAACTTCGCGACTTCCTGGAAATCACTGAGCCGTCCATTCGTGCACGAGCCCAGAAACGCGACGTCGATTTTCGTGCCTTTGATGGGAGCACCTGGCTGGAGCTTCATGTACGCCAGCGCTTCGATGATTCCCGCTTTTTCGTCGACCGACGTGGTCGTGGCCGGATCGGGAATCGATTCGTTGATCGAGATGCCTTGGCCGGGGTTGATGCCCCAAGTGACCGTCGGTGCGATATCACCCGCGTCGATCGTCACCACGTCGTCGTAGTGGCAGCCAGCGTCGCTCGCCGTCGCTTTCCAACGCACCACGGCTTCAGTCCATGCGGCACCTTTCGGAGCGTACGGCCGACCTTCCAGGTACTTGAACGTGGTCTCGTCAGGGTTCACGTAGCCCGCGCGCGCGCCGCCTTCGATGGACATATTACAGACCGTCATTCTTTCCTCCATCGTGAACCGATCGAAAACTTCGCCACCGTATTCGTACGCGAAGCCCGTTCCACCGTTCACCCCGAGCGTGCGGATGATGTGCAGAATGACATCCTTCGCGTAGCAACCGGGGTGCAGCTTTCCGGTCACGTTGATGCGGCGGACCTTCAACGCACCGAGCGCCATCGTTTGTGTGGCGAGTACGTCGCGCACCTGACTCGTGCCGATGCCGAAAGCGATGGCGCCAAACGCGCCGTGCGTGCTCGTGTGAGAATCACCGCAAGCAATGGTTGTTCCTGGCTGGGTGATCCCCTGCTCTGGTCCGACGATGTGCACGATCCCTTGCTTGCCCGTGGCGCGATCGAAAAAGGTGATACCGAATTCGGCACAACTCTTCCGCAATTCGTCCATCATCGCCTGCGCGAGCGGATCACGGTAAGGTTCCACCAGCTGATCGGTGGGGATGATGTGATCGACCGTCGCAAACGTACGCGCGGGCATGGCGACCTTTAGCCCAAGGTCTCGCAGCATCCCGAACGCCTGCGGGCTGGTCACCTCGTGAATCAGGTGGGTGCCGATCAATAATTGCGTCTGACCACTGGGCAGTTGGCGGACGGTATGTGCGTCCCAAACTTTTTGGAAAAGAGATTTGGCCATGGGGAAGGACGAGATCCTACCAGAACGTTGCCATACCGAGAAATACTTATTTGGGTCTCTGTGATGCCGCGCGAGTATCAATTCCCTTTCGAGCTCCGGCACCTGGTTTACTTCCGTGAGGTGGCGCGCCAGCTGCATTTCCGAAAGGCGGCCGAAAGCCTTGCCGTGGCCCAGCCAGCACTGAGCCGTGCGATTGCCCAGTTGGAGACTTCGCTGAACTCACAACTTCTCAATCGCACGCGTCGAGGCGTCGAGGTCACACCGGCCGGTCGCCTGCTGCTGGATCGAATCGAACCCCTGTTGCGCGGTCTTTCGGCGCTCCCTGGCGAATTGAACGCCCTCGCCACCGGACAGGTGGGAAACATCCGAATCGCCTTCACGGGACTGGCGATGGCCACGGTGCTACCAGGGATTCTACGGGAGTTCAGCCGCAAGTTTCCGGGGGTTCGCGTTGAACTCAACGAGTCTCCGTCCTCTTCCCAGATCGCGGCTCTCGAATCAGGCGCGCTCGCGTGCGGGTTCTTCCATCCGGACGCGCCAACCCCGGGAATCCATACCCGACTCCTCTTGCGGGAGCGAAACGGAGTCCTTCTCCCCGCGAGCCACCCGCTCGTGAAACGGTCGAAGGTTCAACTGCGGGATCTCGCCGCGACTCCGTTCGTTGTGTTTCCGCGCGTCCACAACCCCGGCTTCTACGACCGCATTCTTAGTGCGTTCAGTCGGGCCGGAATTGCACCGCGGATCGCGGAGGAGGTCTGGCCGCGCGCCAATGCGGTCGGCCTCGTGCGGGCGGGATTGGGGGCAACATTCATCACCCCGTCCGAAGCCCAGCATTTGCCTCCAGATGTCGTTTTCCGCGCCGTCCAAGGGCCGACGCCGGAAAGCCGGCTCGTCATCGGCTGGCGCAAGACGCCCCCGCCTGACCCAGCGCTCTCCGCATTTCTCGCGGTCGCTGAATCGTTCCGGGGGGAGACCACCAGTCCCACATCCTGAATTCGTCCTGAAACGGCCGACACGCTGTGGCCCTGCAAACCAGACGTCGCACGAAGCGCTAAAATAGGAAACCCCGCTCCCCTTGTTCTCGGGGGGCGGGGTTCCGTGGGACGACGGTTAGTCGTTCTTTGTTTAGGGCGCGACACCGCTATCTGCGGCGGGCGCCTTTTGTCGAAATACCAGTTTGTCGCCTTCGCGATCAACGATGCACGGCTCGCCATCCTTGACCTCACCACGCAGCAACGCCTCGGCGAGTGGATCCTCCAAGTAGTGCTCAATCGCACGGCGCAGCGGACGCGCACCGTACTTCTCATCGTAACCTTTCTCGATGAGCAGCTCTTTGGACTCAGGTGTGAACTCGAGCGTGATCTTCCGCTCAGCGAGGCGCTTCGCGAAGTTCGTGATCTCCAGCTCCACGATCTTAACGAGATCCTTCTTATCCAGCGGACGGAAGAAGATGATGTCAGAGATACGATTCAGGAACTCGGGCTTGAAGATGCGCTTGGCCTCTTCGAGCACCTTTTCCCGCATCTTCTCAGCATCGTTGAAGCTCGAAGCGGCGGCGGCGAAACCCATCGACGTCTGACGTTGGAGCAGCTGCGCCCCGACGTTGCTCGTCATGATGATAATCGTGTTGCGGAAGTCCACGGTCCGGCCGAGCGAGTCGGTCAAGCGTCCGTCTTCCAGAATCTGCAGGAGAATCTGAATGACGTCCGGGTGCGCCTTCTCCACTTCATCGAAGAGGATAACCGCATACGGCCGCCGACGGACTGCCTCGGTCAACTGACCGCCTTCATCGTAGCCAACGTATCCCGGAGGCGAGCCGACCAATCGCGAAACGGCGAACTTCTCCATGTACTCAGACATGTCGATTTGGATGATCGCGTCCTGATTGCCGAACATTTGAGCGGCCAACTGCTTCGCTAGCATCGTCTTTCCGACACCCGTCGGCCCGACGAACATGAAAGAGCCAATCGGACGGCGAGGATCCTTGAGATCAGCACGCGAACGCCGGAGTGCTCGAGCAACAGACACCGCCGCGATATCCTGACCGATGACGGCTTTCTGCAGCTCAGATTCCATCGCGAGCAGTTTCTCGCTCTCTTTCTTCTCCATCCGGTTCAGCGGAATGCCCGTCCAGTCTGCGACGACCTGCATGATGAGATCCTCGTCGATGTTCACGCGCTTCTCTTCACGCGCTTTCTTCCACTCCTCGGTGAATTGGTCCTGCTTTACGCGCAGTTGTTTTTCCTGGTCACGGAAACGCGCTGCTTCTTCGAAATGTTGTTCGCTGATGGCCTTCTCCTTCAGCGCACAGACTTCCTCGATTTCCTTCGTAAGGTTTTCCACGGACGGCGGGCGAGTCAGCGCACCGATGCGAGCGCGCGAGCCGGCTTCGTCCATGACGTCGATTGCCTTGTCGGGCAGGAAACGTCCGGTGATGTAGCGGTCTGAAAGCTTGGCGGACGCTTCAATCGATTTGTCGCTGAAGATCGCCTTGTGGTGATCTTCGTACTTCGAACGAATGCCTTTCAGGATCAGAATGGTATCGTCGACCGAAGGAGCTTCCACCTTCACCGACTGAAAACGACGGTCGAGTGCGGAATCCTTTTCGATGTACTTCCGGTATTCATTCAGCGTCGTCGCGCCGACGCACTGAAGCTCTCCGCGGGACAGGGCGGGTTTAAAGATATTAGACGCGTCCATTGCGCCTTCGGCGGCACCCGCGCCCACGATCGTGTGGAGCTCGTCGATGAACAGAATGATGTTCTTCGCGCGCTTGATTTCATCCATCACCGCTTTGATGCGCTCTTCGAACTGCCCACGGTATTTCGTACCTGCGACCATGAGGGCCAAATCGAGCGTGATGACTTTCTTTTCCAACAGGATCTCGGGAACTGCGCCACTCGCGATCTCTTGAGCGAGACCTTCGACGATCGCGGTTTTGCCCACGCCCGCTTCACCGATCAGCACGGGATTGTTCTTCGTGCGGCGGCAGAGGATCTGCACCACCCGACGGATCTCGTTCTTACGGCCGATGACCGGGTCCATTTCGCCTTTGCGGGCGAGTTCGGTGAGGTCGCGACCAAACGCTTTCAGAGCGGGAGTCTTAACTTCCTTTTTGTCCTCGGATTGACCGCCCGCGCGCTGCGGGGAACCGGCCGACGCCTCTTCACCCGGAGTGTCGCCACTCTGGCTGCTGGAGAACTGAGGATCGAGCTCGCGCAGGATTTCGTTCCGCGTGCGTTCGATGTCGATGTCGAGGGACTTCAAAACCCGTGCAGCGACGCCTTCGCCTTCGCGCAAGAGCCCGAGCAAAATGTGTTCTGTGCCGACGTACGAATGGTTGAGCGTCTTCGCTTCCTTGCCCGCCAGAGCCAAAACTTTTTTGACGCGCGGAGTGTAGGGAATGCTTCCCTGGGTTTTCGTTTCCTGCCCCGTCCCGACCTGCTTCTCAACGGCCGAACGAACGGTCTCAAGATCGAGCCCCATCTTTTGCAGTACGCTGACTGCGACGCCCTGCCCGAGTTTGATGAGCCCAAGGAGAATGTGCTCGGTCCCCACGTAATTGTGGTGGAACCGATCCGCCTCCTTGCGAGCCAGCGCCAGCACCTGCTGGGCACGTGGCGTGAAATTATTCATGGGTTCTTGGGACATGTGTTAAATATGTTAATTCGACCCGTCGGACGTAAAAGTGAAATTGGGTTGAGGAAAATTGGCAAATTCAGCGCGGAGCCGTCCCGCACGGAGCAGGTCACGCTGACCTGGCTCAAACTCGCCCTTCTGAGCATGTTGAAGATGACCCGGCTGCGCCTCGATGAACAGTCGGTCGATGACGGAACGATTGGCTTCCGGGAAGACCCGCAAATCGATGCCAAGCCGCAGAAGCGACAGTAGATTCATCGCTTCGCCAGAACTAAGCAGGTGGCTATTGCGGAGGATTCCATAAGCACGGCCAATCTTGTCGAAAAGCTTGCCTGCATCCGCTTCGAGGAGTTTCTGCCGGGCGTTGAGTTCGTGATCGATGATCGAGGTTAGGACGCTACCCAGCCGCTTGATGATCTCGTCTTCGGATTCACCGAGCGTCGTCTGGTTGGAGATCTGAAAGATGCTTCCGCTGGCGTCTGAACCTTCCCCGAACAGCCCGCGGACCACCATTCCAAGTTGGTTCACCGCGCGGACCACTTTCTCCATCTGGTTTCCAATCACCAACGCTGGCAGGTGCATCATGGCAGACGCCCGCATCCCCGTTCCGAGGTTGGTTGGGCAGGCCGTCAGATAGCCAAGTGAGGGAGAAAATGCGTAATCGATGCGGTCTTCGATCGCCGTATCCAATTCATTGATCGTGCTCCACGCTTTCTTCAACTGGAACCCAGCGCGAAGGACTTGGATGCGCAGGTGATCCTCTTCGTTGATCATGACCGAGAATGCCTGGTCACGACTGATCACAACGCCGGAACCGGCCTTTGCGCCGCTGAGTTCGCGACTGATCAGATGCCGTTCAACCAGGATCTGCTTCTCGAGATCGGTGAGCTCGTCCACGTTGACGCTCAGACTTCGCTTCATCGGCAACGTCGCCGACAGCGCTTCCCGACAGGCTTCCAAAATCTCCGATCGCTGGGCAGGCTTCGCCCAACCAGGAAAAGGATTGCCGGCAAGATTCCGCGCGAGGCGGATGCGCGTCATGAGGACCACGGCGGTTTTGCTGCTCGCCGCGTCCGTCAATTCAGAAGGAGTGTCGATGAGCGAAGCAATCGTCATGGGCTTAACGCGTCGGCTTTTGCCCGCTGGTTTGTTTGACTTGGTTGATTTCATCACGGCAACGGGCGGCGTCCTCATAGCGCTCAGATTTGATGGCAGCGGTGAGGTCGAGCTCGAGTTTCGAAAGGCGGTCGTGGAGCGACTGTCGGGCCAGTGCCTTCTGCGGCACCTTGCCCGTGTGGGCTGTCCCCTTGTGCATCGTATCGAGCATCGGCTCGATCAAGGCGGTGAAAGTCTGATAACAGGCGGGGCAGCCGAACCGCCCCTGCTTCTTAAAATCGTTTGGCGTAAATCCGCACTGTTCGCAGCGAGCGCCGGCAATTCCGGCTGGCTCCGGGTTAAGCGAAGCCTTGAGCAGAAGATCAGCCAGCGAAAACCCGCTCGGGTCGGTCACGCCCTTGGCTTGGGCACACTCTTCACACAGATCAACTTTATGAACCTTGTTATTTACGATCTGAGTGAGATGAACCGTCGCGGGCTTGGAGCATAGGTCGCATTTGAGCGGATTGGCCATTTTGCAGAAGAAATTGTTGGTTGCATCTACCATGCCACGCTCGCTCTCGCTGGCAAGTGCTGCGAGAATTCAATTTGATGCGCGCCGGACCTGCACAGTGCTGCGCGCATTCGCGCCAGCGTGTCGCTCTGACAACGGATCAGAATCAGATCCGCGTTCCCTCAACCAGCACGCGCCGCTTGAACGAAGCGAGCACACGCTGCGTGATCGGTCCGGGTTTGCCCGTTCCGATTTCGCGTCCATCGAGTTTCACTACGGGAATCACTTCCGCGCCGGTGCCCGTCAGAAAACATTCATCGGCGCACCAAACATCGTAACGCGTCATGTTGGTCTCGCGGATCGGCACGCCCAATTCTTGTGCCACGTCAAAAATCGTTCCGCGCGTCACGCCTTTGAGCGCACCCTGCGACGCCGCCGGCGTGAAAATCTCGCCTTTGTGGACCGTGAACACGTTATCCGCGGTGCATTCGGCAATGTAGCCTTGATCGTTCAACATGATACCTTCCAGCGCGCCAAACTGCCGGGCTTCAATCTTGCCGAGGATGTTGTTGAGATAGTTGAGCGACTTGACCGTTGAAGGCAGCGCCGCTGGATTGATCCGCCGCGTCGGAACCGTGACGATGGCGAGCCCGTTATCGTAGTGTTCTTGCGGATAGAGCGAAATCTTGCTCGCGATGACGAAAATCGACGGCTTGGCGCACAACCAAGGCGCGAGTCCCAGATCGCCGACGCCACGTGTGATCACGAAGCGGATGTACGCGTCGGTGAGGCCGTTCTGCCGGCATGTTTCACACGTGATGTCAGACAATTCCTTCCGGCTATGCGGGATGGTCAGCAGGATTGCCTTGGCGGAGTACTCCAGGCGCTCCAAGTGCTCCTCCAGCCGGAACACGTTGCCCTGGTAAAGTCGGATCCCTTCGAAAACGCCGTCGCCATAGAGCAAGCCGTGGTCGAACACCGAGATTTTCGCGTCCTCGTCGTCCACGAACTTCCCATCGAGGTAAATCTTCATTTAGACGGCACACTAGCGTTCGATAAAAAGTTTTGTCCAGCCCGAGGGCTGAACAGTTTGCACTTGTATTGCAAATGGTTTGCCGGAACGATCCCGTCGTCCCCTGCTTCAATGAAAAACTCACATCCCCGTTCGATCACTGCTGGTTTCACTCTGATCGAACTTCTGACCGTCATCGCGATCATTGGCATTTTGGCCGCGATTTTGATCCCTACCATCGGCGCTGTCCGCGAAAAAGCTCAACGCGCGGTCGACGCCAACAACCTCCGCGAAATTGTTAAGGCGGCGATGATCTACGCCGGCGACAACAATGATCGCCTGCCAGACCCCGTGGCGCTTGCGGCCGCCGGATCCGTTACCGGTGGCAGTAACGTTTACCTGTGGCCCGGCGTTCTCGCGAAAAACAATATCCTCACGGATCCCACATTCTACTTCGCGAAGAACGACCAGCATTTCGACGGCACCTATCCGGCCGGCGTGATCGATCCCACGAGCACAGGTCGAAAGCAGGTCAACACCACGTTCGCCGCTGCAGCCCTCTCCTGGGAGTTCGTGGGTGGACTGCGCATGGGCGATCCCGCTACTACTCCGGTTGCCTATTCGCGTGGCCTCCAAAGTGCCACGGGCACATGGGACATCGACAGTGGTGTTTACAAAGACAGTGGTGGGTTTGTCGCGTACTTGGGCGGGAATGTCGTTTTTCAATCGTCCACCGCCAACGTCTTCACCTCCAACACCAGTGGGAAAAAGGTGACGAATGTTCGTAACGCGATTCCGATCACGGCGAAAATTTATGCAGTCCCCGCCACGACAGGCGTAACTCTCGGTACCGTGGACGGATTACTGGCGGAGCGCGATTGAGGAACTCGCCTCCTGTTTAGTTGACTGTCCCGGCCTTTCACGGGCCGGGATTTTTATTTCCCGCTTCCACCGACCCGCTATAGGAATCAAGGTCCGCACTTTGCATGACGTCTGACTATTCTGCGCACGCCTCGTCCACCACCTACGTGATTGGGCATAAAAATCCCGACGCGGATTCAATCTGCTCGGCCATCGCTTATGCTGCATTCAAGGACGCAAAGGGCGAACGCGGTTTCATCGCCGCTCGCTGCGGAAATTCCAACGCACGGATCGACACGATCCTTTCGCGCTTTCGCCAGCCGCTGCCGCTGTACTTGAGCGACGTCAGTCCGCGCGTTCGCGATCTGATGGTGAGGAAAGTCATCTCACTCGACGAATGTGCCACGTGCGCGGAGGCACTCGGTATCTTCGATCAGCATGATATTCGCGTTCTACCTGTCACCGCGCGTGGAAAAGTCGTCGGGTCGGTGTCGCTTTCGACGCTCGGCGGCGTGTTCATCCCGCGGCTCAGCGAGCCACGCCTGTTGCGTTTGGTGCGTACGTCGCTCGGAAATATCGCGCGGACACTCGAGGGCCGAGCTCTCCACCTCGTCGACGAACGCACAATCCAGGAGCTCTACGTGCGACTCGGAACCATGGACATCACGTCGTTTTGGAGCGTTTCCATTCGCGAAAATATTCCACCCGAGCAATCGATCATCATCGTGGGCGACCGCCGGGATATTCAACGCCGTGCGATCGAGATTGGTGTCCGTGCGATCGTGATCACGAGCAATCTCGGAATCGACGACGACATCCTCGAGCTCGCGAAGGCCAAGGGAACCAGCATCATCGTGAGTCCGTATGATTCTGCGACGACGTCGTGGATCGTACGGACGGCATCCGTGTTGGAGCGAATCATCGAACGTGAAATCGCAACGGTTGATGCGGACCTTCGCATTTCCGAGGTAAGGAAAAAATTTTCAGCCACTTCTCCGCACGCGCTCCTCGTGACGAGCGATGGCGGAACCCTTGAGGGCATTCTGACCAAGACGGATCTTCTCCGGTCGACGGCCACGAGACTCGTGCTCGTTGATCACAACGAAATGTCCCAAGCCGTCCCGGGTGCCGACGAAGTCACGATCACTGAGATCATCGACCATCACCGGCTCGGCGCGATCAACACCCAACAGCCCATCCTCTTCCTCAACGAGCCCGTTGGCTCTACGTGCACGATTGTCGCCGATCTTTTCCGACGTGAAGGTCTCCAGCCATCTCCTGAAGTCGCCGGGATCATGATGTCCGGACTCATTTCCGACACGCTGCATTTAAACGGTCCGACCACGACGCGGAAGGACGCGATCATTCTGGCCTGGCTGGCGGAAATCGCCGGGGTGCAGTCCAAGCAGCTGGCAGAAGAGATCTTCAACTCTGGTTCCGTCATTCTCGCGAATCCCCCCGACAAGACCGTCCGCTCCGATTACAAGATCTACGAGGAGGAAGGTATCCGCTTCTCGGTTTCACAGGTCGAGGAACTCGGCTTCGGTAACTTCTGGCAGCAAGCCAAGCCAATCGCGGCTGCGCTGCAGGAACTCCGCGACGAAGAACGCCTGGTGTTTGCGGCCCTTCTCGTGACCGACATCAACACTCAAAACTCACTCCTCCTCGTCAAAGGCGACGCCAGTTTCATCGATCGCATTTCGTATACCCACGTCGAGCAGGACGAGATTTTCGACCTGCCAGGAGTCGTCAGCCGCAAGAAGCAGCTCATCCCGTATCTCACGAGCTTGCTCAAGGAAATGGCCGCCGACGGCTCGCTGCCAACGGTCTCCGCTGCACCTTTCAAGAAGAAGAAGCGCGCGTAACCGCCCCCTCGCTTCTCGACCTTGACCAAGCGAAACGCGGGGCCTGTCGCCGGGTACGGAACTGAGCTAGTCGTGCTTTGATAAAACCGTCGTTGCCTCCCTGGCTTGGGAGAGGCAACGTTCTGCTTTTATGACCGCTGAGACCAACGCCGCCGCTGCGCCTGCCCCCAACGATTTCATTCGTGAGATCGTCGCTTCGCACGTCGCTGAGCAACGGTACCCGAAAATCGTCACGCGTTTCCCGCCCGAGCCGAACGGTTATCTGCACATCGGTCACGCCAAGTCGATTTGCCTCAATTTCGGCATCGCGCGTGAACACGCGGGGCAATGCAACCTGCGGATGGACGATACCAACCCGGCCAAGGAAGAGGTGGAGTACGTGGACTCGATTACCGAAGATGTCCGATGGCTGATCGAGGGCTGGGCGGAACAATGCCTCGGCTTCAAGCCGGTCGGCGCCGAGCCCGCGGCTCAATTGGTCAATGGTCGCGCCGACTACCGGATTGCCGCCACGACTCCAGGTCCCGGCAGCGCAGACACAACTCCGTTTTTCGCCAGCGACTATTTCGATCAGCTCTACCTTTACGCGGTGGACTTGATCAAGAAGGGCCGGGCGTACGTTGATGATCTCTCGCCCGAGGACACCGATGCCTACCGCGGATCGCCCGACAAACCCGGACGCAACAGTCCGTTTCGAGACCGCAGCATCGAGGAAAATCTCGATCTGTTCGGTCGCATGAAAGCCGGCGAGTTCCCGAATGGCGCGCGGAGTCTACGCGCGAAAATCGACATGGCTTCGCCCAACATCTGGCTGCGCGATCCATTGCTTTATCGCATCCGTCATACGTCTCATCACCAAACGGCAGACCGCTGGTGCATTTACCCGCTCTACGATTTCGCCCACTGTCTGAGTGATTACATCGAGGGAGTGACCCATAGCATCTGCACCCTCGAGTTCGTTGATCATCGTGCGCTCTACGACTGGATCCTGGAAAATCTGGAGCTGCCGCGGGCACTGCCCCACCAATACGAATTCGCGAAACTGAATCTCGGATACACGCTCGTGAGCAAGCGCAAGCTGCTCAGGTTGGTCACCGAAAATGTGGTCAAAGGCTGGGATGATCCGCGCATGCCGACTATCTCCGGCCTGCGCCGTCGCGGGATTCCTGCCTCCGCCATTCGTCGGTTCGTCATCGGAGCAGGGGTTACTAAATTCGACAGCTTGACTGATATCGCGGTCCTGGAACACGCCGTTCGCGAAGAGCTGAACTCTGCCGCTCGCCGCCTGGCGGTTCTTCGGCCGCTGAAGTTGGTGCTGACGAATATTCCCGAGGGAGAGGTCATCGAGTGTGAAGCGGTGAACAACCCGCAAGACGAAAATCCCACGACGCGGAAGATCGCGTTCACCCGCGAGATCTTCATCGAGACCGAGGACTTCGCGGAAGTACCGCCGCCGAAATATTTCCGTTTGAAACCCGGTGGCGAAGTCAGGCTCAAATATGCGTGCATCATCAAATGCGATGAAGTCGTGAAGAACCCTGACGGTTCCGTGCTTGAGCTACGCTGCACGGCTGATCTGACGACGCGGAGTGGCGGTCCCAACTCGGATAAAAAGGTCAAAGGCACCATCCACTGGGTGAGCGCCACTCGTTCTCTCGCCGCCGAAGTCCGGCTCTACGATCGTCTGTTCATGGTGCCGGAGCCAGGAGCCGAGGACGACTTCATGAAACACCTTAATCCAAACTCGATGGCCATTGTCACCGCGAGGATCGAGGAGTCACTCAAGGAAGCGACCTACAACGAGCGTTTCCAATTCGAACGCCTCGGCTATTTCAATCCGGACCGGAAGGAAAGTGCTCCGGGCAAGCTCGTCTTCAACCGCACCATCAGCCTGAAAGACACATGGGCGAAACCAGCGGGCCAGAAGTAATCATCTACGGCTCCGGGGACGATCAACCGATCGTCCTCTCTGCGGAAGCTGTGCGCGTGCTGGGGGTCCTCGTCGAAAAGCAAATCACCACGCCTGACTATTATCCGCTCACGCTCAATGCACTGGTGAACGGCTGCAACCAGTCCTCCAGTCGCGATCCCGTGGTCAGCTATGATGAAACCATTGTGACCCGCGCGATGAATGAACTGCGTGAGCAGAAACTGGCGTTCGTCTATTCTGGAGCGGACAGCCGCGTCGTGAAATTTGGTCACAAACTCGGCGAACGACTGGAGCTGGGCCCCGCCGAAATCGCCGCCTTGTGCGTTTTGCTTCTGCGCGGCCCTCAAACCCCCGGAGAAATTCGCACACGTTCAGGACGTCTGCATGAATTTGCGGCTTTGTCCGATGCCGAAGCTGCGATTGAGACGCTGGTCACGCGGCAACCCCACCCGCTCGCCACCAAACTGCCCCGGCAACCCGGGTTCAAAGAGTCTCGCTTCGCCCACCTGCTCTCGGGCCCGCCCGTATTCAACTCTTCCCCACTCACGAACGAACGTCCGGCGCCTGGCGAACAGCCTCCGGTTCCGGCGGCAGCCGATCGCATCACTGCTCTCGAAGCTGAAATTGGTACGTTGAAAAACGAGATGCGCGATCTCCGCGATCAGTTCGCGGCGTTCAGAAAACAGTTCGAATAGCCACGGGCGCTACGGAAACTGCAGCGTTTGCTCACCCGACTTGAGCGGATGCGAGTTTCCCCGCCAGATGAACGTGCCCCTCACTCCTGCGGGCAGTGAGATCGTGGCGGAGAGGCCACGCTCTGACTTACGGTAGTTCACCGCGATATCGCCGGCCGGATGGGGAATCCTGGCCTGCGCCGTCTTGAGCGCCCCCAGGTGCGGTTCGATCCGCACCGTTCCAAATCCCGGCGCTCCCGGTTCAACGCCACACACCGTCGCCAGAAACTCATAAATCGGGGACGCACTCCACGCGTGACAATCGGATCGAGTCGGATCGGGTTGCTCAGCGAACGTCGTCAAGCCAATTGCCAGCATGTCCTGCCACGGGCCCAGCTGCGCAAGGTACTCATCTCCGAGTCCGGCCTTCTTCATCGCGCGCAAGAGATAGAAGCGGAAATAGGTCGAAGACTGAATGAGTGATCGATCATTCGCTACCTTCCGCATCAGCCGTGTTGCGGCCGAACCTTCGATCACCCCGCTCAGCACCGCCATGGTATTGGCATGCTGGCTGTAATCTTTTTTCGCGGGGGAATCCGCGAACATCTGGCGCTGTTCGTCCCAACATAATTTCCGCGTCGCAGCCCCGAGGCGGGTCGCGAGGCCTAGATAACGCTGAGCCAGATCGGCGCGTCCCATCGCCCCACAGAGTTCCGCCGCTCGCCGCAACGTCCCCACGAGCTGCAATGTAACAATGCTCGATCCTCCTGCCCGGGCTCCTTCGGGTTCGCCGCCGACGCCCAACGCATTGTCCCACGCCCATTCCTTCGTCCAGTCCACGAAGGTCCAGTAACTCATCGGACCAAGTATTCCGGTGGAAGAATCAATTTTCCGCTCGAACCAACCCAGCACCGATTCGATGCCCGGCAGCCGCGCTCGAACGAACGCCGCATCCGTTCGGTGCATCCAGTAGTCATGCACCATATCGATCCAGAACAGCGAAAATGTGTTGATGACCTGCGGAGTGACCGACGGGAAACGGCTCTGCGTCAGACCTTCAGCAATCCGCGATCGATCAAATAACTCGATGGCGTTGCGCATCAACCGATCGTCGCCCGAAACAAACAATGAAATCAGTGACTGGATTCGCGTGTCTCCGACGTACTGTAACTGCTCGTAGTACGGGCAGTCCATGTACGTTTCGAACGCACACAGTCGCGCCGTCCGCCAGCCTACCGTCCAAATCCGGGCCAGCTGAGGATCGTCACTCGTGAACGCTGCATTCTCGGCAAACGGATAAGCGGTATACTGGCCACGGAGATCTTCGACGCGCAATGGCTCGTCCGCCGTCTCAATGTCCAGCTGCACATAACGGTAGGTTCTGAAATCGAGCGGTCCAAACTCCCGCTTATCCCCGCCATCCGTGATGAATTCGTCGATCACACCGGAAATCCGGCGCCGCTCAATCTCATCCCGGTTTCCTTTTTTCCCCGCCTCATCGATCAGCGCTTCCGCATACGTGAGTTTCATCTGACTCGCGCGTCCTCCGCTCACGACGAGTTTGGTAAACGCATTCGTTTCCGTGCCCTGATCAAACAGAACGCTCGCCTTCGTGTGCGCCGGTACGGTGAACGCGTCCTCTCCGGTGACGAATTTCGCGGACGGTTCAACGCCCGACGTTCGACGTATCCCTGAAAACCTGACGAGCGACTCCTCCATCGGTGGGATTGTTCGCGGCTGCAGCCAGTGGTCCATGTCCGTTCCCCGGCCGTAGGGATTTCCGAACCCCAAGACGCGCGCGTGTCTCCAGCCCGCGTCGGCAAAACCGGGGCTTTGCCAGTCCCACGGATGTTGTGCCCCATCGACCCGTACGCCCGCTCCAATAACAATGTACGTCGGCAGCTTGATCGGCAGCGGCGAAATGGACGCGTCCCGCTGAACGGTCCACGATTCGCTCGAATTCACCGCAGCCTCGACGTCGCTGTCGCCTTGCACAAGCAGACCCGTTTGTACGCTCGTCGTCGCATACGGAGCCCATTGACCGTAACTCCACACCTGCGCGGCCAGCACGTTTTTTCCGACCTGCAGCCAGGGCGTAAGGTCGATGGTGTCGTAGTGACAAACCCACTGATCACTCCGCTGAGGGCCGAACGAAACCGATCGGCCGTTCACCCATAGTCGGTAGCGCGCATCCGCCGAGACGTGAATCACGAAACGGGTCGGCGCCGCCGCCAGGACAAACTCCTTGCGAAACAAATAGACACCGTATTCGTTTTTTGGAGCGTCCGGATGAGTGATCCAGTGGGCGGTCCATTGCTCTTTCAACCAACGGGAGGCGGGGACGGGGACGTCAGGAGTCGCGGCCGGCAAGCCAGTGAGCAGGCTCACGCAACCAAGAAGAAGCAGTGAAAGTTTCATGGGGCTCGTTCACACAAGAACGTTTTCACGTCCCCCAGCAATCCTCCCGACAAGTCGCTCGCGCATTCGCGACCTCTGCCTCCCGCGAAGCCCACGCTCCCCTTTCGACCATCAAGGCAACGCGTGCCACCCTTCGGCCTGCACTTGCCAGGTACCATCTGTGGGAAATCCCGGGAACTGATCAGCGCAGCCGTCCCATCCCGCAACCATCAGCGCCACGGCCGAGAGAAAAGCTCCATTGGCAGGTAGATAGACCGCGATCTCCGCCCGTCCCGGTGCCGGTCCCTTGGTGGTCGTGGCCACATCGCTGCGCTGTGGGCAATGAACCGCGCCGACCATTTGCACCGCAGTCAGAAACTGCGAGAGCACAACGCGCCGTTCGAGCTTGGTCGCTTGAGGATTCGTCCTGCCCGCGAGATCGAGCGCCGTAATTGGAATGCCCTTACCGGCATTCAGACCGGCAAGCTCGACGACAGCAAATCCATGTGGAGTGCCGGTGCACTCTTCAAAGCGACCGACCGCATCTCCGTCTACTATGGCCACTCGACCAACGGTAATCCGACGATCGTCAACAAAACCCAGGCTCTCTGGCGCGATGATGTGCAGGACGAATTCGGCGTGAAAACCGAGTTCATGGACAAGCGGCTCTCGTTCAACGCCGCTTACTTTGAGATCTCCCAGACCAACGTCACGGTTCCGAACCCCGCCTACCAAACGGATCCCACCCAGCCGCAGACCTTGATTTCAGATCTGAGCAACAAGGGCTTCGAATTCGAGTTGATGGGCCGTCTTACGCCGAACCTTTCGGTGATCGCCACCTACTCACACTTGAAAATGCGCGACGCCCTTGGCCGCATGGTGCGTGCCGTGGCCGACAACAATGCCGCCATGCTCCTCCACTACCGCTTCCTCGATGGCGCCGCGAAAAACCTGTCGTTGAGCCTCGGCGTCACCTACAGCGATAAACGCGCAGGCGACATCCCCGACGGCAATTTCACCCAGCTGAACGTGGTGAAAAAAGTGAGTTACTACCTGAAGCCTCAGTATCTCACCATGGCCGCTGCCAACTACCGGCTGAATCGTAATTGGTCGTTACAACTCAACGTCGACAACCTCTTTGACGATCATGACTACATTTCGGTCGCCGGCGGACGCATCACCGGCACGGGGCTGACCACGGAGCCCGGCATCAACTTCCGCTTCACCACGCGGTACGACTTCTAAGTCGCCTCGTCTCGTCGACCTCGTCAGCCGACAAACCTATCAAAGCCCCGGCACGCTGGTGTCGGGGCTTTTGCTTTTAGAAACCCGCGTGTCCAGGCGTCCGCGCAAACGGAATGACATCTCGAATGTTGGATACGCCCGTGACAAACATCAGCATGCGCTCGAAGCCTAATCCAAATCCCGCGTGCGGCACCGTTCCGTAGCGTCGGAGATCTAGGTACCAACCGTAGTCTTTCGGGTCGACGCCATGTCGACGCATGTTCGCTTCCAAGACGTCCAGCCGCTCCTCGCGCTGGCTTCCGCCCACGATCTCACCGATGCCGGGAACGAGCACGTCCATCGCTGTGACCGTCTTCCCGTCGTCATTCAGCCGCATGTAGAACGGTTTGATCTCCTTGGGATAATTATAGACCGTCACCGGGCACTTGAAGACCTCTTCGGTTAAATACCGCTCGTGCTCGGACTGCAGATTGGCGCCGTATTCCACCGGAAACTCAAACGCTTTTCCGCTCTTCTGCAGCAGGTCAACCGCCTCGGTGTAACTCACCCGCTGGAACGGCCGCTCGAGCACAAAGTCGAGACGCGTGAGAAGCTCTTTATCGACAAACTTCGAAAACAGCTCGAGGTCCTCAGCGCAGTTCTTCCGCACGTCTCGAATCAGCGCCTTCACGAACTCTTCGGCCAAATCCATATCGCCCTGCAGATCACAGAAAGCCACCTCCGGCTCGATCATCCAAAATTCATTGGCGTGTCGCGACGTGTTGGAATTCTCCGCGCGAAACGTGGGTCCAAACGTATAAACTTTTCCCAATGCACAGGCGAACGCCTCGGCTTCGAGCTGACCACTGACCGTGAGGTAGGTTTTGCGCGCGAAGAAATCCTTGGCGTCATCAATCAAACCATCCTCGCGCTTCGGTAGGTTCGCCAAATCCAGAGTCGTTACGCGGAAGAGCTCGCCCGCGCCTTCGCAATCGCTGCCCGTGATGATCGGCGCGTGGAAATAAACGAACCCGCGGTCCTGAAAGAACTGATGGATCGCAAACGCCAGCCGGCTTCGCGTCCGAAAGACCGCGCCGAACAAATTCGAACGCGGCCGGAGATGCGCGATTTCCCGTAGGAATTCCGGCGTGTGCCCCTTCTTTTGCAGCGGATACGTGGCATCGGCCGTCCCGATGATCGTCACTTCCTCGGCCGTGATTTCCCACTTTTGTCCCTGGCCCTGCGACGGTACGAGTTTGCCCCGGACGGCCACGGAGGCGCCGGTCGTGAGATGCTGAATGGCCGCATAGTTGCCCAGGCTATCGGGCGCGATGACCTGCAGGTTCTTGAGGCAGGATCCGTCATTGAGCTCGATGAACGAAAAGTTCTTCGCATCACGGCGCGTGCGGATCCAGCCCTGCACGAGGACCTGATCCTGAGCTGAAGCGCTGTGCAGGGCGGCCTTGACTGAAATGGCGTTAAGCATGCCTCATGGAACGCCAAGCCTGCACGCCCGCAAAGAAAAAGGTGCACCGACATGCTTCCCCTGCGTCGCGTTTCGGTTCACCGTTGTTCCGTCGCCTTCCCTCATCACATACCCCATGAACTCCCCCCTCACCCGCTGCCTGTTCGCCGCCGCGCTGCTCCTGCCGGTTTTCACCTTTGGCCAAACCATTGTCGCGTCCAAGAAAGTCGTCTTCACGTCGACGGGTCCCGCCAAATTGACCGAGCGGGAAATCAGTGATCTCCGCGCGGCCACGCCTTCGTTGAACATCGTTTTTCCCACGCGCGATAAGATGGCCGCCGAGATCGTCGACGCAGATGCGGTGATTGGGACGATCACGCCCGAACAGGTGCGGTCCGCCAAAAAGCTGAAATGGGTCCAAGTCACTTCCGCCGGCGTGGAGAACTACCTCTTCCCCGAGATCAAGAACAGCGACATCACCCTGACGAATATGAAAATCATCCAGGGGATCGAGATCGCTGATCACGCGTTTGCGCTCCTGCTTGGACTCACCCGGCGAATCGACCTGGCCATGGACTGGAAGCGTTCGGAGACGTGGAACGCCGGCGAATTTCGTCCGTTGTTTGAGCTCAACGGCAAGACCGCGGTGATTGTCGGAGTCGGCGGAATCGGCACTCAGATTGCCGTGCGGGCCAAGGCCTTTGGCATGACCGTCATCGGCGTCGATCCGAAAGACCTCCCGTTCACGCCGTACCTCGATCGCACGGTCTGGCCTGATCGGCTGGAAGACGTACTCCCGGAAGCGGACGTGGTGTTTGTTTCAGTCCCGCACACCGCCCAGTCAGAAAAAATGTTTCGGGCTCAGCAGTTCGGTAAAATGAAGCAGGGCGCATTCTTCATCTGCGTTTCGCGCGGAAAAATCTACGATGCCATGGTCCTCGCCGATGCTCTGAAGAGCGGCCACCTCGCCGGCGCGGGCCTCGACGTCACCGACCCGGAACCGCTGCCAAAAGGCCATCCGCTCTGGAAAGCTGACCGCGTGATCATCACGCCACACATCGCCGGACGTTCCGACACCGAGGGCCCGCGTTACTACGAGATATTTAAGGAAAACCTCGGCCGCTTCGCCAAAGGCGAACCCCTCCGCCACACCGTCGATAAAGAAAAAGGTTACTGAGCTGGAAATGTTTGATGTGAAATGATTGAAGTCCGATGGAATGAGCTGGGAGGCAGCTTGCCTCACGCAAAGGTCGCGGAGGCCGCAAAGGGGCGACCCTCCATCCAATCTGCCTCGCTTCCGTATCCACGAATTCGGGGCAGGTTAACCCTCGAATCCGTATCGTTCTGATCCGTGCCCATCCGCGAAATCCGTGGTCTCCGGTTGATTGAGTCGATCCGACCGAAATCACCCCTGATTTCACGGATTCGCACGGATAGATTCCGATCAAGCAGCCGCACAAGGCAGCGGCCGGATTCTCAAAATCAACATCCGGTCTACGTCGTTCGCTCGTCAGCCGCAATTTACGGTCGCTGAACCCCAGAGTGTCTCCTTAATGCTCAGGCCGTCGCCAAAAAACGGTCGAACCTTGCGCGCACTTTATCTTTTCCAAGCACTCGCATCATCCCGGTAATGCTTGGACCGACATTGGTCCCCGAGAGCGCCAGGCGAGCGACCGATTGATAGTCCCCGAAGCCGAGTCCTTTTTCCGCCGCGAGGTTCTTGATCCCATCCTCGATCGTCAGATCGCTCGCGAAATCGAGTCGCACGAGTGCATCTGAGAGCTCGCTCAAGCGCGCCTTCGGCTCGCCTTTGCCCATCACTTTGCCACGAACTTTTTCGTCCGTCGCGAACTCCTCCGTGAAGAAATACGCGGTGTAAGCGGGCAGCTCTTCAAGGCCTTTGATCTTCGGCTGGCTTAGCACCATTACATCATGGAAATAGCGGGAATCGGCGGCGAGCGCGTGCGTGATCGTCGGGCTCGCCGGGTGGGCAATGAAATATTCGCGGGCGAGGGCGACGAATCTTTCCGCTGGCAGATCCAGCAGATACGCCATGTTCATGTGCGCGAGTTTCTTGTCGTCGAAGCGAGCGTTGCTCTGATTCACGCCCGGTAAATCAAACAGCCGGATGATCTCGGCGATCGGCATCTTCTCCCGGTCATCGCCCGGGTTCCAACCCAGCAGGCTGAGGAAGTTGACCAGCGCCTCAGGCAGATATCCGCGTTTCTGGTACTCCTCGATCAGCGCGCCCTGATCCCGCTTGGACATTTTCCCTGGGCCGTTCTGTTTCAAGATCAGCGGAATGTGCGCGAACTGGGGCACGGGCGCGCCGAATGCTTTGAACAACTCCACGTGCTTGCTCGCGTTCGACAAATGGTCCTCACCCCGGATCACGTGCGTGATCTGCATCGCGATGTCGTCAACGACGTTGACGAAATGAAACACGGGATTTCCGTCCGAACGGAAGATGACGAAGTCCTCATCCTCGAGGCGTTCCACCTTCCCGCGGATTTGATCGTCAATCACGGTCGGTGCGACCTTCACCTTGGTGACGTTTTTCTTCCGGTGCTCGTCGAACACCTCCGAGCGCTCACCAATCAGTTTGAACCAAATCGCGCCGTCCTTCTCGTACGTCCGGCCAGCGAGACGAAGTTTTTCGAGGTAGTCGCTGTAAACCGCGGCGCGCTCACTTTGCCGATACGGTCCAAACGGCCCGCCGATATTCGGACCTTCGTCCCAGTTCAGCCCCAGCCAGCGCAAACTGTCGTAGATCACATTCAGAAACTGCTCACTGTTCCGCTCCTTGTCCGTGTCTTCGATGCGCAGCACGAACGTGCCCCCGGTGTGGCGGGCATAAAGCCAGTTGAACAACGCAGTGCGGGCGCTGCCGATGTGAAAGAATCCCGTAGGGCTGGGGGCGAATCGAACGCGGACTGAGGACATGGTTGAAAAAGAGGTCGGTGAACCGGGCAAAGGACCAGCAAGAACCACTCGCGAGTCGCTGTCAAAGGCGCGACCATGCGTCTGTTTTCGCAGCGTTGAATGCGGATTGTACCAAAGCCAAACGCTCCAATGATCGGGCCGCTCGAACAACGCATCGACGAACGCCGTGCTCACCCGCCATCCGACACCTGCCTTTGATCCTCGAGAACTCGTCGAGCGGTTTCAAACCGCCGCCCGCTTGCACGGATTTCGGGTCACACAGTACGGAGAAATCGCCGACTGCCCGCTCATCGCGTTGACCAAACGTACGCCCGGCCCGCGACGGCGGCTTTATTTCTCGGCTGGAATTCATGGCGACGAACCCGCGCCACCCCTCGCTCTTTTGGAGATGATGTTAGCTGGTGTGTTTGACCAGCGCGCCAACTGGCTAATCTGTCCGCTGCTGAATCCACAGGGCTTCAGCAAGGCGACGCGGGAGAATGCGGACGCGGTCGACCTCAACCGCGACTACAAGGCCGTGCTCGCGGCCGAAACCCGCGCACATATCGCGTGGCTCCAGAGCCAGCCGGATTTCGACCTCACGATGAGCCTGCATGAAGATTGGGAATCCACGGGCTTTTACCTCTATGAGTTGAATCCCGATAATCGCCCCAGCTATGCGGAATCCATGATCGCCGCGGTTTCTTCCGTCTGTCCAATCGACACCGCTGCGGTGATCGATGGCCGAGAATCGGCCGCACCCGGAATCATCCGGCCGATTGCTGATCCGCTGTTGCGTGAGTTGTGGCCCGAAGCGATTTACCTGCGCGCGCATCATACTACGCTCACCTACACGCTGGAGAGCCCGTCCGCCCTCCCCCTCGCGCAACGCGTCGCGGCCCTGCGTGCAGCAGTCGAGTGCGTATTGTAGGCGCAGACTGCGTACTCAACTCGCGAACTCGTGAACCACTGAACGCGGTTACGAGCACAGCCTCTACATCAACCCGCGGGCCGTACAGAAATCCCGCAGGTCGATCGGCAACGGCGCGGTGAACACATAGTCGAGTCCCGCCGTCCGCAAATCGATCTCCGCGCAATGCAAGGCTTGTCGCGGCAACAGCAGCTTCGCCTCCAAGGCCGGCGTCCAACCGTCATCGATGAACTCAAGGTAGTGCCGGGCATCGGGTCCGTAGATTTTATCTCCCACAATGCTGTGACCAAGCCACTGGGCATGCGCCCGAATCTGGTGCTTGCGACCAGTCTCGGTCACCACGTCGACCAGCGTGAATCCGCCAGCCGTTCGCACCGGGGAGAAATGCGTGACCGACACCTGTCCGTCAGGCCGCACCGCCGATTTGATGAACACCGGACTGCCGATGTCATCGCCCAGCGGTTGATTTACGGTCGTGGGTTCACGCAGTTCGCCCGTCAGAATTGCCTGATAACGCTTCCCTACTTTCCGCTCCTGCATCGCCGTCTGGAGCCGACTCGCCATTCGCGCATCCTTCGCGAGCACAACGACGCCGCTGGTCTCGCGATCCAGGCGGAAAACGAGATGCATGGTCGGCAAAGCCGTGTACTCCCTCGTTGCACCCACCAAGCTCGACCATGGCCCTGCCTTCGAGGGGTGACACACCACGTCGCCCGGCTTCCCGACGACGAGGAGTCGTTCGTCTTCGTACACAATCCAGCCGACCAACTCTTCGCGCTCGATCAGTCGCACGGGACCCTGTCGCAGCCGCCGCGGCCACGCACACGCGCGTTGCGAGAATTCGTCCATCGCCTTTGGACCCAGCCCCGACTCGTCCAACGTCATTTCGCCACCCGCAGATTTTTATAACGTGCGATGATCTTCGCAGCCATCCAGGTCACGAGTCGCTTTGGCGCCATTCCCCCAGCGACGGCCGTAATTTTATTGGCCCAACCGGTCACCACCAAACTGCGTCCCGCCGCCAATGCCTTCAGCGCCTGAACAACGACCTCCTCACTCGACATGCTGAGTGCACCGCCCGTGCTGCGTGCATCCAGTCCTGCCCGCCGAAAAAATTGCGTGCTCGTCGGACCGGGGCACACGGCCAGCGTACGAAGGCCGGTTCCTCTCAGCTCCTCATTCATCGCCAGGCTCCAGTGCAGCACAAACGCTTTGGTCGCGCCGTAGGTCGCCATGAACGGCGTCGGCTGAAAGGCGGCAGTCGAGGCGACATTCATAATCACGCCACCTCGCGATTTGAGCACGTCGAACAATCGGCCCGTCAAATCGACGAGTCCGCGAATGTTTACGTCTACCATCGCCAGCTGATGCATGAGATTGGGCTCAGGAAACTCCCCGTATGAGCCGAAACCACTATTGTTGATGAGGAGCACGCGACCAGCTGGCACCACTGAGTTTAGAAAGGATTTTACCTGCTGCGCGGCTTCTTCGACGGACGCCCCGTTGCCCAAATCACACGGGATATGGCAAAGCTTAAGCTTCTCTAAGTTTATGACCGGAGCGGTACGAGAGAGGTTGCAAAACGGGAGCTCTGGCCGCAGCTTTGCCACGAGCTCGATGAATGATTTTCCAATACCGGAAGATCCGCCGGTTACGACGACGGCAGAGAAAGTTTGGAGCGCTTCGCGCGACGAGGGCACAAGCTTCGATGGAGGAATTTCAGTCTGGGCGGGTGGTCTGCCCAGGCTCGCTGAAAACCAAACTAAACGCAGCATCATGAACAGACAAAACAACCACGAACTGATCGTCTCCGGCATCCACCTCGACCTCACACCGTCCATTAAGACGTTTGTGCGGGAGAAAGCCGAACGACTGTTTCGTCACCAGGAGCGCATCGTGCGTATCCGTGTGGAACTAGAATGCGATGCCAAGGAAGAGGTCGCCACTCGGTTCAAGGCCAAGGGGCACATTGAAATCAATGGTCCCGACATGAATGCCACGGTTCAAAGTGACGAGTGTCACAAAGCCGTTTCACTCCTGGTCGACAAACTCGACCGCATGCTAGGAAAACGCCACCATCTGCAAAAGTCCCGGCGCCACAATCTCACCGCCGCGGAAGTCGAGGATATCGCTTTGCCGAAAGCTGTCTGACGCTTTTCCCCACTACCCCTTTCAGTTCAGCCCGCCAAAACCCCGGCGGGCTTTTTTGTGCCCGGCGCCAACCGCAGCCAGCGAAAACAGGCAGGAGCGACTGAGACAGACTCATCCAGACTGCGCCAGGCCGATCGGCCGTGTAAGGCGAGGCGGACTACACGCGCCTCGTCGCGTCGTGATCGATACTGCGCCTCAGATGATGATTTTGATGCCCCGCCGCAGGTAGGTTGGTACGTCAAGGTCTTGACCGTCGAACAGGTTACGATCCGTCTTTTCGAAATGCCCGCGGCTTTCCAGTTCGCCGAAGCCAAACTCGTCCTGCGCAATCTTGTTCGCCGCGGCCGTGGCGGCCTCATCCGCCAAAAGGTCACTGCCCGCTCCGGTATTCGCCGTGGTCTGGACGGGACTCGTCGGACTGTTTTTAGCGGTCGCGCGCGGCGACATGTCGACGATGTCCGCGCGGGGGACCGTAATGCGCGTTCTGCTGGCGGCGGTCACAGGTCGGCGCGGCAAAACGCCGCGACCATTCATGTCACAGGTACCCAGGACACAAACCTCTACTCGATTCTGCATCTGTTCATCGATCACTGCTCCCATGATGATATGAGACTCCCGCCCAAACTGCTCGGTAATCGCCGTCATCAAATCGTTCACCTTGGGCAGGGTCAGATCAGTGCCTCCGATGATGTTGACCAACAGCCGGTCCGCCCGGCGGGAGAATTCTGGCGTATGGAGTAGCGGACAGAGTTTGAGGCTGGCGACGGCATCCGCGACTGCGGTTTCGCCCGATCCTTCACCCAATCCGAAGAGCGTTTTCCCTCCGCGTTGCTGAAACACCTGCCGGAGCGTCGAGAAATCCAAGTTGATCAGGCCCGTTTTGAACAGCATCGCCCAGATCGACTTCACCCCGCGGCCCATCCACTCGTCCGCTCGCGCAAACGAATCCAGCACGGTTTCATTCTCCGCCGCCTCTTGCAGCAGCACATCGTTCGGCAGCGGAATCACGGCGTCACATACGCGTCGCAACGCGGCGAGACCTTCCTCCGCCTGCTTGAGTCGACGGCCACCTTCGAAGCTGAACGGCATCGTAACGAACGCGATCACCAGCGCGCCCTGCTCCGCCGCAATTTCTGCCACGGTCGGCATCGCACCACTTCCAGTGCCGCCCCCCATTCCGCCGATCAGGAAGACCAGATCGCACTCCTTGACCACTTTCGCGATCTTCTCGCGATCCGATTCAGCCGCCTCACGGCCCAGCTCCGGATCACCGCCCGCGCCAAGACCGCGCGTGACACTCATTCCGATCAAAACCTTGTCCTGAACCGGTGAGCTGGCGAGAGCCTGATGGTCCGTATTAACGACGGCTAGCTGCAGTCGCTCCAGATTTTCCATCTTCAGCCGATCGACCGCATTCGATCCGGCACCACCAACGCCCACGAGTTTGATCGCGAGGTTGCGATCCGTGAGCAAGGAATGTTCGAGGGGAAGTTCGTTGAGATTCATCGGATCAGGCGCTGGCGAAGAGGCGTTTGACGTTCGAGATGAAGCCAGTGCTGCGACGGACGGCCGGAGCCCGCTCGTTCTGCGCGCTCACTCCGTAGTAGAGCAGGCCCAGCGCCGTGTTATAGCCGGGATCCCGCAAATTTTCGGCGACCCAGGCCGGGGTCTCGCCCAAATGCGCCGGTACACCAAACACTTTCGCCGCCGCATCCGCGAATCCCGCGAGCTTGGCTGTTCCACCCGTCAACACCACGCCAGCCGCGCACGTCTCCGCGCTAAACGTGCTGCCGAGTTTCTTCTTCACCACCTCAAGAACTTCCCACGCGCGCGCGGCCGTGATCTGTTCGATCGCTTGTCGTGAAAACTGGCGGTCACCGATCGCGAAATTGCCGTCGAGCCACACTTTTTCGTTTTTCTCCCGGGCTTGAACCGTGGCGCGTCCGAAGCGCAATTTCAGCTTCTCGGCCTGACCTTCGGTTAAACGAAGACCAATGCTCAAATCATTCGTCAGATGCGTGCCGCCGACCGGGACCACGCCCGTTGTATGCGCCACACCGTCCCGGTACAAAACGTAGTCCGTAGTGCCTGCACCGATATCGATCGCGAGTACGCCATGCTGACGTTCCTCCGGCGTGGTGATCATATGTCCAGACGCCAGACTCGAAAGCACCAGCTCGCGCACCTCGAGGTTGAAGCCGCGAATGACATGGATGTTATCCGCCAGTCGCTGTTCCTGCCCGTGCACGGTCCAGTAGCCGACTTCGAGGCGCTGTCCCATCAGATTCTCAGGCGACGTGGGCACCAAGCGGCCGTCCACCCGGAAGGGCCGGCGAATGTGGTGCACGACCATTCTTCCTCCGGGCAATTCCTTCGAACGCGCCAGCTCGCACACGGTGCGAATGTCATCGCGGTCGATCATGTTGTCCGCCGACTTCACATTGACCGACGCTTCGTTGTAAAAGCCTTCCAGGTGACCGCCCGTTTGAGCGAGGAAAGCCAGTTCGATGCGCTCTCCGGCGTCGCGCTCCGCCTGTTCCAACGCGCTGTGCGTGCAATCGCTCGCCGCCTTGTAGTCGACAACCGCGCCCTTGATCACGCCCCGCGACGAGCATTCGCCACGGCCGATGATCGCCAGCTCGCGACCGGTGTATTCACCCACAAGGACGGTGACTTTGGAGGTGCCAATTTCGACGGCGCCAATGAAGGTGGTACGAGAGCTCACAATTTCGATTTTCGCTGGTGGTTCGTGGACGGAGAATGAACGGAAGTGGTCGGACCCGCCGCGCGCGTCGCGCCGGCCTTGAGTGCCATCGGCGTCAGTGCGGGATCGTCAAAAGAGACCGGCACCTGGGAACCAATCGAGAGATTGATCTCACGAGGTGACTTGTCGGTCTGCAGTCGCGTTGTATCGAGCAGTAAATCGAGTCGCGCCAATTGCCGGAAGAAATCTTCGTTGGTCCCGAAGAATATTTTCGCGACGTTCTTGTCCCGAACTTCGATTTCGCCGTCCGTCGCCAGTCGCGCCAGCGAAACCACCTGCCAGGTACGGTAGAGATGCTCCGCTTCCATTTTCGCCTTCGCCAGCAGGTCGGCCACCGTCTCCATGCCGGCGATCGGCACAAAGGTGTCGTCTTTGCGGACGAGCTTCACGCCGTCGAGCCACGGCAGAGTGGAAATCATCTCGGCATCGAAGCCTGTGCCTTCGAAAACAATCCCCTCCCGAGCCACCAAAAACATCCGCGCAGGCTCGTCACTGAGCTGCGCCATGATGCGCGCCACCGGAGAATGCTCCGACAGACTTACCGTCAACGTTGCAGGGAAGTTCCGTGTCAGAGTCGCCGAGCGAACCTGCGCGTTCGCCATCAAGGCGGCACGGAGTCGGTAAAGATCGACCTCCATCAGCGTGGCTTTGTTCGAAAGCGCCAACGTATCGACGAGCCATTTCTGATTTAGAACACCGTCCGTAATCAGGACGATTTCGTTGATCGGCAACGCGGGAGCAGCGCCCGAGAACGGTTTGGGATTTCCGCGCAACGCGGTCGCAATCTGAAATCCGCCCCAGCCTAACCCGGCGAGTACAGCCGCGGCGGTTATCGTCTTCAGGCCATTCCAGGCGACGCGACGCCTTCCTTCCGCCGACATGGCGCGCGGTTTCACCTGCTGAGGAATATCTCTCCAGCTCCGGGCGTTGGGTGCGTTCGTCTCCGTTCGGCTCACAAAAGGGCGGGCGCCGCCGCCGCATGAAAACGCTGCAGCGCGGGTGTAATCATTGCTTTAACCAAGGCCGTAAAATCCAACCCCTCGCAGCGAGCGCTCATCGGCAGCAAGCTCGTCTCTTTCATGCCGGGCAGCGTATTTATTTCCAGCAAATAAAGCTCCTCATCTCGCAGGATAAAATCAACGCGCGCATAATCGCGGCAGCCGCAGGCCGCAAAAGCCGTCGCCGCCGCCGCCCGCACCTTCGCCGTCATCGCTGTATCCAGCGGAGCAGGCGCAAAATATTCCGTCAGGCCTTTCGTGTACTTGCTGGTGTAGTCGTAGACGCCTGACTTCGGCCTGATCTCGACGACACCAAGCGCCTCGCCGCCCAATACCCCCACCGAAAGCTCGCGGCCCACAATCCGCTGCTCGACCAACCACGTGCCCTGCGTGATCCGTGCGAGCGCCGCGGACAACTCTTCCCGAGTCGCCAATAAACTCAGTCCCACGCTGCTGCCTTCCGCATTCGGCTTCATCACCAAGCTGGTACCCAGCGTCTGAATCAATGAATCCACGGTCGGCTTCGCCTCGGCACGAAAGCACAGCCCCTTGACCACCTGAACTCCACGCGCCCGCGCTGCTTCCTTGGTTCGAGTCTTGTCCATCGTCAGCTCGCTCGCCTGCGCATCACACCCGCCGTACTGCACTCCGGCCGCATCCAGCAGCCGCTGCATCCCGCCATCTTCACCAAAGGTGCCGTGCAGCGTCGAAAACACCACGTGCCGCTGCGGATCGAGTCCTTCCGGCAGGGAATTCGAGCGCAATTGAAACAAACGCGTGGGAAATGACCGCGACAGCGCAATCGCGCAGGCCGCGCCCGAGCCGAGCGACACTTCGCGCTCAGAAGAGGTGCCGCCACTGAACACAGCGATCGTTGGCGATCTCATGGAAAGATTTGCTGGGATATAGCGAGGCCTGTGCCGTGAAACGCGATGCGTCTCACAAGACATCCTTCCAATTCTTCCCGTACAGCAACACCTCGGGTTCCAGGTCCACGCCTTTGACTTCGCGCACCCGGGCGCGTACCCGCCGGACCAATTCGAGCACATCCGCGCCCGTCGCATGGCCGCGATTGACGATGAAGTTTGCGTGCACCGGAGACACTTCCGCATCCCCCACTCGCTCCCCTTTCAACCCACTCTCGTCGATCAATCGACCCGCCGACGTGCCGGGCGGATTCTTGAAAATGCAACCTGCACTCGGTTCCCGAGGTTGCGACTCCTGACGCTTCCGACGGTAGACATCGATCTGACGGCTCACCACCAACGCGTCTGACTGCGCCACCGGTCGAAGCAGCGCTCCGAGAGCAATCGTGTGGTACAACTCCGCACAATGCCGGTAGTTCACGTTCATGTTCGCCCGGTCGAGCGTCTTCACTTCGCCGCTCAACGTCATCAGCTGTACTTGCTCGACGACGTCGAACATCCAACCGCCCATCGCGCCAGCGTTCATGCGCAGCGCACCACCCACGCTGCCCGGAATCCCTTCCAAAAATTCGAATCCAACCAATCCCGCCTTCGTCGCGAGGCCACAGAGATTCTTCAAACGCAGTCCGGCTCCCGCCCAAACGCGTCCGCCTTCCCGCGCGTCGAACGTCGCCCAGGCGTCGTTCGCGAGCGAAATCACCACACCATCGACCCCCTCATCGGGCACGATCAGATTGGATCCCCGCCCCAGCAGCAGAACCTCGAATCCTCGCGACTTCGCTTCCTTCAAGACTGCCTGCAGGTCTTCAACGGAGCGTGGCTCCACGTACACGCGCGCGGCACCGCCGACGCGAAGGGTCGTCTTGGCCCCGAGCGGTTCCTCGCGTTTCAACTTCGTGCCCGTCGAAACCAGGGGCCGCACCACCTCTGTAAATTCGTCCCATGCTCGATTTTTCATTGCCTGATTCTGCAGGGCCATCAGCCAGTCCCGTGCCTTGCGATCGATATTGCCCGCGCCCACAAACGCAATCAGGTCCAGTGCTCTCACATCCCGGGACAGCGCTTCAAAAAATCCAGCATCGTTTCCGGGCAGATAGTTCACCTCCAACGCCGGCGCACCTCGCTTGAGTTCGGCATAGATGTCGGCGCTTGTGCCTCCGGCGATCGCAGATTCACCGGCCGAATACACATCCAGCAGGTACAACCGGTCAGCCAGAGCGAGCGCCGCCGCAAACTCGTTCTTAAATTGGGCCGTTCGACTGAATCGATGCGGTTGAAAAATCACGACAAGGCGTCCGCCCGCTTCCACTCGCCGGCGCAAGCTGCCTAGGAGCGCCCGAATCTCCGCCGGGTGATGCGCGTAGTCCTCGATCACCGTCACGCCTTCCGCCGCGTGCAACACGGTCTGACGACGTCTCACCCCGACAAATGTCTCAAGCAAGCGCGGCGTGAGCTCGACTCCCATCAACTGCGCCGCGGCAAGAGCCGCCGTCGCATTCGCTGCATTGAAATCTCCACTCGCGCGGACGGAGGCTTCTTGAATTGAGAAGCGGCCATTCAGTTTCAGTGACATCACTCCCCCGCTCTCCCGCACCGATACCGCTCCAAATTCTCCAGATCGACCAAACGTATGGAAAGCCGGCAACGCCGTCGCGGCGGATGCCACGGCAGCCGTGGTCAAAGCAACAACCCGCGCGCTCAACGCACAACTGTCACTCACCAGGACCGTGCTTGTCGTCCGACCGAAGAGCGCAGCAAACGTCCGCTCCAGATCCGCGAGTTGCCGATAATGATCCGGGTGATCCCAATCGAGGTTCACGGCCACGGTGAGGGTTGGCGTGAACCGTTCAATCGTCCCATCGCTCTCGTCGATTTCCGCCACTACCCAGTCGTTCGAGCCCACCCGCGCCGGTGCCGTTTCGTCGCCAAAGAGTCCGCCCAAAATGTATCCGGCCGGAAAGTTCGCCTGACGCAGCGCGGTGATCAGCAAAGCCGTCGTGGTCGTTTTTCCATGCGAGCCACAAACTGCGACCAGCTTCTTGTCCCGCACGACTTCCGCCAGCATTTCTCCCCGTCGTACCAACGGAAGTGACCGGAGTTTCGCCGCCTGGTACGCATCGTGAGTCTTTGCGATGGCCGACGAATAGACCACGAGCTCTGTGTCGGACGGGATCGACGAGAGCACAACGCCTTCGCTGACCAGTCGGATTCGAACCTCCTCCGGCATCGCATCGTCTTCACCGGAAACCGCGAAACCCAATTGCGACAAATAGATCGCCAGCGGAGCCATGCCCATGCCGCCAATGCCAACGCAATGAATCCGACGAACGTCTTTCGAGAAGAGCTGAGGCAAAGCGGATGGTCTCATCGCCGGAATAACACGATGGGTTTGTCGGCGCGTCTCACGTGACCAAAGCTTCCGTTTTGGCCAGCGTTTCCGCCCGCGTCCGCTGCGTTCCGATCAGCTCTTCGAGATCGGCGAGCATCAGGCTGAGCGAATTAGCGCGATCCATCCGCTGCAAGTTGCCGCGGAATTTCTGCAGCAGCGTGTCGTTGAAAATCACGTCGAGAACTTCTGAGGTCAGGCTACCGACTGACATCTGTTCAACGACGATCCCGCCGCCTTGTCGTTCGAAGAAAGCCGCATTGGCCCGCTGATGATCGTCCGCCGCCTGCGGAAAAGGCACCAGCACCGCCGGTGTTTCACAGCGGATCAACTCCGCGAGGGTGCCAGCTCCGGCCCTCGACACCACCAAGTCCGCCGCGGACAGCAACTCCGCCACGCGGTCACTGAACATGCGAAAGTAAGCTCGCACCACGGCGCCCGTTTTGGTCCGCAGCTCGACCACTTCGTCGCGGCCTTTGTCCATTCCGGTGATGCAGCAAACTTGAACGCCTTCCGACGCGAGGCGGGGAAATTCGCGCCGCACCCACTCGTTCAGCACGCTCGCGCCCTGGCTGCCGCCGAAGACCACCAACATCCGCTGCTGAGAATCGAAACCCAACGCCGCGCGAGCCGCCGCCTGCGGCACACGAATTATCTCGTGCCGCACCGGCAAACCAATGTGACGAGTCGCCGCAGCGCGGACGCTCAACAAACGAATGCCGGGAGGGAGATAAACCCGACGTGCAAAGCGGCCGAGCGTACGAATCGCCCGACCTGGGACGCGGTTCGATTCGTGCAGAGCAACCGGCACTTTCAGCAGGCTTCCGGCCATTACGACTCCCGTGGAAGTGAACCCCCCGAAACCGACAATGCCATCCGGCCGATGCTGGCGAACGAGTTTCAAACAGGTTCGGAACCCTTTGATCTGTGTCGCCAAGCACCGAACCAACTTAACCGGGCTGAACGAAAACCCTGTTCCAGGGATCGGGATGAATTGGAAGTGCGGATATTTTTCGATCAGCCGTGCATCCACCTTCTTTTGGCTGATCAGCAAGCGAACTTGATGACCTTTGGCGACGAGCCCTTCGGCCAAAGAAATCCCGGGTGAGAGATGTCCGCCCGTACCGCCGCAAGAAATCAAGAATGAGCTCATCTCAACCCAGTCCTTGTTCAACAAACGTAGCGGCCAGCGAGTTCACGCCAGAACCTCCTGCATCATCCGCGTGTGCTTCCCCAGCGTTGCGCGGCCCCACGTTCGCTGCGTGTTCAACAGCACGCCGAGGAGCAAGCCCATCAACAAGAGGTTCGACAGACCGGCGCTGATAAACGGCAGCGACATCCCCTTCGTCGGAAACAACCCAGTGACCACACCCACGTTGATGATCGCCTGGAGGCAAATCAGCAGGAGACATCCGGTGACCAACAGAAACTGAAATAGATTTGGCGCGCGCCGCAGATGAATGAGTCCAGCCACGAAAATCGTCAGAAACAAAATCACTACACCGAGCGTGAACCAAAGGCCCAGCTCCTCTCCGACCACGGCGAAAATCATGTCGGTGTGGGCTTCCGGCAGGAAATTGAGTTGCTGGCGCCCCTGCCCCAATCCCGCGCCGTCCACACCACCAGCCGCAAAGGCCGCGAGAGATTGGTAAAGCTGATACGTGCCGCCCTGCTTGTTGCCTTCAACATCGAGAAACGCGAGAAAGCGCCGGAGACGATTGGGGTTCAACGCGACGGCGATGCTGAACAAGGCCACGACGACGGTGACCGTCGGCACCGTATACCGCCATTTTGCTCCCGACAGAAAAAGCAGCACGAGCCCGACGGTCATCATCAACGCCGCAGTGCCAAAGTCCGGTTCACGTTGCACCAGGACGGCAAACGCCGTGATGAGTCCGAGGGGAAAAAGAAACCCGCGCTTGAACTCGCCGATCCGGGTTTGATTGAGCGCCAGGTAGTGCGAAAGGCTGAAGACCAGTCCCAACTTCGCGAACTCAGACACCTGGAGGAGAATCGGACCGAAGCCGAGCCAGCGCCGCGCTCCACCGCGCCACACTCCCACATGCGGCACCAACACCAAGACCAGAGCCACCAGGAAAATCCCCGCAATCCACCAGGCGTACCGCCGCAGATAATCGAGATCGAGCCGACTCACGACGAAGCACAACACGGAGGCGCAAGCGACACCGACCAATTGCTTGCTCAGATAAAAAAACGGCCCCTGCTTGAACGACGCGCTCGCGCTGAACAAAATCGTGAGTCCTAAAATCGTCAGGCCAAGCGCACAGACGATGATGATGGCGACCGGATTGAGAATAACCCGGGGACGAACAACAGCCGGGGACCGCGACGAGAGAGCCATGAAGTCAGACGGAGGCTGTGCGATCACCGTTTCGCCATTTCACCTTTCGTGGCAGTTGAGTCGTTTACGGTTTATCGTCGACGCGGATGACGGGCGGCTCGGAGGTCGCTGGTGCCGCGGTCGTGTCTTCCGGTGCCGCCAAAATCGGCGAGTTCGTCGAGCTCGGTGGCGTGGCCGTTTCCGAAGTTGTCGCGGCCGGCGTGGTCTGGCGCGGTGCTGCGGCCTTCGCCGACTTCGAGCCCGGTGCCTGCCACCCTGGAATCACGAGCTCCATGCCGGGCCGGATTTTTGCCGGATCTGAAATATTGTTGGCAGTGGCGATCTCGCCCACCTTTACCTGATATTTGCGTGCGATCGCGCCGAGAGTTTCTCCTGATTTCACCACGTGCTTCACGGATTCACCGGTCGCCCGCGAGACGGGGGCGAAGCTTGCCGCGGCCGCCGCTTTCGGTGCGAGCGGCTCAGGCGCGCTCGCGTGAGTCGAAATGGCTTTACCCGGAATGATCAGCTTCTGGCCGATGCGCACCGGTGTATTGGCTTTCAAATTATTCGCAGCGGCGATTTCTGCGATCGAGATATGGTGCTTCTTCGCGATCGTCCACAGGCTGTCACCTTTGCCGACCGTGTAGGTGCTTGCCGGAGTGACATCACTGGTCGGAGCTGATTCCAACGAACTCGCCGTGGGCGTTCCGGGACGCGTGGGCGAAAACCGGATCGCCGGAATCGCCGTTGCGTTCGGATCAAAGCCGCCGCCCGGAGCGGAGCTCACGACCGGATCGCCGCCCGCAATGGTGACGGGCGTACTGCCATCGCTGGCGGGACGAGCCGCCGGCGTCGGCGACTCATCGGTCTTGCTGACCGTGTCGGACGCGGATGGTGCGGCTTTGTTGGGAGAACTGCAGCCGGGATTCGCAAAAATCAGCACCAACGCGAAGACGTGGATGCCCACGACGACGCCGAAGATTTTGAGAATTTTCATGAAGGAATAGTTGGTGGGTTGAGGGAGTGAATGCTATCTAAAACTGGCGGTCGAACGGAGTTCGCGCACGAGCTGTTCAAACTGCTCTCCGCGATCCGCGTAACCACGGAACATGTCGAAGCTCGCAAAGCCGGGGCTGAGCAGGACGTTGTCGCCCGATTGTGCGACTTCAGCCGCTCGTCGCACCGCGTCGGCCAGGCTCACGCAGCTCGTGTGTCCGACGCGGAAAGCTGAAAACTGAAAAGCCAATTCGACGCTCGTCTCGCCGATCAACACCGCATGCTTCACGCGCGGTGCGATGCGGTGCACGAAACCGGCAAGGTCTCCGCCCTTCGCTTTACCGCCGGCGATGAGCACCACGGGAGTGGAAAAACGCGCGAGCGCGGCCTCGACCGCATGAAAGTTGGTGGCTTTCGAATCGTTCCAGTAAACCACGCCATCGTTTTCGACCACCCGCGCCATGCGGTGCCGGCCGATCACGAACGTTTGCGCCGACTCGTACAGCTCCGCCAGCGGCAGACCCGACGCTCGCCACCAGGCCGCCGCCAGCAGGAAGTTTTCCCGTTGCGGATAGTCGGCGAACGGCGTGCCCGCGAGTCTCTCGTCCTGCGGCCGATGCTCCGAGTCGACGCCGGATCCATCCGGAATCGGCCGATCGAATTTCTGAGCGAACCGCTGGACCGAGGATCCAAGGAACAACGCCGAATTCCGGGTCTCGGCCCGCGCGGGTTTGCCCGACGAGTCGCGCGTGCGCGCCACCAAATTCCATTTGGCGCTAAAATAACTTTCCAGCGTGGGATGCCGCTCGAGATGATCTTCCGCGAAGTTCGTCCAAAGGGTCGCGTCCGGCCGCATCGTTCGCAACGTCTCAGCCTGAAACGAACTCACTTCACAAACCGCGATGCAATCGGCGGTGCCGCCCTCGGTCTCGGCCACGAGTTGAGTGAAGGAGTAACCAATGTTCCCGGTGGCGTAGGCTTTCCGACCTGCCGCGCGCAATGCGTGCGTGAGAAATTCAGTCAGCGTGGTTTTCCCGTTCGTGCCGGTAATCGCGATGATGCTGCCGCGCCAAAACTGGGAGGCGAAATCCAGTTCGTTCTGACACTCACAACCCGCCGCCCGCGCGACCGCTAGCCAAGGATGTTCGGGCGGAAAGCCCGGCGAGAAAATCGCGAGACGGTGGTTCCGCGCCAGCTTGGAGGTAAACGTCGTCGCCTTCGCGTCATAGATCACGCTCTCTCCCCCCAGCGTGGCCAGCAGCGCGCAAACACCGATCCCGCTCACGCCGCCGCCCAGAATGGCGACCGGTTGAGCGAGCAGCGGCTGCAGCGAAGAAGGAACCGAGAGGGCCATGGGTCAGTTGCGATGAATGATGATTGCGATCATCGAAGTTTCAGCGTCGCCAGGCCAGCCAGTGCACACCCGAGCGACAACACCCAGAAACGGAGCACCACTTTGGTTTCCGGCCAGCCCTTTTTTTGAAAATGATGATGAATCGGCGCCATGAGAAATACCCGGCGTCCCACGCCGAACCGCCGCTTCGTGTACTTGAACCAGCCGATCTGAATCACCACGGAGAGAAGCTCCGCCACAAAAACGCCACCGACGATCACCAGCGTGAACGGTTGATGAATCATGAACGCCATCACGCCGATCAAACCGCCCAGCGCCAACGAACCCGTGTCGCCCATGAACACCTCCGCCGGATGTGAGTTATACCACAAAAAAGCCATGCAGCCGCCGATCAGCGCACCACAAATCACGGTCAGTTCTCCCGTGCCGGGCACGTGGCTCATCAACAGATATTCGGAGACGAAAATATTTCCCGCCGCGTACGCCATGATCCCAAACACCAGTGCGACCGAAATCGTGCAGCCCACCGCCAGTCCATCGAGACCATCCGTGAAGTTGATGGCATTGCTGAAGCCGACGATCCAGAGGTACAAGAGGATCAGCAGCAACCACGGTGACATCTGAGCGATGACCGGATATTTGAAGAACGGCACCCACAACTCCCGAATCTTGGTCGCGCTCGCCGGGTGGTATAGGAGAACCGCCAAAGCACCCATGGCGGCGAGCGATTGCCACCCAATTTTCTCCCACGACGAGATTCCGTCGCGATTTTTGTGCACCACCTTGAGGTAGTCGTCTCTCCAACCCGGCACCGTCAACGCAGCATAGACGAACAAGCTGACGAAGACCCAGATGTTCGGCGCCGCCCAAAGTACGGAGCTGAGAAAGACCGAAAGGAAAATGATCAAACCGCCCATCGTCGGCGTGTGCTTCTTGTCAAAGTAGGTCGCACCCAAGGCGCCGGTCCGGTCGTCGATGTAGCCGTGGCCGAATTTCAACTCGCGGAACCGCGCGATCAGCCGAGGAGCAATGATGAACCCGATCAGCAGCGCCGTCACCGCCGCCAGCAACGTGCGAACCGTGATGTAACGCAGCAATCGCAGTGGGCCAAAATAGTCCTGATAGTCGGCAAGCAGGCTGAGCATGGAAAATTAGCCGGTGGAGCGAACGTTGCCGCCCGTTGCGAGGGTCGCGCCGATCGTGGACCTCACGCGTGCGCCTCCACGGCGCTCGAGGCGACCACCTTCTCAAGCTCGTAGCGCCGGCTGCCTTTGACGAAGACCGCGCCTTTCCACCCCGCGACCCGCACCGAGATCGGCTCGAGCGCCGTGACCACATGGATCTGTTCCGCCCGACTCCCATTCTCCACCGCGCCGGTGCGGACGGCTTCCGCGTTGTCGCCTACCACCATGAGAACATCTTCAGCCCTTAGCCGAAGCGTGCGGCCCAAGGCGCGATGGAACATCTCCGATTCACGGCCCAGTTCTTCCATCCCGCCCAACACGAACAAGCGCGGCTGGTCCGCAGGTGCGACCGCGTAAAACGCTTCCAAGGCATCCGCCATGGAAGCGGGATTCGCGTTGTAACAGTCCAAATAGTACAGCCGTCCGTCTTCATTGCGCACTTCACCCCGGAGCTTCGCCGGCTGCCAC
The DNA here is from genome assembly GCA_039928945.1 of Opitutus sp. Classification (GTDB taxonomy): domain Bacteria; phylum Verrucomicrobiota; class Verrucomicrobiia; order Opitutales; family Opitutaceae; genus Opitutus. The sequence continues at coordinate 12,374 of JBDSSD010000100.1, read as the reverse complement.
AGGGCGAGCTGCTGCTGAATCTGTTGCGCCGACACCCCAAGCCAGAGCGCGGCACAGATCGCGAGCACCGCATTTTGCGCCATGCCATCCGAGACCCGTCGAAACGTGAACGACAGCGGTGGCGGAGTGCCATAGGTAACCGCCACGGCGGTGGCCTCGCCGCGTTGCGTCACCGCAAAATAGACTCTGTCGTTTCCCGGTTCGCTTGGACGAACGACATCGGCGGCTTCGACCACAATCTGCTTCACGGATAATTCGCGAAACGCCGGAAAATCCGCACAGGCCCTGGAAAATATTGCGACGCCGGTCGGGCGAACCGCTGCGGGCAAAACCGCTTTCTCCGCCGCAACTCCACCGAGTCCGCCCAGCTCCTCCGTGTGAGCCGGTGCCACCAATGTGATGATGGCGATGTCGGGCTCGATCATCGCCGCCAGCGGCGCCATTTCACGTGGTGCGCTGATGCCCGCTTCAACGACCGCGAAGCGATGCGCCGCAGGGTCCAACCGCGTCAGCGTCAACGGCACGCCAAGGTGATTGTTCAAATTTCCTTCGGTCGCGAGCACTCCGGTCTCCGTCCCACCAAGAAGCAGCGCCAGCAAATTCTTTGTCGACGTTTTCCCCGCGCTGCCAGAAATGCCGATGACGGGTCCGGTGAATCGCCGACGATGCTCACGTGCGATCGTCTGAAATGCGGCGAGCGGATCCGCGACGACGAGCTGCGGAAGCTTCAACCCGTGATTCGCAACGCCCACGATTGCGGCGCTTGCACCCGCCGCTTCGGCGGCAGCGAGGAAATCGTGGCCGTCGCGCTTGCCCGTCTTCAGTGCGACGAAAATCTGTCCCACACGGAGTTGACGGGTATCGATCGTAAACCCTGCAAGCGAAGAGACCGGCTGCGCCGTCCAACGGCCGCCGGTCCACGTCGCGAGAAGTGATGGCGGAAAATCAGGCATGCCGGGGCGACGCTCGACCGCGCTGAACGACGGGCCGCAAAGGTAGCACCGCCAGCACCAAGGGAAGAACTTGCGGACAATTCTCCTCCAGTCCCGCGTGGGCACGCGCACTCCGCGCCGTGCCGCTCACCGGGCGATCGGTGCGAGGAGTGGAATGACGGGTGGACGTGGCGAAAGAGGTGGTGTTGGCGTTCATGAGTATTTGAGGGTTTTGATTCCGATCAGCTCTCGGACGACCTGGCGGTCATCAAAGGGAATGACGGTGTCGGCGAATTCCTGGTAGCTCTCGTGGCCCTTGCCAGCGATGAGCAGACAGTCGCCGGCCTTGGCTGCATCCAGCGCGAGACTGATGGCTCGGCGACGGTCCTCCACCCAAGCGATCTTTTCCGGGACGGTCGCGCCAGCTTTCATGTCATCAAAAATCTGTGACAGTGCTTCTGATCGGGGATTGTCCGCCGTCGCGAAAGCAAAGTCGGCGAATTCCTGGACGGCTTTGACCATCAAGGGCCGCTTGGACCGATCACGGTTCCCGCCGCAGCCAAACACCACGAGCAGTCGGCCCGGTGTGATCGTCCGCAGCATCCCGAGCGCATTGCGCAACGCGTCGTCGGTGTGTGCGTAGTCCACGAGGACATTGAAAGCCTGCCCTTCTTCAATCCGCTCCATGCGGCCAGGGACACCTTTGAACCCCCGCAGACGTGACAAAAAGACGAACGGATCACGGCCCAAGCCCCACGCGGTCGCAATCGCGGCCAGCATGTTGCTCACATTGTAGCGGCCGATCATGGGCGAATCTACGTCCATCGACCCATTCGGCCAGACGAGCCGGAAGGTGGAATTCTTGAAATTCAGCGAAACATTTTCCGCGCGGACTTCAGCGCGTGGGCTTTCGCCAAACGTGACGAGCCTTAGCCGTGTCTGCGGCAGATCAGCCGTAATCTGCCCCGCCAGTTTCTCGCCGTACGGATCATCCAGATTGACCACGGCGACTTTTGGCGCCGGTCCTGTTCCCCCGCTGAACAGCCGGGCTTTGACGTCGAAGTAGGCTTCGAGCGTCTTGTGATAGTCGAGGTGATCACGCGTCAGATTCGTGAATACCGCCGCTCCAAATTGCAGTCCGAGCACCCGTTGTTGGTCGATGCCGTGGGAGCTGACTTCCATCACGGCCTGTCGGCACCCAGCATCGCGCATTTGTGCCATCATCCCGTAAATGTCGAGTGACTCAGGCGTCGTTCGATAGGACGGAACGGTGCGCGCCCCTAGATCATAATTGATCGTGCCGATCAGCCCGACCCGTTGATCACTGTTGAGGAAATGCTTCAACAGGTGCGTGACGGTCGTCTTGCCGTTCGTTCCCGTCACGCCGACCACCGTCATGTCGCGATCGGGAAACTTGTAGTAGCGTTGAGCGACCCGGGCGAGGGCCGCCCGTGCATCCGCAACTTGGATAAACGTCACACGGGCCGGCGGGAGAGCCGGCATCCTCTGGGTGACGATAGCCACCGCTCCCCGGTTCACGGCTTCATCGATGAAGGACGTGCCGTCCGCGCGTAGTCCCGGCAAAGCGAAGAAGAGCGTCCCCGGCACCACGCGACGGCTGTCCAGGACCAGCCCGGAAATCGGGCGGTCAAGGCTGCCCTTTACGGCGATGATTTCGCCGTCGCCGAAGTAATCGGAGAGTTTGGGTGCCATTTTAAAGACGCGATTGCGGACGAGATTCTCCTGCCGGCTGCGCACCGCCGGACGCGGCGCGAAGGCTTGGATCAGAGGATAGTTTTGCGAAAGATAACCAATCACTAGCGAGCTCCTCCCATGACGAGGCTGCTGGACGGAGCAGCGGTATAGACGGGTTTGATATCAAGGTATTGGATGAGCTGCTCACCGACGCGTTTGAACGCGGGAGCGGCTACAGCAGAGCCGTAAGCAACGCCGCCCGGCGCATGGGCGTCAGCATCATCCACGATGACTGAAATCGCAACTTGCGGCCGGCTAGCAGGAAAAAAACCGACGAACGAGGCCACGTGGTGAGTCGTCGACATCCGGCCGTCCACCACTTTTTGCGACGTGCCCGTTTTGCCGGCGACCTCGTAATTGGGAATTGCCGCGGTGGGCGCGGTCCCTTCGTTCGAAGCGACGCCCATCAGCAACTTGGCCATCGTCCGGGCGGTTTTCTCGCTGATCACCGTCCGCTTAACCATTGTATCGTAGCGATAAACAACCTCTCCGGACGCATCGCGGATTTGCTGAATGATCTGGGGCCGCAGAAGATATCCGCCGCTCGCGACCACACCCATCGCCATGTGCATTTGCAACGGGGTGGCAGCCACGGACTGTCCCATCGGCATACGAGTGATGGTCAGGATATCCCACTTCTTGGGCGCGGCCATCAACCCCTCCACTTCTCCACCGACCGGAAATCCTGAGAGTTCACCGAAGCCGAACGCTCGCGCATAATTGTAGAAGCGCTCGTCGCCCAAGCGCATCGCCAGCTGTGCAGCACCGCGGTTGCTGGAGTGCGCAATGATTTCCGCCACCGAAAGCATCTGAAAATGGTGATCCTCGCGCGGGAGCCCACGGACGCGACCGAGGTATTCAATTTTCTCCAACGAACAATCGAATGACGTGCTTGGCTCCACCAAGCCGTCGTTCAAGGCACCGGAAGCCGCGACAATCTTGAACGTCGACCCCGGCTCGTACATGTCAGCGACGGCGATGTTGCGCATCGTGCCGTGATCTTCCTTGGGGATCTTGTTGTACTCGTTGAGATCAAAGTTCGGGTAATTCGCCAGCGCCTTGATGAAGCCCGTGCGCGGGTCGCTCACGATGATCGTGGCTTTTTTGGGCTGGTACGTTTTCGCCAGATACTCGAGTTCTTCCTCAATGATGTGTTGAACCGTGGTATCGAGCGACAGCACGACCGAGTAGCCATCCGAGGCCGAAACTTCCCGCGTCCGGAATTGGGCAACCTCCCGCCCCTTGCCATCGCGCTCGCCTTCCCGCCAGCCGTCACGGCCATGCAGATAAAAGTCCGCGTACCGTTCGATTCCCACGACGGCTTCGCCGCCTTTGTTCACGTAGCCGACCACGTGAGACGCCAGTGAATTGTGAGGATAGGCCCGCCGATAAACGCGGCTGCCATACACTCCTTTGATTCCGAGCGAATCGATCTTCGCATAAGTCGATTCACTCACGCCTTCGTTCAGCTTCGCCCAGCGGATGGGGCGCTCACCGTTCGCGTCGACGGCTTCGTCCAGCTGCGTATCATCGTCCTCATCCGTGGCCGGGCTCGCGGCTTTCGCGGCGCCGTCCAGCGAAGGGTCGACCAACGGTATTTCGAACAGCGAGGCGATCGAAGGTCCGGTGATTTCCTCCGCCAGTTTCGGGCTCTTGACCTCGGCGGGTCGCGTCTTGGTGTTGAAGATGCGCGTGAGCTCGGACAGCGGCATGCCAATCAACGACGCGAGCTGCGGCCACTTGGCTTCGTCGGCGGGCCGCAGGGATTGCGGATCCACCTCGAGTACAATCATCGAGCGGCTCGTCGCGAGGATATTTCCCTTTGCATCCAGAATATCACCACGACGCGCGTTCTCGGGAATGATTTGGCGCCGCGCCTTCGCGACCACTTGCACCAATTCGTCGCGATCCACCACGTGCAAAAAGACGAGTCGCACCCCGAGGACGCAGAAACAGCCGACGACACCTGTCGCCAGCAGCATGATCCGGTAATTGGAGGCGAATCCTTTGGACATCTTGGTCAACGACGAAGCGCGACAGGAAAGGCGACCCCGACCGGTGCCCGCTCACCGAAAAGGCTGCGGTTGCGCTTGGCCGCGAGGCGCATGACGGGATCCTCAGTCACGTGAACGACCTGCGCCTGATTCGGCAAAATCAGACCGAGGTTCCATTCCGCATTGCGACGCAGGAGGATGTTGGTGTCGCGCTCAGTTTCCGCGGCGGCGGTCGCTTCGGAAAGGTGGCGCTCGACCGCGATCAGCTTGGCGTCGAGTTGTTTGGTGGCGTTGGCAGTCAGCGAAATTTGATGGCGCATCCAAACCGTGCCGAGGCCGATTGAACCGCTGAAGCAAATCATCACGAGGGTGTAAACCAGGAGTTGGTTGATAAAACCAAGATTGGAGGAGGCTTTCATCGAACGAAATTGGGATGCCGGTCAGAGCCGCCGTAGCGCGCGGAGTTTGGCGGAGCGACTGCGCGGATTGCGGGCAATCTCATCGTCGGCCGGAGTGACCGGGCGGCGCGTCAGCGGCTCGGCCAGTTTTATGCGGAGATCTTGCGGGGTGGAATCGCTCGCATTTTCCGGCTGGCCGCACATGCGACGGAAGAACTGTTTTGCTGGGCGATCTTCGAGCGAATGAAAGCTGATCACGCACAGCACGCCGCCGGTTCGACCTGGTTGATCGTCCCCTTTGCGTTCAGAAATCGCTCCCGCCCGGGCAGGACTGGCAAGTTTGGCGAACGCTGCCGGCAACGCCCGCTCGATCGCGCCAATCTCGTCGTTCACCGCGATCCGAAGACCTTGGAACGTGCGAGTCGCCGGATGAATTTTTGAAGTGTGCCGTTCACGTGCGGGTATGGCTTCGGCAATGACGTTGGCGAGAGAGGTGGTGCGCGCCAGCGCGCCCGTACCGCGGGCCGCGATCAAGGCGCGAACCACGCGACGCCAGTTTTGTTCTTCCCCAAAATCGCGCACGGCCCGAACCAGCATCTGCTCGGTCGCTGTTTCCAGCCAGAGACTCGCCGGCACTCCGGTTCGCGGATCCATCCGCATGTCCGCCGGAGCATCCTGCCGAAACGAAAAGCCGCGCTCCGCATCATCGAGTTGAAATGAGGAAACCCCGAAGTCGAAGAGGATGCCGTCGAAATCAGCATGCGGGAGGTCACCGAGACGCCCGAAATCGCGATCGAGCAATTCGAACCGCGCGCCGTACTCATCGCGCAAGGGCGCCGCGCGCTCGAGTGCCGCGGGATCGCGATCCAGCGCCACGACCGAAATATCGTCGCCTGCCGCCAGCAAGGCCCGCGTGTGACCACCTCCGCCAAACGTGCAGTCAAGGTACCGGGCGCCAGGCCGCGGCGCGAGGAACTCGAGGACCTCACGAAGAAGTACGGGCTGGTGACCGGGCGTCATGGTCGGGCGTGAGCAGATTTCAACCAGCGCATTGCTCATCGGCATGACTCCTCATCGACGAAACCGTTGAGCTCGCGCTTCGCAGACTTACCCGGGAGCGGACGCGGACCGTCACGATCGCCGCCCGCCCTGCATCGGGCCGTGGTTCGGCCACGACCGGAGAATTTGGATACGCCGGAACCACCGCGAAAGAAACGGGTTTGCCGGAAGCAACGGAAAAGGTGGAGGCGCTGCGTGGCATGTTAGATCCCCATGCGGCGCATCAGATCACCGAAGTTTTCGCCCGACGTTCTCGCCTCAACCTTCTGCCACCGGTCGGGAGAGTAGATATTGAACTTCGTCAGGGAGCCGACGAGCACGGCATCCCGCTTCAGACCACCGTGCTCAAGGAGCGCGTCTTCCAAGCCGATGCGGCCCGATTTATCGAAGGAGAAGGACTGCGTCTGGGCGAAGAAGCGGGCCGCGAAATCCTGGCCGGCACCGTCACTCAACGCTACCTGGGCGATCTTGATGTGCAGTTTCTCCACCTCCGCGGGCGGCAAAACCGCAATGTAACCGTCAGGATGCGGCGTCGCCAAAAACGTATCGTCCCCCTCGTGCGCATAGCGCCACGCCGACGGAATCGTGAGTCGAAACTTGTCGTCGAGGGTGTGCCTGAAAAGGCCGGTATAAATCGCTTTGCCAGATTGAGCCATGGGTTCGGAGCCGCTACCCGCCCCAAAGTGCCCCATTTCGTCCCAATTTACCCCACCGAGGTCAAGCTAAGAGCCGCTGTAAAAACCGATTTGTTATTCACATTCGCGGTTTTGCGCGCACCGAGGCATCGGAAAAGTTGCTCGCATCGCATCAGCGTTCCGCCGACGCCAACGCCAACCCGCTGCAGTTTCAGAGGAGAACGAATGCCGAAAGAAGTCGGCCGCAATGAAAGCCGTCCGTTCGCGGCCGCCGAGAACAGCGCCGAATTTCGCTGATCGTATACGAATCGTAAAACACGCGCGGCCTTTGCTGACCGGTCTAGCTGCGCCGGGGTCCTCAACGAACCAGCAACCACGAATGCTTCAGCTCTCGCCGCGAGATCGGACCGACGAGTCTGGTCGTCTCCCGTTGCCTCCTTGCTGATTGCGACCCGTTCCGTTTGCTTGCCGCATGAGCTCTCCCCTTCGCGTCCTCGCATTTTCGGCCAGCGCGCGCCGTGAGTCTTTGAACCGGAAGATGCTGGCGATCGCGGTCGCAGAAACGCGCGCGGCCGGGGCGGAAGTCACGCTGATCGACCTCAACGATTACGTGCTTCCCCTGTACCACGGCGACTTGGAAGACGCGGAGGGACTTCCGGCCAACGCCGGGAAGCTCATCGAGCTCGTGCTGCAACACCAGGCGTTGCTGATTGCGTCCCCCGAGTACAACTCGATGTTCACCCCCCTGCTGAAAAACACGCTGGATTGGTGCACGCGCGGAGACGACAACCCGTTCATCGGTAAAGTCGCGGCGGTCACCTCGGCTTCTCCGGGCGGATTTGGCGGCATCCGGTCGCTGCAGCTCGTTCAACAGCTTCTCATCAAGCTCGGCTGTCACGTCGTTCCTCTCCAAACGGCGTTGCCCCACGCCGATAAAGCGTTCGATACCACGGGCCAGTTCGTCGATGCGCGCTCGTTGAAGGCCGTACGTACCCTGGCCGCTGCGTTGGTTGACACCACGCGGAAGCTGACGACACCCACCGTCCCCTAAGCCTCGACCGCGGATTTCATCGGCTCGTTTCTTTTGTCGAAGGACTTCGGCAAACGCCGGTGTTAGTCTGATGGTGCCGACCTCAGCTCTCGCTCCCGCGCCCGTGTCCACGACTGTGCGCGCAACAATCGATGAGTATGCTTTCGGCCGGGTCTTCATCGCACTCGCCGTAATCGGCTCCGGACTACAACAAGCTATCAGCGGCAAATTCGTCCGCATCGTGCCAGCGCTGCCCACATGGGTTCCTGCAATCTCGTTTTGGGCGGTGATCATCGGAATTGTTTTGATCGTAATCGGCGGTGCTCTGCTGGCGAACCGTTGCCTGCGCCTGGCCGCGATCTGCCTCGCCGGTCTTATCTTGCTGGCAGTCGTTTTCCTCCATCTGCCGGAAATTGCAGCCGATCCGATGCATGGATTCCGCTGGACGAATCCCTTAAAAGCTCTCGCGCTTTTTGGTGGAGCTCTGGTTATTGCGGGATGGGCCGGCGCATCAGCAGTCACGACGTCGCGAAACAACAATCTGATTCGGACGTGGGCACCTCGCGTCCTGCTCGCCGCTTTTCTCGTCGTCTGCGGATTGCAACACTTCGCGTACACGGACTTTGCCGCCCAATTGATTCCGGTGTGGATACCTGGCCATGTAGCCTGGACCTATTTTTCCGGTGTCGCGTTGATTCTTGGCGGAGTGGGTCTGCTGGTTCCCGCGACATCACGATGGGCCGCGCTGTTGTCAGGCGTGATGATCTTGTTGTGGGTTTTCCTGCTGCATCTGCCACGTGCGTTCGCCGATTTGCATCAGGCTGGCGAGCTTTCCGGTGTGTTCGAGGCCCTCGCCCTGAGTGGAGTTGCTTTGGTTAATGCGCCGTTTCGCTCCTCCGCCGCGCCTCGGGTGTGATCGTTGCGGCGGCGACGGAGCCAGCAGAAGATCGCGTGAGTGAAAGCCATTACCGAATCGCGATCGCAATTTCGGGTTGGCCGGCTTCGCTTCGAGCAACCCCATGAAATTCGCCTCCCCTCGCCTCATCGCACTTTTTTCCGGGCTCTTCGTTCTGCCCCTGGCGTATTCCGTCGACGCACCCGCGGCCACAGCGCCCGCCGCGAACACCAACCCCAACAACCTCGGCAAGGATGCGCATGGTAACCCCCTCCGTCGGGCGCCACGCACGGGTCACATTTCGAACTACGACGAAAACAAGGTCGGGCAGTATACGTTGCCGGATCCGTTGATCCTCGCGAACGGACAACGCATTGACAATGCGGATACATGGTTGAACCAGCGCCGGCCGGAAATTCTGAAACTATATCAATCTCAATTTTACGGCCGCGTTCCAGATTCGGTCCCCGCGGTTACGTTTGCCAAGGACACCGACGAGTCCGTGATGCTCAACGACACGGCGGTAATCCACCGCCACGGCGTCGTTACCATCGGTGAAGGTGAACGCGCCGTGCACGTGAACGTACATTACTATCTTCCTCCGCACGCGAAGTCAGCGGTGCCGGTTCTCCTGCATCTCACGTTTGCCACGAACACCGCAGGTCCCGCCACCGCACCCGCCACTGCCAGCGGTCCCGCACGGCCATCCGAGGCCGGTCCGATCGCCGATATCCTTGGCCGCGGATTCGGTTACGCCCTCGTGCGCTACACCGAAATCCAACCGGACAACGCTGATACCCACTCGTCCGGCGTTCAGGCTCTCGCCTACAAAGCCGGACAAACGCAGCCGCAGCCGGATGAATGGGGAACGGTCGCAACGTGGGCGTGGGGCGTGAGCCGGGTCCTCGACTTTTTGGCGACGGATTCCGCCATCGATGCGAAACGCATCGCGTTGATGGGTCATTCGCGTCTCGGAAAAACGGCATTGTGGGCGGGGGCCTCTGATCCGCGTTTTGCGCTGATCTTCTCGAGCTGCGCAGGTGAAATGGGTTCATCGCTGGCGCGGCGCGACTACGGCGAGAGCCTCGACGACATGACCGGAAACTTCGGCTGGCAGTTCGCCGGCAATCTTCAGCAGTACGCCGGCCGCTGGAACGATCTTCCCGTGGACGCCCACATGCTCATCGCGCTCAGCGCACCCCGACCCGTGTTCATCACCGGCGGCACGGAAGATCAGTGGGCGGATCCGAAGGGAGAGTTCCTCGCCGAGGTTGCCGCGGGGCCGGTTTATCGACTGCTCGGGAAAAAAGATCTTGGAACGACGGAGCTCCCGCCGCTCGACACACCTCTCATCGAAGGCGATCTCGGCTTCCATTATCACACCGGGGGCCACACCATCACGGCCTCTGATTGGAAGGCGTTTCTGACCTTCGCCACCCGTCATCTCAACCCCTAGCACCGGGCCCGCTCCAATCGGAAAGGCAGTCGCGCAGTCGCCTAATCGCGCGGCTACCAAACCCGACTCGCCTTCTGCGTCGCGACTTCCGCTTCCGCAGGATCGTCGAGTTCACGAAAAAAATCCAAGTGGGTGCGGCGTTCGATCTCCGCCACGGTCGTGACGTAGCCGCCGAGATCCTTCGTTGAGATCGCCGCCTGAGGCACGATCAACGAGAGCGTTCGCAACTTCTGCTCCTGCTCGTCGATGATGATCATATAGAACGCTTCGGGAATCATGATTCCGCCGCGTAAGCGGTCGGGGTTTTGGCCAATGATCGGTCCGGCGAACACCCAAACTTCGGCGTAGCGCGCGGGATAGCTGGTCGCGATCTTCATCTCGAGCTCCTTCCACACGCCGGCGTTCAGCGCGTGAAGCTGGGGCGTGATGTTCGACATCAAAAACGTTTCCCGCTGCGCCGCGTCGCCGAACCGAGTCGCGATCGCGTAGTTGGGCGCGAGATGCCCGCGGTCATAGCCAGTCCCGGCGTAATCTTCGGGCGCGATCCGCGCGACCGTGCGCCGATCGACCTCAAATTTGTCCGGTCGTGGTGACGGTTCCCGGAGCGTGTCCAGATCGCGGAGGTGGTAGGCCACCCAGGCGGGGTTTCCCGTCGCGTCATTGTAACCGGTCACATAGGCTTGGTTTTTCAGGATGCGGAGCGGTATCGGAGCAGACGATCCGGTAAAAACCGGAGAACCGCCGTAGACGAAGGTCTTGTCGCCTGCCGCAATCCGCCCTGCGGGACCGTCGGCGTAGTACAGCTGCCAGACATCCCAGACCACATCGAACACGGTCACGCGTTTTTCGTGCGCAAAAGCGTTTTCCACCAAGCGGCGCACCTCGTGTTGCCGCGTGTCGGGCTGAAACAAATACCATCCGCCCAGAATCAGCGCCACGCCGACATTCAAACCCACAAACCAATTGCCGAAACGGGGGAGCGATCGAGGTGACCGCTTGGAACGACGAGCCATGTGCGCCCGTCACTCTTCGATTTATCCTCCACTAACAAGTCATTCTTTCAGCGCCGTGCGGCAACTAGCCAGACCCGGCGACTCGATTGAAGTTCGACGGGCGCGCCAAGTCACAGATAACTAGATACATCACGCGGTCCTGGCGCGAACAGCGCTGGCGTCCGCCAAATCAGATCTGCATTTCTTTTTGTTCGAAGAGCAGTCCCTCTCTGACGCCGCTGCCTGGCGACCCGGAGCGGAAGCGAAGCCCGGGCTCTCACATTACCCGTGACGTTGCAGCGACCCCTGTGCTCTTCTACCCCGAGATGATGCGCTTCACCTTCACCGCATGAGTAAACTGATCCGTCACGCTCGCATTCTCACCCTCGCCGCTCCTGCGTCCGGGGGCGGACTGACGGCCGCCGCGCGGGCACGGCGCGGACCGGCGCTGCGCAACCTGGGGATAATTCCGCGCGGCGATGTGCTGATCACCGACGGAAAAATCGCTGCGGTGGGCGTTGATCTGCCCGCGCCCTCTGATGCCGAAGTGATCGAAGCCGACGGGCGCGTGCTCATGCCGGGCTTTGTGGATTGCCACACGCATGCGTGTTGGGCGGGCGACCGACTCGAAGAATGGGAACAGCAGTTGAGCGGCACGCCCGCGGCTGAAACGGTGAAAGGCAACGCGGGCTTCGTCGCGACAGTCCGCGCGGTCCGCGAAGCGACGCGCAAGCAACTCGCGGCCGCCTTGCGCGTGCGACTCGACCGAATCCTGCAGGGTGGCACCACCACGGTGGAAGTGAAGAGCGGATACGGGCTAACGACAGAAGCTGAGCTGAAGATGCTCCACGCGATTCAGCGTGCCGCACAGGAATGGCCGGGAACGGTCGTCTCCACCGCTCTGCTCGGGCACGGCATCGAGGGCGACGTCGCGAACTTCACGCGGATGGTCGTGCGTGAAATGCTTCCAGCGATCTGGCACGAGTTTCCTGGTATCACGATCGATGCCTGCTGTGAGGAAGGGGGCTGGCCGGTGGAGGCGTGCATTCGCCTTTTCGATCGAGCGAGCAAACATGGGCTGCCCGTTCGGGTGCACGCGGACCAATTCAAATCGTTGGGGATGATCCCTGAAGCGTTGCGACTGCACGTGCGCAGCGTGGACCACCTCGAGAACGCGACGAAAGCTGACCTGCTCGCGCTCGCGGCGTCGGACACCTTTGGTGTGATA
>JBDSSD010000099.1:0-52834 GCA_039928945.1 Opitutus sp. | reverse complement strand
GGTGGTGGTGGCGGGTATGGCGGAAACGAAGGCGGCAGTGGTTACAAAGGTGGAGGTGGCGGCGGCGGTGGAGGAGGGGGTGGTGACTACAAGGGTGGCGGCGGTGGTGGAGGAGGTGGTGGTGACTACAAGGGTGGTGGCGGCGGTGGAGGAGGTGGTGGTGACTACAAGGGCGGAGGTGGCGGTGGAGGAGGTGGGGGGTATGGCGGCGGCGGAGGGGGGAAAGGTGGCGGGTCAGGCGGCAGCGGATACGGCGGAGGCGGCGGCTCCAGTGGTGGCGGCGGTTCAAGTGATGGCTATTAGACTCAGGCTACGCGGGGCAGATTCGTGCCCCCATCGCCAGGTTCCCATGCTTCACCATCATCACCATTCAACGGTCCACGTCCGACGCGAAAGCCAGCGCTTTACGCAGACATCCACGCCAGTTTCCCCGTCGCCAAGTCGCGGACACGGTTGGCGCTTGGGATTAGGTAAACATCGGTCAACCTTTGACTCGGAAACACCCGTGCAGCCGGGGCCTTAAGTATGGAATACGTCGTACAACAGCAGGACTGCCTCGCGAGCATTGCCGCACATCACGGGTACACCTGGAAGTACCTTTGGAATCATTCTCAGAATTCCGAACTCAAGCATAAGCGAAAACTCCCAACCGTGCTTTATCCGGGGGACGTTTTATATATTCCGGAAAAGGAGCCCCGCCAGGAATGTGGCGCGACCGGGAAACGCCATCGCTACACCAAGAAGAACGAACTGGTGTATTTTCGAATCCGGCTTTTGGAGGACGGGTATCCGCGGAAAAACCTCAAATATGAATTGCGGGTGGAGAACCTCACCTACCACGGCTACACGGATGGCTACGGAAAATTGCAGCAGAAGATCCCGGCCTATGTCACTGAGGCGAAGCTGGTCACGGCCGAGGACAATTATCTGTTCAAGCTCGGCCAGCTAAATCCCGTGGATGAAATAAGCGGGGTGCAGCAACGGCTGCGGAACATGGGCTACTATGGAGCGGCGGCGGATGGTCAGATGTCCGACGGCATCCACTCCGCGCTGAAGGCGTTCCAGGAAAAACATGGGCTGACCGCCAACGGCGAGCTGAACGACCACACGCGCGCGATGTTGGTTGAAGTGCACGGCAGTTGAGCGCCGATTTATTTGAGCCTCTTGCAACCGAACGACCGAGGAGACCCAAACTCATGCCGCCGATCGATCAGGTTGTCTCACCCGGGCTTGCCGGTACCCAACAAAATCCAAGTTGCCTTGTAATCTATGCCTGAAGATTTGGCCATCAGTCGCGCCACCGGAGACGAATTATCCACCGTCAATCGACGGAAGGTGCAGATTTTCTTCCAACGTTTTCCTGGCTCGGTGGCGAGCAGCGGCATTCAAGGATTGGAATTCACTCTTACCGTGGGTGGCGCCCCGCCCATCACGGGTACGACCCCGGCGAGCGGCAAGATCGAGCTGCGCCTCGGTGCCGGCGAGACCGCGACGCTCGACATTCTCGGATCTCAGTACGTGATCGATCTGCTCACCGGAGGATTGTTTCCTCTGGCCCAATTGCGGGGTGTGCAACAGCGGCTGAACTTGCTCGGTTACCATGCCGGTACGATCGAAACCCCGGTGGGAAACGCGGCGCCAGTTCTGGCCCGCACCAGCTTGAATCAAAACCAGTCGACAGAACTCGCGATCGTCAATTTTCAGTCCGACAACAATCCGCTGTTTATAGATGGCGTAGCCGGCCCCAACACGCAAAGCCGTCTGCAGCAGGCGGCGCAGAACGCCGGAGGAGTCTGAGCCCATGCCGATCACCAAGGTCATTCACAAATCGGAGCGGATCGTGCCGGTGCGTTTTGCGCGCGCGCCGGATGCCAACGACCCCAGCATCGGTTCCGGCCCGTTCGGCGCCGATTCCCCGGAATTGGATGATCGCGGTTTCCTGCCCCTAACCACCGGTGGCGCGGTGATGCCGGTGGGACTTGATGAGGCCCTTGCCATAACCGCGCGGCCAGAAACGCGGGTTCGATTGATCCGGGAGGACATCGAGGATGCCGCGGTTTTGTTCGTGACCACTGAAACGGTGGGTACGGTGGTGGTGACGGTGCCGGATCTTGGTACAGCTTTGCCGAATACGCGGGAGATGATGATCAAGCTACGTGCGTTGGCATCGGGGACCACTCACCTGCAGGTCCGCTTTGGCTCGGTTATCGGCCCGATCATTCATCGTATGCAGGTGGTCGTTCACCCGCTAATTGATGTGCGGATGGTCGGACATGCGCCGACGATCAACGGATTGCCGGTTATTGATCCCGGCTCCGGTGATCCTTTCTCCGCGCAAACGACCCGCACGGATGACTCGATCCGCGCCTTGGTGGACACGGCGAACGCGATCTATTTTCCGTATGGAATCCGCCTTGTGCTCGATGCAGTGATTGATCGAGCCGGCGTGGCAAACCTGCGGAATCAGGGCATGGTCAATCCAAACTCTAGAACAGAGTTCCAGACGGTAACGGCCATCAATCGGGTGCCCAATGCGGCCAACGCCTACTTCGTTTCCCAACTCGCTGACGGCACAGCCGCCGTTCCCATCAACACCATCCTTGGCCTCGCGACCAGCGCGCGACGGAATCCGAGAACGTTTGGGTTGTTCATCGCGGAAAATGCCGAGAGCGGCCAGGTCCTCGCGCACGAAATGGGTCATCTCCTTGGTATCATAAACGACCCCACGAATGAGTTTCTCCATGTCAACACTGTGTTCGATCCTGCTTTTCCTGGTACGGGCCGGGTCGTGCGCGATGAAATCTTTACGCGTCGACGACTGTTGTACGCCTTCACCGTACTGGAGCCCGATACTAACCCAATCACGCATCCCTATCGCGACGAAGTCGGCTATGGTGATCGAGTCGTCGGCGGCATGTTGACCGTAAAACAATTGGCCAACGATAAGACCGATCAGGAGGTTGCGACCGTGCGCAAAGCCGCCGCTGACCTCTCCCGGGCTCCCGGGCCGTGACGGACGCTCTCTTATGAACGGCAACACTCGCCTGGAAAATCTGCTGGCCCAAAACAATTGGGCTGCGGCCGACGAAGCCCAACGACAGGGGGCCGCCGCGCTCCCATTGCTGCGCAGCCTGCTCGGGCGGGAACCGTATCTCTTGCGCCAAATCGCGATGACGTGCGTCGGCCGGATCGGCGATCCTGCGGGTTCGGACATTCTGGCGGCAGGATTGACCGACACCAACATCAACGTTCGCATTGCGGCCGCGAACGAACTTTCTCAAAAGCCGTATCCGGGGGCGCTCGAGCGTGTGCTCGGTCTACTGCAGCAGAACCCGGATGACGCGGTGCGCGAAACCCTCGCACTCGCCGCAGGCCACCTGCCCAGCCCTCAGACGATCGAGGTATTGCGTGGCTTGGTGAGCGGCACCGATGAACTTGCGGGCAACGCCCGCATGGCCCTGGCCAAGCTCGGCGACCCTGCCGCCCGGGCCGCGATGATCGCCGACCTCGCTGCGCCGCTGCCTCGTACGCGGTATGACACCGTCGGCCAATTGCGCTATGTGGGAGACGTTTCCCTCGCACCGCACGCTCGAAAAATCCTGGCAGATCGGGCCATCGCGCTCGCCATCGGCGCCATGGTCACCCCTCGCTACCGGCGCGTCTGTGATCAAGTGCTTGATACGCTGGTGTACCTGCTCTCGCTGAAGGTGCCGTTTGCGGTGGACGTCGAACAGATTTACACGGACGAGCAGCTCAGCCAAGTGGAGCGGCTGACCCGCTGACCAACGCGACCGATCGGTCGTTATTTCATATGCGCGCAAGTGGGGGACAAAATGTTTCAGGTGCATTTCTTCTCGGCGCCTTCCTTGGTCTCACTGCGTTCGCCGCGGAAGCGTCCTCCGGTGAATTGGGAACGCTCGAACGTCTGCTGCTCGCGCGCGACTGGCAGGCGGTGGAGATGGCGCAAAAAGAGGGAGCCCGCGCGGTGCTGATTTTGCGGCGGTCCAGTGCCAATCCAGACTACCGCGTCCGGCAAATCGCTGTGACCTGCGCCGGGCGGATCGGCTGTGCGGGCGGGGCGGGCATCCTCGCCACCGGCTTGGTCGACCGTAACATCAACGTGCGCCTCGCCGCGGCGAACGAGTTGGCCGTGAATCCTTGTCCTGCCGCCGCCGAGACAATCCTGGAGCAAATTGAGAAGAGTGCGGACGAAACCGTTCGCGAAAAACTCGTCCTCGCGGCCGGCCAGCTTCCGGCCTCGCGCGCCCTGGCGGTGCTGCGGCCGTTGGCGTCCGGCCAGGGAACGCTGGCCGTCAAGGCCCGGATGGCCCTGGCGCGCCTGGGCGATGCAGGAGCGCGCCAAACATTGCGCTCGGAACTGTCATCGAAGTCACCGCGCGCGCGTTACGACGCGCTGGAACATCTCCGTTATGTGAATGACCCCGAGCTGGCAGGCGCCGCCCGTGGTCGGTTGACCGACCGCGAGCCCGCCATCCGTCTGGGGGTGCCTAGTGATTCGCGATTTCGGCGGGTGTGCGATCAGGCGTTGGAAACGGTGGTCTACCTGCGGAAACTTCAGGTGCGGTTCGAAGTGAACGTGGAGAGGATTTACTCGGATGAAGAGCTGGCCTGGGTCGGCGATCGCTGAGACTTCGGCCGACGCTGGGCGCGACCCGAAGTTTCTGCGGGATTGGATGGGCGGCGATCGCGTTCCACGGTCCTGCTCGTCACTGACCGATGAGCGTCAAACGGGGCACGGTGTATTCGGCGATTGCCCAGCGCTCGGCAGTGCCTAGGTTGCCCGACGATGATTGGCGGATTGTTCAGGTCGATCGGTTCGTCAGTGGGGGTGACAACTGCGGCAGCACCGAAATTCACCGTTCCCGCGGCCCTGCCTTCACTGCAGGTTCAAAGCGCGACCGCTCTCGCCGCCAAGGCCGGCGTAGAATTCGCTCCGGATGCTGCCAAGGGTGCGGAAAAAGACCAGGCAGCGAATTTGCTGAACCAACTGCTGAATGAAAACAAAGACATGCGAGGGGCGACGCAGGTGATCGCTCATGGTTTGAGTCCACAGGACGGCGTAAAATGGGCGGTCGACGCTTGCCGGAAGGTTGAAACCAAACTGTCGCCGGCTGAGCATGAGGCGATGAATGCGGCCGATGCTTTCGCCCTGGCTCCCGATCCCATCCGTCGCGCGGCTGCGGGTGTCGCCGCTGCGAAGGTGGGAATGCAGAGCCCGGCAGGGCTGGCGGCAAAAGCGGCGTCGATGGTGGACGTCCCTGGCGCCGCACCGGTGCCGGGCGCCGACCAACTTGTCCCGCTGTGTGTCGCTGGCGCGGTGGCGTGCGCGGTTGCCCTGTCTGCCGCCAAATCGTCGAAGAAACCGGATGCGGTAAAGCCCGCGCCGGCACCGGTGGACTTACCGAAAGTGGACGCGGCCAAATCAGCCGCCTCGCCCACGCCGCCGCCGGGCCCGGACAGCCCGGAAAGCGCGAAAAATGCCAGTGCCGCCAAACCTTTCATCGACGCGGGTCTCGCCCTTGCGGCGGGAATTGCCGTGGCAAATTCGAAAATCTAGTCTCGTTACTCAGCGCTTCTCCCCATGCCAATCCAAGTCGTGAGCACCGCGGTGCTCCAGTGTTCGTTCGGAGCGGCCCCAGGTACGCTCACCGTGCTGCCGGTGGGCATGGTGACGTGCAGCAATCTGCCCGCTGCGAACATCATGGACCACATACCCCTGGTGAACATCGCTCCCTTCGGCGTCTGCATGTCGCCGTCCAACCCGATGGTGGCGGCGGCGACAGCCGCCGCCATGGGCGTGCTCACGCCGATGCCCTGCATCCCGGTCACGGTGACACCGTGGACTCCCGGTGCCGCGAAAACGCTCGTCGCCACGATGCCTGCGCTTCACGACGGATGCATGTGCAATTGCATGTGGGGCGGCGTGATCAAGGTCGTCAGTCCGGGCCAGATGACGCACGAGGTGAATTGAGCGAGGCGACGCCATTCTGAAGCGGCCGGCCGCGACCTGTCGCTGGGTTAGCTCCCGTGAATTTCCTTCAGCTTGGCTTGCGTCCGGGGGCCGCACTTGCCGTCGACGGTCAACTTCTCGTTGCACTGGAATTCTTCGATGGCTGATCGGAACTGCTCCCGCGCGGCGTCGTCGGCGGGCTCCTGCACCTCGCCGGCGCCGTAGGCGAGGTTGTTGAGGCGGCTGATCTGTCCGGTGACCTTATCCACCGGGTCGAGTTGGCCGATGGCGAGGAGCAGGTTGAGGTCGGTTGCGAACTTGTCGCTCTTGAGGCGCAACCGGGCCTGCTTTGCGCTGCGCTGTATCCGCTTTTCGAGCTTGCCGGCTCCATCGGTCTTCTTGGTCTCGCTGTCGGACTCAACGACTAGGGTGTAATCGGCGTTGGCGACGGCCTGGTCTGACTCGTTCCTGACCACAAAGCGCAGGTGCAGCGTATCGCTGAGCAGCCGGAACGAGTGGCGTGCGCCTGTGCTGCAAGACTTGTCCTTTTGCTCCTGGTCAGGGATCACCACCGAATCGCCGGGGTAGAGCACGTTGGGGTTTTTGCGCTCCTCTTTGAGCTTGGCGTTGGCCGGGTCGTCCCAGATCTGCTTGTACGTGTGAAACCCATACGTCTCGGCGATGCCGCTGAGGTGTTCGCCCTGCTCGACGATGTGGGTTTTGGACATGCTACAACTTTTCCGGTGTGAGCTGCGTTCTGCGCGGTGCGAGCTGTGGCGTCAAGTGCGCCCGCGAGCGACAAAAGAAGCACGGTTGATTCGCCGTGGCGATAAACACGCAACGCTTACTCGATTCAGTTGAACCGCGAATGGAGACGAGGAGGTCGATCCTCCGTCCGCATGCATCAGACCGAATAAGGCGGCTGGTAAGTAAGTGGGCCTTCGAGGCTGCCGCCGGTACTGCCGGATCCGGCAGAGTTCTCGTAGCGGGAGCTGGATTGGTCGGAGCCGCAGCGTCACCTGCACCCGCGGCCAAAACATCCTCCGAAAAAACGTTCAGCGAGTTTCAATCGTGACAACGAGGGCAAGCCCGTAGCAGACTTTTCATCGAAGATTCGGGTGCCCGAATGTACATCGCTCACCGAAAAACTCGACGCCAACGGACGCGCCTCGCGATCAAATTGAACCCGGACTATGCCACATGCCCCATTTTCGATTTCGGCGCGTGGAATTCGAAGAGGTGGGACTTAAGCACTGTGACATGAGCGCTAGCGCGAGGAGCCGTCATGGGTAATGAACCCGCTGGAAACGTGCGGACCGCGTCAAACGTATCGATCGCGGGCGTTTTGCCGAATGCCCCGGAAGATGTCATTCTCGCGGCGACATCCACCGGTGCGGAGTTCAACACGATTCGGCAGCGGCTCATACCGATGGCGTGTTTCAAACTAGAGGATAATAACTTCGAGTTTGATTCGTCATTGATGACGGTGCGGACCTTCGACGTGGGGCCGCTCAAGGATTTGCTCGACGCCCATCCGGGCGCAAAATTGTCCATCTTTGGCCACGCGGATCCGTCCGGTCGAGACGACTACAATAAGATGCTGAGCGGCCGTCGTGCCCAAGCGGTATTCGGATTGCTGGTGCGGGATATTGGATTGTGGGAGGATCTCTATTTTCATCACGACAAGCAGACTGGCCGGGACGAGTGGGGCGTTCGTTCCGTTCAATCGATGTTGAACGAAGTCGGACCGACGAAAGCTGGCAACACGACCGGTGTGCTGGACGACGCGACCAAGAAAGCACTCAACGACTTCGAAGTTCGCGAAGGTCTTCCGGCCAAAGGATTCAACAGCCGCCGCGAAATCGAAGAACTTACGTTTCGCCGCCTTGCCACCCAATACATGGACGTACTGGGACTCGATAATTCGTCGAAGATTTTCAAACTTACCCGCAACGATTTTCTAGCGCGCGGGGCGGGAAAGGATGGCAAGGGTGACTTCCAGGGCTGTAGCGAATTCAATCCGCTGCTCCTGTTCTCGCAGGCGGAAAAGAACCGCTTGGAACGCGATGCCAACCATCCGGAGCGAAACGCCAGAAACGCGCCGAATCGCCGGGTGATGATTTTGCTGTTTCGCCCAGGGTCGCAAGTTGACCCGGTCAAGTGGCCTTGTCCGACAGTGAAGGAAGGTGTGGCCGGCTGCAAACTGCGCTTTTTTTCTGATGGCGAAAGGCGCCGTCAGAACAGCGCGAGTGAACGCATCTTCGCGAAGAACAAGGATACGTTCGCGTGCCGGTTTTACGATCGGTTGTCCAACACCTCGCCGTGCGAATCGATTCTCGCGCGGGGGCAAGGCAACTTCGACGCCACCGACGTGACTGCAAGCGACAGTGACGCACAGGACAATCCCGACTCGAACGACGAGATCGTTGTTGGCGTCAGCCCGCGCATCGATCCTGACCGACCGGTGAAAAAACGTGGCTAACGTACTCGACGGATTTCCGCTTTCGCCTGCGGGAATTGTGGTGATCGGCGAAAAGTTATCGTTGTTGGTTGAAGCCGACCAGTTTTTCGCCGGACAGGTAACGGTCACGTTTCGGGCGTTCTTCACCGATGCCAGCGGTGTCGATCAGGCATTCTCGTTTACGGAGATTCTACCTGCGACCAATGCCCCGCCAAAGACCGACACGTCTACACTCAAGTCATCGCGAATCGCGTGGACCGCGAATCTGGCCAAAGGAGCACGCAAGGACGCCGAGGCGCAACCGTGTGGCGTGATTTTCACGGTGAGTGGAACGGATGATACCGGACGGAGCGTGGCCGCTCAGAGCAGCGACAAAATCATCATCAAGCCAATCGTGATTACGAAGGATCCGAAACTCACGCGCATCATGGTGCACGAGTTTTCGCGCATCAAGACGCCGGTCGACGTCAGTGACATTGACCCTTTCCAATTCGACGAGGCACCCCTGCAGGCCTACATCGACAATATGTCGGTGGAGCAAAAGAAACTCCTGTTGAACCGCAAGGTGAGTACTCCCGGCGGTCGACTCGTGGTCTTTGTCACGATTTATCGGCAAAAGCCGCTCCGAATGTGCGCCGATTTTTCTCCGGGATTGGGCAGCGCGCACCCCAACGCCACCTTCAGTGTCTTCCATTGTCAGGGCCCCGACAACGACGTGACGCTCGTTTGTCATACGGAGCACTTCCTGGTCAATTTGCGAAATGGTCCCACCAATAACTGGCTGCATTCTCCGCAACGTGGCAAGGCGGCCTCAGTATGGCTCAAAAAGAACAACACGGCTCCACCACTCTTCAAGATCGGTGCTATTTTTCCGCGGGCGTTTTGTGACGGAGTTATCTGGAGCCGGATCTTTACTGCTGCGGGCCGCGACATCATGCGCGGGAATACCCTGCACGGCATGCTCAACACCAAGGGATGCTGGATGCTGTTTCGCAACTTCAACTGGCCGGTGGACAAGGCGGTCCAATTTGACCTGATCTACCGCAAGACATTCCGGCCAACCTTCAACTACACCCTTCTTGATAACACTCTTAGCCTTCCGGAAAATGGCTACGACGCCCCGATTGATCTCGCGGAACCGCCGGTGCGCAGCGACAGCCTCGACAAGTTCATGGCGTTTGACAAAAATGTGGCCTACCTCTGGTTTTTTCACGAAATCGTCGGCATCAAGTATTTCAGTGAAACCTGGCGATTCGGTCACGGGCGCTTCGTCCATGACTTCAGAACCCACGGCAAGATCTTCAATAAAGATTTTTTGCTGAGTCGGGTTGATCGGGCGCCAAAGTTCAATCTGGCCGATGAAGGTACGTTTGCATATCATGACGACCAGCAACGCCTGAGCGACGATGCCGAAGCGGCAAAAACGCTGGATCCCGTCGCGCGGCGAAATCGCAAGGCATTCGTTCCCGACAATACCCTCTTTCGCACCAACGCTCTCGGCTTTCAAACTGCCGAAGGTTTCCTTCCTCCCGCCAACGGCAACTTTGGAAACCTCGCACCGGCGCAGGTGGATCGGTTTACTTACGCCGACCTCCATATGTACACGGAGGATGACGTGGATATCAGACAGGTCACAAAAAACTACACGGAGCCTGGTGACTGAAGTGCGTAGCGTTCGTCGAGTCACATTCGGCGGAGTGCGAAATCCGGCAAGGCGTTTCTTCGGCAATTGCACTGCGGGCGGCAGAGGAGGTACGGAGGTCCCTGTGCGATACTACTGCCGTGTGCGAAACGGCGGGTGACTGATCTGCGAACGGTCGCTAGTCCGCTCGGAACAAACCCAAGGCGGCGAGCCCCTTCAAGCTACGTTTGAGGTGTTCAGGAATTGTCGGGTCGTCCGGCGCGGGCAGTTTTGCGTCTTCGCCCTCGGCGCGGGCCGCGGCCTGTCGCTCGGTGAGGAACGCCCGTATCGCCGCGGCCAGCGCGTCGTGATCACGGGTACCGTCGAGCAGCGATAAAAGTTGCCGGCCCAGCGCGCCGTTCACCTCGACGAACCTTCCCGTATAACTGATTACCGAGGGAGCATCGCGATCCAGCAGCCAGCGGGCGAGGGGATGCGCGCAAGGTCGGTCGGGCACGCTCAATGTGTGGGGCTGGCTGCTCAGCGAGAATTCGATCAAGCCCGGCAAACAGCCGCGGCACAGGTACTGTCGTAGAGCCGGTTCAAAGTCGCTGTCGTTGGTGATTCCTTCCCGCTGCAGGTGCGCCCGGGTGGCCGCGACCAAAGTCGGAAAGGGCATCGCTTCACCTGGCTGCTGCGTCAGGGCAAGCAGCGCAGCCTTTTCGAACGGTTGCGAGGCGCGGATCCGGGAATTCCTCAAACCATGAAACTCGATTGGGGCGTCATCTGATAATGAGGCCGTGCTCGACGCGGGGGTGCTTCGGCAACTCACCCAGATTTGATCGAGTCGTTCCGCCTCCAGTTTTTCGCCGAGTCCGGGTCGGCAGAGCAAGGTCTGCCGAAAGCGGCGCCCCTCGATAAAATCGAGGTATTGCTCCAGCAGCACGCGGTTACCCTCGAGGGGACGCAAATCGTCGCGGGCCTTGTCGGTGAGAGCCTGACTAACGGGCAAGAGGTACTCGGCCTCGCAAAGGAACTGAAGTTTGTACTGCGCGGCATGACCAAGAAATTCAGTGAAGAGCACGGGTGCGCTTTCGGCCGAGAGCTCATCATGAAAAAATCCTTCGTCGGAATGCTTCTCGATCAGTTCGAGTTCGTCGGCGATCCATTGCGTGTAATGAGTCGGCTCCTGCGAGCCGCGGGCAATGATGCCCAAAAGTGCACGTGATTGTCGGATTTGCTCGGATGGATCTTTGATCGCTTGAGTGTGAAAGCGAATCATCGATCGCACCGCCTCGCGCTGATAGGCGCCGGGTAACGCAAGGTAGCTGACGAACGCCACGCCTTGCGGTTCGAGACGTTGGCCAATGGCCGTGAGCAGGGCGTCGCGCACCTCAGCTGGCACCCACGAGTAGACGCCGTGGGCAATGATGTAGTCGAACTCTCCCAGCGCTGGCTCAAGCCGGTCCAGCTTCCGAATATCCGCCGCTTCGAGCCGGACTTGCCCCAATCCCAGCTCGCGCGTCAGAATGCGCCCTCGGGCGATGGCTTCCGCGGAATAATCAATTCCGGTGTAGGTCGCGCCCGGATGCGACACCGCCATGGCGGCGAGATTGAAGCCATCACCACAACCCAGTTCGAGCACCCTGCATCGCCCAGGTGGAGCGACGTCGAGACCACGCATGAATCCCTTGACGGCGAGCGCTTCCGCAAACGTCTGCGGATGCGCCATGGTCGGGTAGGCGACGCGATCATAGTCGTGGCTGGCGAGGATGCTCATGAGTCAACGGACGAATCGGCCACGCATTTTTGAAACCATGCAATCTAACTTGGGTCAACTTCGGCCGTCTCGTTTGCCGCCGGCCGAGCGCTTTCCGGAATCCCTTTTCGTGCCCAACCATGCACTGCAGTTGGACTCAATCGAAGAGTGAGCCGCCGTTCGTTCCATCCCTTGCGAGTTGCCGGGGCGTCGCACTCATTGACCCCCCGGGCCCGGCAGTCGGATTGACGCGGGGGCGCATTGCGCTTGTTTCGAGGTGGTACAGCGGCTCGTTACTCCGCTGCTCAATGCTCTCTTCGTCATGACCCCTGCTGAAACTTCGCATCCTGTTGAGTCTGTCCCGGTCGAGGCGCAGCTTTGGGCGGAAGCGCTCGCGCAGGAGTTGAACCTCGCGCACTCCCAGCATACAGACGCAACTGCCGAGGATCGAGCGGCACGTCTGGAAGAGGTCGTCCGAACCGCCATTCTCGCCATTTCCCCGGGCGGGAGGGCCCCTTATCTGCGGGCGTTGAATGATCGCTTTCCGTCTTGGGCCGAGTCGACCCGGCGGATCTACGAACAGAAGCACCGGGTGGTTTCACCGGACGAGGCGATTGAGGCGTTTTTCCAACAGGCGACTTTTTTCACCCCGGAACAACGCGAGCAGGTCCGCGAACGTTTATCCGCCCTGGGCCTGAGTTCGACGGATGAATTGAACAGCGAGGCGCGGGCCGAGGTGCAAACGAAGCTGAAGCTGCAACCGGAGGACGCGATCGACGCGCAGCGGCTCGCGAAGCTGTTTGCGACCTTTGCCGACCTGATGTTGGGATTGGACCAACTGGTTTGGAATCTTTGGCGCAGCGCGGCACCTCAGTCCTCGATCAGGCGAGACCTTTCGCCCGCCGAATTGCGGGCCTTGGTTCGACGGTCATTGTGCGGCGATGCGGAGGCTTCCGCCGTGCAAGTTCAGCAGCAGTTGGAGATGACGCGTCAACTCACCGCCGGACTCCTGGCTGGGCTCGGCCTGGCGGGTCAGACCTTCGGAAACCATTTCCATGCGCGGTATTCCCCGGATGCCATCCGTTCGGCGATCGATGCGGAGAGTGGCGGCGGACTCTTCGCCAGCGCCGAAGCAAAATGCTGGAAAAGATATACGGATCTTTCCGCCGAACTGACGGCCGAGGCGATCGAGACGCAGGTACGCGACACCGTGGTCAAATACGCCGAGGACTTGATCCGCGGACGGAAGCGTTAAATTTCTCTCTACCGCCGTTCAGGTCGTGGACACGAAACGCTGGACGACGCGTCTGACTTCCTCGTCGATCGGCCGCGGCGCCCAAATCAGACCGCGCGTGTGAATCATGAGGCGTTCCAGCGCGTCCAGTCGGGTCTTTAGCGGCTGCAACCAGCCAGTCGGTTCCGCGGCATTCGCGCTAACTTGATCCTCGACGGCCAAAAACTCGATCAGCTCATGCACCACCGCCAGCCACAGCCAGGGAGGAACTGACGTCGCGGGGCTGCCCGCGGTTGAGGGAGGCTGAAGCAACTGCCGCAGACGGTCGTTCAACTCCGGCAAGCGGCTCAACGTCTCCAGATCGTGAATATCCGAGCCGCGGGGAATGAGACTTGAGAGTTCGAGGAGGTCGTCTTCGAACTCAGCGACGCCGGCGGCGGTCGGAGCAAGCAGCAGGCGAATCCCCACGCTGCCAAGGAGGTGGACATCATAGGTTGCACTGACCGACCGCAAGAGCGAGTAGTCGCACGGCTGGCGCGGTGCCTCGGCCCGTTTGAGTGCCTCGACCCGAGCTGCGTGTTCCGCCCCCAGTGAGGCCTTGAATCGGCGTCCCGCCCTGGAGGCCCCTTGCTCGCCTTCCAGCTGGGCCAAAAACGTCAGCGCGTTCCCGCCGGCGGTGAGATGAACCCAGACCAGGGTGCTGGATTCGGCGTCGCGCAGCAGCTTGCCGTCGAGCGTGCCTTCCAAGCGGATGGGTCCAGCCGATTCCGCGGCAATCTGGCTGAAGCGGACGGTTCCGCTGTCGGTTTGCCAGCCACCGAACCGGTCGATGGCCCGAGGGCCGGTCGACGCTTCGAGCGGAGCGAACGCGGGCGGACCTGGAGCCGGTTGCAACGCGAGGGCCTCGCCCGGACACGACAGCGCCACGCGAATGGGGAGGAGGGCAGGAGAGAACGGGCTCGGCGTCTGCAGCACCGCCCGAAATGAGGCGGCGGAAAGATTGAAGAACGGTGTCTTGATTCTGCGGGACGCCAGCCAGGTTTCGCGTACCGCGAGGTACCAAAGCGACAGGCTGAAGAAAAGGTCCTCGACCGGATTCGTCGCCCGGGGAGCGTCCCGGGCATGATGTTCCGCCACCGTATCCAGAATCTCGCGGTCGAACGTGGAAAGGAGATCGCGACCCTCGATCGCGCCTGAGGCAGAGCCTTGCCCCCAGGACGCCGCGCCCTCGAGGCTGAAGGGCAGTCGCCGCAACACGGCGATCGCGCCGCCCCCATCATTGAAGGCGCCAGCCCCGGGGGAGGCGCCGGCCTCCAACCCGACCGCAAAGTCCCCTTTGCCGGAGCGGATCTGGTCATGAGAAATCCACTGGTTTTGGCCCGTTGGTCCGGGCACGGTGAACCAGCGTTCAAGGGTCGAGCGGTACGGCGGTAGGCCGGCTGCCTTGAGTTGCTCTTCGTCGCGGCAGAGCCGCAGGGGCTGCCGGGTTTGTTCGTGAACGAGGCGCGACAGACAATTCCTCGTCCAATCGACGTTCCAGACTTCGCCCGATTCAGAGGGTGATCGCGCAAAGAGGACGTCCGTGGGATTAAGATCTCGCAAGGCCTCCACCCGCTGCAGCCACGCGTCGTCGAGAACGGAATTGTTGATCAACTGGGCTCGTTCCACCGGGGAATGCGCGCTTGGGGTGGGAGCCTGGATCCAGATGTCGAATGTATCCAGAATACAGTTCTCATCATTCAAACTTGCCGCGACGTAGGCGACTCCGGTCGAGGTGCGATGTGACTCCAGCAAGGTGCCGGGCGCGCCCGGCGTATCCTGCCGGGCGATCAGGGCCAGGCGGATGGGCTGCCCGGCCGTGGTGCCGGGCCAGTCGATCGGCGTCCACGGCGCGCGAAGCTTAGGCAAGGGCAGATCCACGACGTGGAATGGGCTCTGAACTCAAACGTAGTTTCGTCACGGTGCCAGAAATCCCCGCGGAGATATCCCGCGGTGTAAATGGTTCGGATGCGAGGAGCGGGGCTGCATGGGTTTCGGACCGTTCAGGCTGGAGCGACTGCGACGGTGGGAGAACACCAGCCAAGGGACAGCACGGCGATGGCAGAAAATGGCGAATCGCCCGGGGTCAGCGGTGAAACCTGCTCGCCGGATTGCCACGCGAAACCCGGGCCATTGCGCAAAATGGCCGCTTCTTTCGGTACCGCCCCTTTCGCACCCACCTGGTCGAGCAATGCGGAATCGGCCAGCAGGAGAACGTCGTCGGCGGCGTCGTCCATCCGCTGCAGAAACAAGGCCGATAGCGGCGGGATCGGCTGCGCCGACGGCGTGCGACGAGCGGACGAAAGAAAGTGAGCCCTCCAGTGGGGAACGGTCCGACTCGGCGAGCGCGTCGTCACGCTCAACAACGAGCCCGGGCGAAGCACCGCGCCCTCGGCGGGCACGCGCCGGCCATCGACGCAAACGCCGTGCTGCGAGGCTTTCCCGTCGTCGCTCCAGCCGTCGAAAATTTTAGCCGACTCGTCGAGCCGCAGCTCGAAATGCTTTCGGGAGATCTCCCGATTGAGCAGGAGTGAAGGACTTTGTCCGCCGAGTAGTGCCACCAGTAGTACGTCACTTTCGCCGTGACGCCCGAAGCGGAGCGTGCGGCCGGCAAAGACGTGAAGGCGCCGGTCGTTGGGCATCGTCAGGGTCGCTTTGTTCGCGGCCGGGCCGGAGATTTCGGTCGATTGGCCTCTCGCCGACTCGTCCCGGTTCGCCGCTTCAGATTCATTCCCGGGAGCAGCAGCGAGCGCTGGGGCGCCGTCAACGGCCGGGGGAACCGGGAGAATGAGCGCGGGGCTCGGTTCGACTTTCACCTCCTCCGTATTAGGCGAGGGAGATACGAGGTGGGTCGCGTCCGACCCGGTGGAACTCACCAGCGCGGTGCCAGGCGCAGAGGCGGTGCTGATGGGGCTGGACTCGCCCAGCCCGGTTGGCGCGTCGAGTTGCTGGAGAAAACGAGCCCATTGGGCGCGGTCGGCCGCGCCCGTCAGGCGGGTCAGTTCCTGCTCCACTGAGGCGAGTTGTTGCGTGCGGAGATCGAGATCGAGGCGAAGCGCCGCGAGCTTTCGATCCAGGAGTTCCATTCTGCTCGCTTCTTTGGTGATGCGCGATTGCTCCGCGCTGAGGGCGCGCGCCTTCTCGGCCAGTTGCTCACGTTTTTGCTCAAGGCCCGCCAACTCGATCTGGAGGGCGTCGCGGCCGGATCGTTGTTCGGCGAGTGAGCGCTCCAGCTCATTTTTTTTCTTCTCCCCCTGCGCGCGTTCTGTCCGCAGTGCGGCGGTCGCGGTCGCAAGTTCCGCCTTTGCCTGCGCGAGATCAGTCTGGGCCAGTTTCAGGCGCGCGAGCTCGATCTTCAACGCGTTCTCCTTTTGTGCCAGAGCGGTGACGGCATCGTGCAGGGCCGTGTCACGCCGCCGGACTTCCTCTTCGCGGCCCTGCAACTCGGCCTGCTGGGCCTTGATGGCGGTGAGAATATCCAGCGGCGCGTGCGGCGGAACTGCGGCTGCGTCGTGCTCTGCCGCGTCGTCTTGCGGCCGTTGATGCAGCCTTTGGCGCCGAGAGGCGGGCTGACGGGTGGAACCGGGCGGGCGCTTTGCCCTCGGTGCCGGTTCGCGCTCGATGGGAAAAAAATCCCTTACGCCAGCCTCCATTTCGTCGAGAAAATGCTCGACTGTCGGCGGGCGGCGGGCGGCATCGGCTTGGAGCGAGGCCTGAATCAGGCCGTCGAGCGCGGGAGCTGAATCCGTAGGCGGCAGGCGCCGTTCATTCCGCAGTTGAGCGAGCCCCCGCCACGTGGAGCGGTCATCGCCCAAAAGCGGCGGCTCCTGACCGCCTGAAAAAACGTAGTAGGCGAGGGCAGCCAGGCTGAACACATCGTCGCAGACTTCGGGCGGACGGTCCTCCCGGCGTTGAGGACTAAGGTAATTTTGCTCCAGCGGAAGGTCGACGCAACTGGCGTACGGGTAACCCGTCAGAATGGGCTGGTGGCCGGCGCCTTGGGCCAACCTCGACGGCACGATTGCGCCGTGCGCCCGCAGGCCGGCTCGCTGTAAGGAGAAAACGGTTACCGCGAGCCGTCGCACCCAGGTCACCCCGGTGGAGAGCTCGCTCAGAGTTTCGGGGTCTGGTCCGGAGGCGGAAAGTTCCAGCGCGGGAGTGTAAGCACAAACCGCCGCCACGTAGCTTCGCCCTGTCTCGACGCGGTAAAAACCCAGCAGGTTCGGCGCGGGGGGCGTCAGCAGATCCTCCCACTGGCTGCGCCACGTCTCGGCCGCGCCCGGCGTCCGCGGTGGCAACAGTTCGAGGGCGTGCTGGGTCGACGTCTGGAGATCAGTGGCCAGCCAAAGCCTTTCGTCGGGCAGGAACGCCAGCGGCTTTTCCAGCCGCAGGCGGCCGCCCAGGATTCCGCCGGGCTTGATTCCGCTGGAAAGGAAAGGGGGCTTCGACACCATGGCTCGTGTCACCAAAGTGTGATTACGCTCCGGGAGCGCAGGGCTGGTCCGTGGCCACGCGGGGAAGGAACGATGGGCACGGTCATCACCGGAGCAGGTTGCGCTTAATCAATTCGGCGCAGCACGATCCTGAATCCAAAGCGTCGATCCGGCACCGAGGCCGAGGGGCTGCGAAAACGCGCGGCGGATCGAATGCTGCTCGGGTCGTCGCGGAAAGACCCGCCCCGGAGCGTCCCTTCCCGCGTCCACTCCGCGACGTTGCCGTGCATGTCGAATAAACCCCAGGCATTGGGGGCTTTTGAACCCACTCGCGCTGTTTCGGACTGGCCAAACACCGCCAGGCGCTGGATCGAGGCTTCATCCCGGGGAACCGCCAGATCGACGTCATTGCCAAAGGCGCTCGAAGAGCCCGCCCGGCAGGCATACTCCCACTCGTCCTCGGTGGGAAGCGAGGCTTCCCATTGCGCAAAACCGTTGTCGCGGAGGAATGCGTTGAGCTTGGGCAAAAATCCTGAGGTGGCACCGGTGTTGTAACCGCCGAGATCGGTCCAGCGCACTTGATCAACCGGCCGCATTTGCCAGTCCGAACGAAAGTAACTCGGCCGCGTGCCCGTTAAGGCTTCGTACGCGGCCTGTGTGACCTCCGTCGCGCTCATCAAGAAGCCATTGGGCAGAACGAATTCATGCAGCGTTTCATTCTGATCCCGGCCGGTTTCACCGTCCGGAGATCCGAGCACCGCCTGGCCAGCGGGGACGCGAACGAAATTCATCTCAACCTGTCCGGGCAAAGTCAGCGTCAGGTGGGCAGGAAGAGGATCTTGGACCTCGAAGGTTTTTTCGACGGGATCCGCGGGCAGGAAGGTGGCGTCACCGGGTTGGACGAAACGGAGGGCCACTTTTCCCAGGTTGTGCAATTCCAGGTGATCGCCGCGGATGACGGCAGGGCCGCTGACGACCGAAACTTTAACCGGAAGGCCGCTATCCGACTGCGCCGCGAGTTCCAACGTCTGTCCGAGTAATGCATCGCCGAAAGGTGGGACCGTGATGGACTGCGGTCGGCGCTCCGCCGCGGCCAACACCGGAGTTGAAACGCTCGCCGAGCCTTTCGCCGAAACCTCGGGAGTGCCGTGGTCATCGGCGCCCTGCACCGCCACGCCTGAATTGGCGGCATCGGCCGGGCGATCCTTGGACGGCGGCGATTGAACGGACTGGGCCGAAGCCGCTACGCGCGATGCGGTCGTCGAGGCATTTCGCCACACCACGAACGCTGACGCGGGTACGACCAGGAGCAGACCCACGGCTGCGGCCATCAGCCATTTTGAGCGCGTGCTGCGCAGTTTGGCGAAGGCGGCACGGGCCGCGGAGGCGTTCGCGTACCGGCTCGCCCGCTCCTCGCCCAGGCAGGTGGCGATGAACGGATCCCATTTGTATTTAAGATCCCGACGAACCCGACTAACCGGGGTATAATTCACGGCCGGCGTCTTGCCGGTGAGCATATAATAAACCACGACGCCGAGCGAAAAAAGATCGTCTCGCGCGTCCGCGGGCTCGGCTCGCAACGCCTGCGGACTCATATAGAGTATGGTTCCGGCAAAGGAGCTGGCACTCTCGGCTGGAGTACTCGCGATCGTTTCCATGCTCGTGACCTTGGCCAGCGAGAACGACGTCATCGACGCTTCAACAATACCCCGATGGTGCTGTTCGCCGATCACCGTTGCCAGGCCGAAGTCCGAGACCTTCACGTTACCGTCTTTTGAGAGCAAAATATTCGCGGGCTTGAGGTCGCGGTGAATGATACCGTGCTGGTGGGCATACTCCAACGCGGCCAGCACCCCGTCCGTAACCCGGACGACTTCCGCTTCCGCCAGCCCTTTGTTCGGGCCCTGAGTTTGCTCCGTGACGCGCTTTTGGAGGTCTCCGCCGTCGACGTATTCCATCTCGAGAAAAAACCGCGACTGCGCTTCGCCGCCCGAATAGATCTGTACGATATTCGGATGATTGAGGCGGGCCAGCATCTGTGCCTCCGTTTGAAATCGTGAGACGAAATCTGCGTTCTTGCACAGTTCGTCCGGCAGGAGCTTCAGCGCGCAACGCCGCTGCGTGACCGTCTGGATTGCGCTGTAAACACGGCCCATTCCGCCCGCTCCCAGCAGGGTCTCAAGTTTGTACCGATCGAGCGTCGTGCCTGAAAGTTCAGCAGGACTGAGTGGACTGGGACTGTCGCCGGAAGGAGGGGTCATGGCAGCTGGGAGGAGGATGACGGTCGCGAACGCGCTGCAGCAGATAGGCGGGACGGGAAACTCTCAAGCCCGGAGCGTCCGTCCGCACTGAATCAACCAAGCTGACAGCCAAGAATCTTAAAACCGGGTCGCAAGAGGTGCGGAATTGAAGCGGAGACGAGGCGTCGGACGCGCAACGTCGCCAGTCGTCGTGTCGGCGACACCAAGCCGTCGATATCCGTCGGCGAGAAACATGGCGTGAAAACTTGCGTGACGGACGCTTTCTTCCCGTGATGGCGGCATGATCTCGGGGAATCCCGGCGGCACCGGATGACGCAACTTCCCGGAAAAATTCCAGCGACGGCACCGCGCGCGGAAGAACGCATTTCGTTTTTTGCCGAGCAGGCCCGGCGACGTACTCAGGCGACCGGGTGGTCGATCTTGACGGGAATCATCGGCCTCTCGATGTGCTGGAGCTTTGGCTTTCTGGTGGTGGAGGCAGTCCTTTTCTATATTCTCTTATTTAGTCAGTTCTTGCCGCGGCGGCTCGAGCGGTTGTTCAACTTGTTCCTGGATCATGCGGGGGGGCTGCCGGCCGTGTTTGTGGCTGCGACCCTTTTCTCGATCGCACTCTGGCTGTTCATTCAACGAATTTTTGCGCGCGATTCATCCGCCGGCCTGATCCAACGCATTGGTGCGCGCCCGCCGAATCGTTTAGATTTGGAGGAAAAGCAGCTCGTCAACGTCGCGGAGGAAATGGCGATTGCCGCCACCGTGCCCGCGCCCACGGTCATGTTGTTCGATGGATTGGAGATCAATGCGGCCGTGATCGGAGAAAAGCCGGAGAGCGCGGTCTTGCTCGTGTCGCGCGAGCTGTTGAACCAGCTCAACCGTGACGAAACCCAGGGTGTAATCGGGCACTTGGTGTCGAGCGTGGTGAATGGCGATTTGCGTCTGATCGGCGCGATGCTGCGCGCGTTTTATATGATGGGTCTCGCGGTGACGCTTCTCGATCTACCGTTCAGTGCTCGCTCGCGGCATGCCATGGCCCTGCTCATCCGGCATGTGATGCAGCCGAATGCCGACGGTGGTACGTCGGTGGGGGGCGAGCAAATTGGCGAGGCGCTGACCTTGAGTCTGCAGCCGGAGGGTTTGGTCGCGATGAATATGTTCATGCAGAAATTGATTGGCGACGAGAAGGGTGTCCGAAGTTGGCTGGGCGCTCTGCTTCTTTTCCCGCTCTTGCCGCTCATCGTGATGCGACTCGCTGCGGGGTTGATCTACGGACTCTCCTCGCTCTTCATCCTCGGGCCGTTGGTCGCGCTCGTTTTGCGCTCGCGGCGCCGGCTGGCGGACGCCACCGCGGTGCAGCTGACTCGTAATCCGGATGGTCTGGGCGCGGCGCTGATTCATCTCTACGGCATTGCGCACGCCGTGCCCAATACCGGATGGGCGGAAATGACCTTTATCGTGGGGAACGAAGCGGGAGGAGCCCGCCAGATTGACCGATTCCAAGCTCGCGTGACCGAGATCAAATCGTCGGTGACCGATTTCAAGGATCGCGCCCGGCAGACCGCGCAGGCCGCGGCGAGCCTGGCCGAATCGGTCCCTCAGGAGAAAAGCGAAGCAGCGCGCCACAACTTCATCTTCGGCTTTCATCCTTCGCTGGGCAGCCGAATCGTGCAGCTCCAGCGGATGGGCGCGACCAGCATCCAGTGGGTCGAGCGCAAGGACTACAGCGGGTGGATCGTAGCCGCGGTGATCGCTTTCGTCTTCGGGATAGTTCTGCTGGTTGCCCTCGGCTCACAGCGTGGCAGCCATTAGCGGATTCACTCAGCGCGACAGAGTCCGCGAGTTTTCACGTGGTCAGGGCAGCGCGCGGCTGCCATTTATCGCGCGTCAAAACCTTGGCTCTCTCACGGGACTCGGGCCGGAGTTTCCGCCGGTTGGCCGAGCGGATTTCGCCTTCCTTGCAGCACCGGACCTTATGGCAACGCTACACTCAAGCCACGGTCGATATTGTCGCCGGTTACCACGGAGCAGATTGAAACCTTCTCGCGGACCGAATCTACTTTGATTTGTCCGCGCTCGGTGAAATTGACGTCCAATGTCTCGCCGGTGCCCGGATCACGCAGCACTTCGGACGTGCCAACCTTAAAAACCTGGCCGGTGGTTACCCCTTCTCGTGAGCCTCGATTGATGTAAACCTGCTTGCCGTTAACCATGATCACGGATCCCGTCCAAGGCAGATCCTTCACCTGGGAGTTTAGAAACGTGACCGCGTCGTTGACGGCAGCCTCAACTGCCTTGCCGACATTGGTCTTTTTGAAACCGCCGAGGTCTGCATTCCATTTGCTGTCCGTGAAGCCCAAGGTCAATCCGCCCGTTTTCGCCACGCCGGCCACTTTCTTGGAGGCAACAACTTGGCCCGTGGTGGAGTCGACGATATATATGACCGCATTGATCTCCGCTTGATCGCCACCTGCCCCGATGCGAAACCCTTTAATGGAAATACCGGCATTTCCGCCCGTGGTGCTTGCTTGAAAATGCGTGATCTCCCCTTTCACCAGAAGCTGTGCGGGTGATAAATTTCCAGTCACCGGAGTCTTATCGCCACCCGCCACCCGGCCCGACTTGCCGAGATCCTGTTCAGAAGCCGCGGCTGCGCGCATGTCTGATTCGCCAAGTACAATGAACCGTCCACCTTGTTGGAGCGCGTCGGTGAGAACTGCGCCCCATGCGTCACCTATTTCGAACTGGCCGGAAAAATTCGAACGGTTTTCGAATTTGTTGACTGCAATTGTATATCTCAATCCCCCTCTGAGGTGCTCTTCCTTTGACGTCGGTGGTCCACTTTTAGATTCGGCGTGTATGGCGTTCGCGAGCACGATGCCGGCAGTAATGCGCAACAATCGGGAAAGATATTTCATTGGAGATTTTCGGATTCCTATCAATTGAGAAGCCGGGTGATTCGATATCTCGGTCCGAGGTTGTGGTAAACTAAAATTAAGAAGTCAGCGGAAATGCGTCAGAGTGCAGGCCGTAACGTCACTACGATTCAGGTTTGGCACCACCGACTTTCCTGGAATCCTACGGCAGGCCCGAGGCTGGGTTCGCCAACCGCCCTAGCGGCCCGATCGCGAATCCCACCCCTGCCGTCCGGCACCGATGCATTGACGTCGTTAAGTTTGAGGCACAAGTCCTTCGCTCCCATCCACAATGAAAAAAGCCCTGATCATCTGTTCGGTCTTCTTGCTGCTGGTCGGAGCCGCGGGAATTACAGCCGGCTATTTTTTTGTTTATAAACCGGCCAAGCAGTACGTCGCGAGTTTTCAGCAACTCCAGATTCTGCCGAAGCTCGAGACGGAACTTCGGAACCAGACAAGCTACTCGGCCCCGGCAAGCGGCGAGCTGACGCCCTCGCAGATGCAGCGGTTCCTGGACGCTCAGCACGCGGTCCAAACGCAGCTCGGGCAGCGCGTGGATCAGATCGGCGCAAAGTACCGGTGGTTGCAAAAGTCCGGTGAGTCCAAGGAGCAGCCGCCGCTTTCCGAACTGGTCGGCGCGCTTAAAGAAATGGCCGGACTGATCGTCGATGGAAAACGGGCGCAAGTGAACGCGCTGAATCAGCAACAATTTTCCCTCGGCGAGTACGAGTGGATTAGGGCGCGCGTCTACGAGGCATCGGGCATCCCGCTAGACTTAAATTTCCAAGCTGCTATTCGCGAAGCAGCGGCGGGCAAAGTGCCTAACTTCGACAGAATGGGGCAGACAAGTGGCGCCCCAATTCCAGATTCAAATCGTGCTCTTGTCGCTCCCTACAAGAAACAACTTTCGGATTTCGCAAGCTTGGCGTTCTTCGGTTTATAGCCCGCCGCCAATGGAATCATTTCTAGAGGCAATCAAGCGATAGTGTCGCCGCCGACGTTTCTGCGATCCGCGAAGCGTATGGCCATTGAATTGTGGTAGTCTTGGATGTGGAAATCGATGCTGCCAGCCGCGGATTAACGTGTTGGGTACAATCACGGGCGCGCAGCGTTGCATTTGGCTCGTTGTGGCGCGCAAAGTGCCGAAATTGTCGATCCCATCTCGAAGCGCGGTGGCACTCCTGAGATGCTCAGAGTGGCGCGCCTAAGACAGGAGCTGCGCCGCAATGTGAACCAGGAAACTTTGTGGATAATAGTTGAATAGTTGCCGCCTGAAGGGCACGTTGCGTAGGTTTATAGATGATACAGACGAATACGTAAACTGTGCATAAGCAGTGGCGTCGGGAATCGTATGAAAAACAAGAAGCTGGTTCGAATCCAGATCCTACCACCATTTTCTGCGGCAACGGAAGTTGCTCGTAAAAACGGCTTAAATCGGAAGCGTCGGGGTCTCAAGGCGCAGCTCCAGGCGCCAGTGAATACTTTAACTATTCAATTGCGCAGCCGGTTGAAGCTCCGCTCGAAAAGCTAGCTCGTACCAAAATCCCGGCAGAGGACCTACCGCAAATTCGGGACGCGCCGGAAGTGGAAGGCCAAGGAGGGGCTGGGCACGGTGGACTTGTGGCGCTACGATCAAAGCCCATCACGATCACACCTGTTCGGAACCCCAACGGATCGGTCAGCTATCAAGTCATGGGAACGACCCGGGTGAAAGGGAAGCAGCGCAAGAGGCATTTCATGAACCTCGAAGATGCGATGTCAACCCAGGCACTTTGGGAGCACGAGCGAATGCAGACGGCGGCCGCCTTACGGCCGAAAATCACCCGCCTAACCCAGGCTGAACTCGCCCAAGCCGAAGCTGCCGTGGAGATGCTGCGCAACAGCGGCTACACGCTAATCGATGCTGCGCGTCACGTGTTTCGGAGTGCTCCGAGTGCCGCAAGAGTCCCATTCCCTCAAAGATACGCTTCAGGAGTTTTTGCGGGAGCGGGAGCCGCTTGTGGGCCCACGGCGACATCAAAGTCTACGGACAACGAACGAGCAATTTCTTCAACACGTTGGTGAGAACGTTCGATCACGGACGTAACGACCGAAATGGTGTTGAAGTGGCTCCGCGGAAAGGGGGACTTGAAAAAGAAGAGCTGGAATAATTACCGCGCGGACCTGTTCACGCTGTTTGCTTGGTGCGCCGCCCGACCACGTTGTTGGATCACTGAAAATCCGGTCACGCCAGTTCCGCAGCACAAGATCATCCGCGCACTGCCGGAACGACTCGACGTTAAGAGAGCCCGTGAACTCATGCTGTTTCTTGAGGAACAGTATCCATAATGGTGCGTGAGCTTTGTCCTCGCCCTGTTTCTCGGGATCCGACCGGACCGGAAAAGTGGGGAGCTGGCCAAATTGGCGGAGTGCGTCGCGCGCGATGGCTTGGGAAAATACTTCTGTAACGGAGTACTTCACGTCACCGCAGAGATTTCAAAAGACCGGCGTTCACGGCAGACCGTGGTTCCGCCGAACGTGGAACAATGGCCACGGCGGTACGAAGTTACGCCGAGGTCAATCTGCCCGGAACGCCACCTGACGTATCAATCAATTCGTGACAAATTCCAGATCCCACACGACGGTTTGCGCCACACGGCCATCTCCGCTCACGTTTCCCTCCACGGCTCCTTTGCCGATGCGGCCTGCCAGTTTGGGAATTCGGAATCGATGATCCGAGCCCACTACATCAATCGGATGAGCAAAGAGGAAGCAGCCGAGATCTACGGCATTGTTCCGCGGTGTTTGTAGCGCCGGTCAATGCGGGCAATGAACTTCGATTCTAGGAACCTGCAGAGACTTCGCTTAAGCAGTGGCGGTTCACCCAACCTACGAAAAGCGGCGCGCCGGTGAAAGCGTATGCGCAATTTCGGTTCTCTATCTCAGAGCCAGACATTTCACCGGCAATACGATGGAAATCGTTTGGGGCCTAGGAATCGCGACGGCAATTAACCCGGCACCGTGACTTGGCGCCACGTCTATTTAGCGCGCTCGCGGGTTGGGGCAGCGTGCCATTCAGCGCCAACGGAGGCTGGTTTACGGTCTACGTCGTTGCCCCATTCTTGGGGCGCTCGGCGGCGGCGGGCTCTACCGATGGTGCTTCGCTCCGCACTATTCGGCACCACAAATTGAGCCGGGCCACGGGTGAATGGAGCTTCGTCGAGGTCGGCTGCGCTCACGTGATGTTGCCCGATTGTGACGTTAAGGTCTCACGATCGTGTCATTCCGCAGATACCGTCCGGGATGGAGTCGTTTTCATCCGAGCGTTCACGTCATCACCACGGGTCGTTGAATCAGTCGATAGTCAGGCCGCATGCTGTCGTGTTTCGCCGCTCCTAAACCGAATCTCGTCCTCAACCGTATGCACTCGAATCGCGCTTTGCCTATCGTCATTTCGCTCACCCTATTG
Source organism: Opitutus sp. (assembly GCA_039928945.1). GTDB lineage: Bacteria > Verrucomicrobiota > Verrucomicrobiia > Opitutales > Opitutaceae > Opitutus. Next base: position 26,701 of record JBDSSD010000099.1, on the reverse strand, counting down.
TTTTTTGCGGCTGGCCTGCGGGCGCAGCCAACGGGTCAGCTCGGAGCAGCGAATCGATCCCGTGAGGCCACGGCCGAAGCGGCCCCAACTCCTGCGCTCAAAAGACATGGGCTGATCGCGAAGGAACTTCTTCGCTGGAGCGCGCCTGGGGCCGGTCAAGGCGTTGCGGTCGACGAAAAGTACTTCTACGGCATCGGTAATACGCAGGTTCGGAAGTACGACAAAAAGACCGGCGAGCGCGTGGCGGAGTGGATCGACCGGGCTGGAGGAACCATTGTGCATTTCAACTCCGGATACGTGGAGAACGGCGTACTGGTCGTGTCGCACTCCAACTTTCCGCATCTGCCGATGGCGAGTTCGATCGAGTACTTCGATGTCAGCACCCTCACGCCAGTGAAGAGTCACAGTCTTGGGATTCAGCACGGCTCGCTCACGTGGGCTACCCGCAACGACGGGTTTTGGTGGGCGTGTTTTGCGAACTACAACGACCGAGGCACGACGCCGGGACTGGACAATCGCTGGACGTACTTCGGGAAGTTCGACGATCGGTGGCAGATCTTGGAAGCGTGGATCTTTCCGCCCGAACTAGTTGCGGCGTTTGGTCGCAGCAGCTGTTCGGGAGGAAGCTGGGGCACGGATGGTGCACTGTATGTGACCGGACACGACGCGATGGAGCTCTACGTTTTGCGGCTGCCGAAAATGGGTTCGGTCCTCGAGCTTGTGACGACAATCGAGGTGCCGTTCGCCGGCCAGGCGTGGGCGTGGGATCGCAGCGAACCGCGTACGATCTACGGGATCACGCGGAAGGATAGTGAAGTGGTGGTAGCGCAAATCCCGGAACTGCCGGCAGAATTGCTCCGGCCATAGGCCAGACCGACGAGCCTGCGCTCCGTCGCGCGGGCCACACCCGTTCCGCTGACGACAGGGTTTGGGCAGGCGCCGGTCGCGCGTCCTCGCTCGAAGGGCCCATGGGTCGCGTGAATAAGCGCGCTGTGCTTACATGGTGGAGACCCATGGACTCGCGCGTGAAGTAACTTCACACCGCTGTCACACCATCGTCTTCGAATCGTCATGCGCACGGTTCATCCTTGGGCGGCTTTATCTACACCGAATCTCTCGCTGCCCATTTATGACCTCTTCTCGTTCACGCTTTCGTCGTCGAATCTCCTCCCGCTGCATCCTCGCTGCCGTTGCCACATGCTTCGCATGGACGTGTGCGCCTTGCGTTCATGCGCAAGTGGCTAGTGTGCCGCCAGAACGCGGCGCTGGCTCGCCTGTTTCAGCTGCGGCGGACGACGTTGTCTCGCTGCAAAGCTTCGTGGTCACCGGCTCTAACATTCGGCGCTCGGACCTCGAGAAGGTGGTGCCGATTACAGTGGTGAATCAGGACGCGATGGCGGCGCGCAACGCCTTCACGCCAGTTGAGCTCCTCACCTCGTTACCGCAAGTGACGAACCTCCCCGAAAATGAGACTCGGACGGGCTCCTCAGGCGCGCGTGGCGACAACGCCAACATCAATTTGAGAAACCTGGGGGCGACGGGAACGTTGATTCTCATTGATGGCCGCCGAATGGCCGTGAACCCGATGACGGCCGGCCTTTCGCAGGCGGTGAACGTGAATCAACTCCCCACGCAAGGCGTCGACCACATTGAAGTCCTGCGCGACGGCGCTTCCGCCATCTACGGTTCGGATGCCGTCGGAGGAGTGATCAATTACGTGATGAAACGAGATTTCCGTGGCACTGAAGTCACTCTGCGCTACGGCGATCCCGAGGGCCGCGGCGGACAGTATACACAGGGAGCCCTTACATTCGGAACGCCGTTTGCCAACGGACGCGGTCGGCTCGTGACCAGTCTCGAATACCTGTATCGCGAAGCGATCTATTTGCGCGACCGATCCTATTCGATCAGCTCGAATTCGGCGCCAAAAGCACCGCCGCCATTCGACGCCTTGGGTGGAGCTTTCGACGGCCGCTCGGCCCGCGGGCTGTATCCGACGTTTCAGGTCGGAGCGAGTGCCGCGAATAATTACTTCCGCCTCATCAACGGTGTGCCCACGCTCACGACGATCGCTCCGACGCGCGCTGCCAATCCGGAGTTCTATCTCGACCTGAATGCCTATGGAATGGCGCAGCCGCGAACGAAACGTCTAAACTCCTTTGTCTCAGTCGAGTTCGATCTCACGAAGCAGATCACCGCATTTGGCGACCTTTCCTACTACAAGTCCTACTCGACCATGGTGCGGCAGCCTCTGGCCCTCAATGCCCCCACGACCGACCAGCTCGCCGCGTTGTCGATTGACAACCCGTTTAATCCGTACGGCTCCCGGTTCTTTGAACCAACGGGTACCGCCAATGCGGACGGTACGCCACGTCTCGTCGGCGCCCCGCGCGTGACCCGACTGGTTTCTCTGACGATCCTGGATCTCCCTCCAGAGGAAATCAAAACGACGGCGGATGCACTCCGGCTCACCGCCGGTCTGAAGGGCAAGCTCTTCGACAGCTGGAGCTGGGAAACGGCGGGCTTCTACAACCGCGTCCGCGGCTCGGACGAAGCCAATAACGACATCCGGGAAAGTTTGTTTCAGCAGGCACTGCAGCGCACGGATGCGACCGCCTACAACCCGTTCGGTGCGACGTTCAAGGTTCAGGGTGGCGCGGTCGTCACGGACAAGCCCTACACCAACCCTCAGGCTGTCGTATCCAGTTTTGCGCGCGTTTTTGCGCGCAATGCTGAAAGTTCAATCGCGAGCGCAGATGCCCGCGCCACCGGCCGCGTCATCACGTTGTGGAGCGGCGACGTGAACGTCGCTTTTGGCGCGGAGGTACGTAAGGAAGACTTGAAGGACCTGCGACCTCCATTCAGTGGGGAAAATCCGGCGGGTTCCGGATTGGATCCATTGAATAACGACTTCATCTTGCATCCCCCGCGTCCCGACGTGCGGGGCGATCGCACGGTGACGAGCCTCTACGCAGAAACCGTGGTGCCACTCGTATCCGCTCAGAACGGCATCCCACTGGTCCGGACACTGGAGCTGACGGCATCTGCTCGGCGCGAGCACTACAGCGACTTCGGCAATACGACGAAACCGAAAGTCGGCGCGAATTGGCGGCCGCTTCCATTCCTGATGGTGCGCGCCTCATACAACGAGGGCTTCATGGCGCCGAGTCTGGCCGCGCTTTACACGAGTCCACGGTGGAGCATCTCGGCGGGCGCAGGAGAGATTGACCGCTATCGGGATCCTGTGACCAAGGAAGGTCCAGCGGTACAGCGGAATTATTTCGGCGGGAATCCGAATCTCAAAGCGTCTGAGTCAGTCGGAAAAACGGCCGGAGTGGTTGTCGACGTTCCCGTGTTGAAGGGACTCAGCCTCACCGCGGATTTCTGGCAAATTCATCGGACTAATCTCCTTGGGCAGCGCAGCACCGACCAGGTCTTCAGCAGCGACACCGCGCTGCTGCAAACGTACGTGAAGGAGCAGCTCGCGGCAGGCAAATCCATCGAATCGATCGATCTCGGTAGCGGTACGGCAAACTACAAAGGCGATCCTGACATCACCCGTCTCGCGCCGACCGCGCAGGACTTCGCGACGTTCGCGGACTACAACGCTAAAAATCCGACGAAACAGCAGGCCGCCGCCGGCAGGATTTTTTCGAACAACACCCCGTTCCTCAATCTCGCGAGCAGCGAGGATGAAGGTTGGGATTTCGGTCTCTTCTACGCGCTGCCAAAATCCGCCTTCGGGCACATTTCGCTCAGTTCTGATTGGGCTTACCTCTCGCGTTCGCGGACGACGTCCCTGCCCACAAATCTTGCGCCAATTGAAACCGACAATCTGAATGTCAACGGTGCGTCGCGCTGGCGCGGCACAACCACACTCGCATGGCACCACGGGAATTGGTCCGGAGCGCTGGGCGCCTACTATGCTGGCCCTTCGCAAGACCCTGGTGCCACCACCACGGAGGCGGTGTACGAATCACTGAATCGTCCATCGTACATTGCGAAGCATTTCACCGAGGGCCGATATGTTTATCGCTACATCATGGCTGAGACGCTGACGTTCAATGCTTCGTTCGCGTTTCGGTTCGCCAAGACTTCGGTGGACTGGCTGCGGCGGACGACGGTTAGGATCGGTGTGATCAATCTCGCGGGGCGCGAGCCGCCGCTCGCCTCAGGCGCCTTCGGTTACAGCCCTTCTGTCGCCAGCAGCCTCTCTGTCGGCCGTACTTGGACCGTAGATATTACGAAGGCCTTCTAACCCGCTACCGACTTAATCTTCAAAACACGCGTGCCGACGTCGTCGCGGGCGCGGCGGCACGCGCGCCATTGTTGCAGGCGGGCAGCTCCCATTAGAACCTCCGCAAAACCATTCACCGTGCCCACCAACCCACTTCCTCAAGATGCCCAATTCATCCGACGCATTCACCAGGAGCTCATCGACGACTACGACGAGGAGCTGGAGATGGAGCGGGAAGATTGGGAGAGCCCTGATCCCCATCAGCCGGCCCGACCAGTGGAGGCCGATTCGGGTCGAGAAGCGCGCGCTCGGTACTTCAAAGAGCTGTTTCGTTTACAGGGTGAGCTGGTCAAGATGCACGACTGGGTCGTCGAGACCGGCCATCGTCTCGTCATTGTATTCGAAGGCCGGGACGCTGCTGGGAAGGGCGGCGTCATCAAGCGCATTACGCAGCGGCTGAACCCCCGGGTTGCACGGGTGGCGGCGCTCCCTGCGCCCTCAAGCCGAGAACGAACGCAGTGGTACTTCCAGCGCTACATCGCACATCTGCCAGCGGCCGGTGAAATGGTTTTGTTTGATCGAAGTTGGTATAATCGCGCTGGCGTTGAGCGCGTGATGGGTTTCTGCAGCGATGAAGAGTACGAGGAGTTTTTTCGTTCGGTCCCCGAGTTCGAGAAAATGCTCACCCGGGCTGGGATTCAGCTGATCAAGTATTGGTTCTCGATCTCAGATGAGGAACAGGAGTTTCGCTTCCGCTGCCGAATCAACGATCCCCTGAAACAGTGGAAGCTCAGCCCGATGGATCTCGAGTCGCGGAAACGATGGGAACTTTATACCAAAGCGAAGGAAGTCATGTTCGAACGTACCCATGTGCCGGAATCACCCTGGTGGGTCGTCCAAGGCGTGGATAAGAAGAAAGCGAGGCTCAACTGCATCCACCATCTGCTTTCACAGGTGAAGTACGCGCCGGTGGAGCATGACGCGATTACACTCGAGCCGCGCGTTCATCATCCCGAGTACCGGCGCGAGCCGATCCCCGCGAAGATGATTGTCCCCGAAATCTACTAGCGCGAGAGGACTCGGAAAGCATCAGGGGCAGACGCAACGCGGCGCGTTGCTCGCCAACCGCTCGTGCTCGGTTCGACCGCCGACTTAACAACCGATGCCACAAAGCGCATCAGCTTAAAACCTCGTTTCCGACCGTTCCCTATTTTTGCTCGGTTTTAGAGAAAGGTGTAGAACGCCTGGGCATGGGACCGGACCACTCCGCGGCCGCCATCCCAGCCGCCTAACTGTGGGAATTCGAGCGCGGCACTCGCCGATCCAAGCACGATACCGCGTTTCCGGTACGAGGAGGTAGTAGACGCAAACGCAGCTTGGCCCACGGTTGTTGCCATGAACTCTTCATCCACACACGCAGCCGTTGAATCGGTACATTGGGTGCCATCGAGACACCTCTCGGCTTGCTTATTCGTCGCTGGATCTAGTCCAGATCTACCACCCCTTTCTCAGGCAACGGAAGCTGCTCGAAATAAAAATCTTAAATCGGAAACGTCGGGGTCACGAAAGTCGTCTCCGGGCTGATCGAGACCGGAACGCCTGACCAGATTTATCAGGTGGCAGCACGAGAGCCCGCCGCGGACGGGAAAGACTCACATCGAAAATGACGTGCGGCGACTCTTGGTGGCTTCGGAAAGCATGTCCGTATTGTTTGTTTACTGACTTCCGTTCCTGCGATCTCGCATTCGCTAACAGCTCCCGGCGCTAGCCCGCCGCTGTGGGTTTTTGATAGAACACGCGCAGTTCGGGCTTGGCGCCGATGAGGGCTTGGGCACGCATGAGGGCCTTCTTGGTCGCCATGGTGGCGTTTTCCTCGGCAGGGAAAATGTTCTCCACACCAATCCGCTGGGCGAGACCGCTTCTTTTCAGCACGAGGGCAACATCGCCATGGGCTCCGGAAATAAGGAGATGCCGATGCTGGCCGCGCAGGTAGTCCAGCAATTGCCCGAGGGCCAGGATGGTGGTGGCGTCGAGGTGCCGGGCGTTTTTCATGCGAAGGATGAAAACACCGATGTTCGGGTCCTCGGCCAGCCGGCGAACGCCATCCTGCAAGATATCTGCAGCACCAAAAAACAGGTCGCCCTCGACGTGCACGATCGAAACCTGGGGATGATTGCGTTCCGCCGGAGCGTCGATTTCCGAAAGCCTTCCCTGCTCATCAAAGGCATGTTCGATCAGCGTGGGCGCGCTGGCCTTTTGGAGAAAGAAAACCAGTGAGATGCCGATGCCGGTATAGATGGCCGTGTCGAGGCTGAGGAACAGGGCGGCGATGAGGGTGACCCAGAAGACGGCGGCGTCGGCCCGCGTGGCCCGGCGGGCGATGGAGATTTCAGCAAGATTGAACAGCCGGAGTGCAATGAAGATCAGGTAAGCGGCCAGCGCGGCGACCGGGATATAGTTGAACAGAGGCGAAATCAGCAGGACCAGCAGGAGGATAAAAGCACTGCTGATGATGGTGGCGAACTGGGTCTGCCCGCCGCTCTGGAGGTTGGCCGCGCTGCGCAGGAAGGAGGCCGACCCGGGCATGGCGCCGAATGCCGTGGCCGCCAGGTTGCCCAAACCCATGCCGATCAATTCCTGATTCGGATCAATCCGCTGGCCGGACCGTGCGGCGAGGCTCTTGGCGATGGACACGGCCTCGAGCATGCCAAGCAATGCCACAGCGATGGCCACGCTTGTGATGTGCGGGATGAGTTTCAGTCCATCGACGTTAAGGGGAAATCCGACGAACAACGGCAGGTGCGCGTCGGCCTCGCCCAAATCGCGGACCAGCGGGACTGCTAGTGAGCCGAGATCGCCGGCCGCAGAAATCCCCCCCGCCAGACAAAGGACGATCAGACCGTCCGGCCAGCGCGGCCGCCAGCGGCGCAAGGTGAAGAGCAAGACGATGCTGGCTAAGCCGACCAACGCGGTGGGCAGGTTGAAGTTTAAAGTCACCAGATTGACCGCCAGGTAGCGCGCGGTGCCGGGCAGGCTGATGTCAGGCGCCCGGGACATACCCAGCAGGTTGCCGATCTGTCCAACGGAGATGAGCACGCCCACGGCTGTGATGTAGGCGATGATAACCGTGCGTGAAATGAACTGGGTGGACTGGCCGAGCTTGGTGAGGCCGGCCAAGAGCTGGATCAGGCCGATCAGAAAACCGAGCAGCATCACTTTTTCCAGCGGGGAAAGCGGCACGTCGCTGAGACTGAGCACCGCCCCGGCGAGGATGATGCTGATGGTGTTAGTCGGACCAAAGACGAGGTGGTGGGAGGAACTGAAGCAGGCGCACACGAAGGCCCCGATGATTGCCGTGACCAGCACCGCCTGCATGGGGACTCCAACAATCAACGCGAAACCGACCGCCTGTGGGATGGTCACGAGCGCCACGGTGACCGCAGCGACGAGGTCCGCCCGGAACTTACTCCGGGAGTATCGCGGCAGTTCGCGCCAGATGGGAGGAATGAGATTGGCCCGAATCTGGCCGCGCAAACTCGTTATGCGACGGCCCGCCTCATCCGACAAGTCGTCGAGCTCCTGAATCTTGCCGCTTTTGAGTAGTTTCCTGATCACAGGGGAGTTCGCAGGATGTTTTCGTGAGCAATCGCTCGGCGACGGCGGGCATCCATGACCCACATCTGTTGTGTTGCTCCATTCGAGTGACGGTTCAGTGGCGGAAGTGTTTAGGATTTCTTTGAGATTCTCCTGCTGGCAGGAGCGGACACCCACCTTTGAGAAGGGAGGCGAGGAAGACCGGTGGGATGCTGGTCTCCAGAGGAAACACTCTAGCAGGTCCACGGTGGGCGATTCCATGGACAAGCAGGGAAGTTCTTGTCGTTTTGCATCACGCGAATCTCCCGTTGGGGCAGCAGGACAGGCGTGTATTCATCGCACCAATCGGGCCGATCGGATCAGCGCAGATACAGGCATCGTGTTGCCGCGCCCGTGAGGGCGTGGGCGAGCAAGTCCTTGAGCCAACTGATTCACGCTCTCACGGGCGTGGCTACATCCTTCATCAATCAGGCAGAGGGATGAACCGCCAGCGCATATTCATTAAAATAGTACTAGCGCGAAAACCTGCCGACCACCTCCGCGAGGGCGGTTTCGCCGCCGACGTTCCCGGGAAAGACCACAAAATCCAGGCCGGGGAATTTGCTCTCGGGTCCGGTGCGCCACACCGGAACGCCGGGCAGGATTTGACCGCGCACCAGCGCACGGCGCACCCCCAGCCCAAGGGTCGCAACATCGCTCGAGGTGATGCCACCTTTGGCGACCAGGAAGCGCGGACGCACGGTCAGGCCTCGAACCAGTTCGATCAGCGCGTCCGAAACCAACCGTCCAATCCCGAGACTGGCGGCGTCGTCGCTCCCGGTGATGAGCCGGCGACTGGTGGCCACCACACAGTCGTGGCCGGCGGTCAGCGCCTCATGCAACCGCGTGCGCGCAGCCCCGAGCACCGCACTGCGGCTGGTTGGATCGAGCAGAGCGGACACGTCCAGTTCGATGGCCTGCAGGCCGGGCTGGGTCAGCAGGTGGCTGAGTTGGGCGGTGGTCTTCGGCACATACGAACCCACGACGATGAGACCGCCGTGCCGGCCGGCGCCTGTGAAATCTCCCGCCGTGAGCACCGTTTCAGCTGACTGCCCAATGCGGGCCGCGACGATGGATGCGGCGGTGCGGTAGATAAACCGCGAGCCGGCCGCTTCGGCCTGAAGGGTGGCGGCGGCGGCGACCTCGGCATCGCGCGGGGCGGCCGCATTGATAATGCAGACGCTGCCGCGGGGCAGCGCGCGAAGCTGCGCCGCAACCGCGGACGGGCCGCCCCGGCGAATCGTATCGAGAGAAACCGACGCGACCGCGGTAGCGGGAATGCGGCCGGCGGTTTTCTCCTCCACCCAGGAGGGCAGGTGCGACGCGCGGTAACCGAACACGCTGTCCCGGGCGAAAGGCGTCTGGCCTGCGGGAACGAGCCGGTCCTGCTCTGCGACGTAGTGAGTGTCGTCGATCGTGTAGCGTCCGCCCGCTTCGAAATAGGGCATGACGATCGTGGCGTCGAATGGCCCGAGGATTTCCGCCAGAATGTCGGTTTCGATTGGAAAATGACCGCGCAGCGTCGAGTCGCTGCGGCTCAGAACGGTAATTGGCCGGCCGCTCTCGACCTGCGCCGTCCGGAGGTTGGCCGCAAGTTCCCGGTGGAGGTCGCGTGAGCGGTCGGAGGTGAGGCTGCGGGAGTTGGTCAGGATATAAAAGCAGGACGGCGCGCTCCGCAGTTCCTCGCCCAAGGTCGCGGCATCCCACTGCGTCACGACGGGTACGTCGCGCACGGTTTGGGTGCCGGTCGGATCGTCATCGAGGACCACGAGCGTCCGGGCAGTGGCGGCAGCGGCAAGAGCGGGCAGCAAATCCTCCGGCCAGACCGGTGGCAGCGCAGCGAAGACTGCGGATTTGGCGAGGGAAACAGTCGAGGGAGGCATTATAGCGAATCGAACGTCGCGAGGTTGGAGCGGACGAAGTATCCGAGATTTAATGACCGCTGCCGGTTTTTGATCTATGGACGGGCTGATCAGGCGCCAGTGATTTCCACCTGAATATTCTGCGTCGCGCACTTCGTGAGAAACAGGGCGCGCTTGCCTTGCGTGCCTTGGTGAGGCGTGGCCTCACCGGCAAGACCTTCGCTTTGTAACGCCACGCGGGAAGCGGCGACGTCCTCCACTTTCAAACACAGGTGATGCAGGCCGGGACCGTTCTGCTGCAGCCAGCGTTGCAAGGGATGGTCCGGCGTGAGCGGCTCGACCAGCTGGAGATGAACATTGCCCAGATCGAGATGGGTGAGGCGAACGGCGCCGTCGTTGACGACTTCGCTGCACACGACGGGAAAACCGAGTTGGTCGCGCCAGACTTTCAGCGCTTCCTCGGTCGAGGGCACGGCGATGGCGATATGATCGAGGCCTTGGTGTTTCATGAATCGAGTCAGAGGGTGGTGACGTGCGGTTACTTTGCCGTCGACGGGTGGCCGGTGATCTCGGCGAGCAGGCGGAAAAAGCCCGCTTTCCGCGGCGAGCTGATCGTCCAATCGGCGGGGATACTCTGGTAGCCGCTGGCGAAGCCCTCACCCTTCATGCGGAAATCGAAATAGCCCCAACCGCAGTATTCGCCAACGGCGGCAGTGAAGTTGTTCACGGGCACGTCGAAATTGAAGTGGTCGTCCTCGTTGAAAAAAATCGGCTTGGGCGTGTAGCCGGTCACCTTGCGCGTGAGCTGCACCATTTCGGCGATGCGCTTGGGATCGCTGACGCCGTTGCCGTGGAGGAGGAGGTAGTCGGAGGCGCGCACGACGTTCTCGAGCGGGATGGTGTTGCCGCCGTAGGAGGTGCTAACGAGCAGGCGGTGGCCGGCGGTGGCCTTCGTGCCTTTCACGCGTTCGATGAGTTCGTGCACCCGGGCTGGCTTGAGGATCGCGTGGTCGTAAGCGGCGATATTACACTCGTTGTTCACCTCGATGATCACGTGACGCCAGCCTTGGTCGAGAACCCAGCGGGTGGCGTTGTCCACGGCGCGAACGACGGCGGCCTCATCGGTGAGTTGCTGATCCTGGCCGAAATAGAAATAGCCGAGGACAACGACCATTCCGAGGTCGTCGGCGAAATCCACGATGCGTTTAAGGCGCGCGAGATAGTCGGGACGCAGGCTGCCGTCGGCGGTGAAGGCGGAGTTCTGCCACGGCTGGTTGGCGGAATAGCCCTCGGGCGAACCTCCCTGGAGATTGATGGTGAAGGAAAGCAGGCCGTGCGCGCGCCAGACGGGCATCGCGGCAAGAAACTCGCGAGTGTTGCGCTCGGCGTCCCACTTGCCGGTGTCGGGGTAGGCCCAACGCGCGACGGTCGCGGGATTCAGGTCGTCGAAGATGCCCTGCACCATGCGCGAGTTCATCAGGAGGCCCTCGATTTTTTTGTCGTTCCAGGTGCGACCTTCGTAGGTCGGATGGCCGTTGATCAGAAAGCGGTCGGCTTCGATGGAGACGATGGTCTTGGGCGCGGCCGCAAACGCGGTGGCGGCCAGGACGGTGAGTGCAGAAAACAGAGCAACGCGTTGTGAGATCATAATGAGAGCGGCTAATTTTTTTGCCCACCCCGGTAGCCAGTCGCGAGCTGCACGGGAGCTGAGTGTGGGCCTGGCCCTGGCGATGAGGGTGGACGCACTGCGGTCGCGCTTGGTTCGGAGTCCGGCTGTGGGAGCGATTCCTGTAGTTCGAAAAGGGCGGCCGGTTGCCGCAGCCGCGGTCGCGCGGCGGCGCGCCACGCGTCGGCCACGTAAGGCACGTCGCCGGCGAAGGCCAGGAGATCAAGGCCCTGGGACTTCATAGCTCGGAGGGAGCGCGACGACCTGACCGGTGGCGTGCGAGCGATAGCACGCTTCCACCAGCGCGGTGGAGCGGAGGTAATCTTCGCCGGTGTTTTCGAACGGTGCGCCGTCGAGCATCCGGTCGGTAAAATGGCGCTGAAGCGCGTAAACGCAGTCGCCCGCGAAACCCTCGCGCGTATGCGGATACTCGATACGAACGGCCGGCTGGCCGAGTGGCTTCAGCGTCAGGTTGCCTTCGAGGTCGAGCTCGACGTGGCCGCGACTCCCGTCGATTCGTACGAGGCCGAAGGTGTAGCGGGCGTCCGCGGTGTCGGATTCGTTGTAGCGGGAGGCGTCGAGCAATGCCGTGGCTCCGCTGGCGAAACCACACACGATCTGCCCGGCATCCTCGCCCGCGATCGCGGCGTTTCGCTTTTGCAGTCGCGCGTAGACGCTGGAGATTTCGCCACCGAGATAACGGAACGTATCTAGGAAGTGGACGCCCGTCTCGTAGACAAAAAGCCGCGGATAGGTGCGGAAGAACGGCTGGCGCGCGAGATAGGCGTCGTCCTGCCAGCCGTCGCCCATCCGCATGCGAATGCCAATGGAGAAAAGTTCACCCAGGGTGCCAGCGTCGAGGAGCCGGCGGATCTCGCGATACCAGGGCTGCCAGCGGAAATTCTCGTGCACCATGAAGCGCACCCCCGCACGGCGGGCCGCTTCGACGACCGCGACGCTTTCGTCCCAAGTCGGTGAGAGCGGTTTCTGACAAATGATTGCGCAGCGCTGGGCCGCGGCGAGTTGGACGGCTTCCAGATGGGATTCCGGCGGGGTGATGATGTCGACGAAGTCCGGCTGAACGCGCTCGAGCACTGCGGCGAGCTCGCTCCACGCGTACGCCCCGGGAAGGCCAAAGCGGTTGGCCACCTCGCGGGCCTTGGTGACGTCGCGGTTGACGACCCCGACGATTTCCACCTCGGGGATGCGTTGCCACGCTTCGTATTGGAAGCGGCTGAAATAGCCGGCACCCAGGCAGAGGCCGCGCAGTCGGCGCGTCGGGAAGGGGGATGGCATGGATAGAAGAAACGGGAGGCGCAGCTCAGGCGGGCAGTTGTTCGAGGGATGTCGGGTTGATCACGGGGTCACGATGATTCTGCCCTGCATGAGGGTGAAGTGGCCGGACACGGTACAGACATAAGGATAAACGCCCGCAGTCGATGGCACGGTGAATTCCAGTACAACGGTTTCTCCGGGCACCGCGAGTTGGGTGTAGCCGACGATGCGATCCAGTTTGTCCTGCGGGATGAACTCTTTCGCGTTCGCACCCATCGCGGCAATACCGACGGGGTTGATGTCCTCCTCACTTCGCACGACGACGACGTTATGCACCATGTCACTCTGATTCTGAAAGTGAAGGGCGAGGCGCTCGCCGGGTTTGGCGTGAATCTCCGTGACGTCATAACTCAGTTGGATGCCCGTTGAACGAAGCTCCACGACACGTCGGTTATCGCTGACAACGTAGTTACGTCGAGGCTGGGCCGTGACGGCGGCGTGCGGAGCCATGGTCGAAGCGTGGGTTGGGGTGACGGTTGCCCCTGGGAGCGCCGATGCCTGAATGTGGGATTGCGGGGGGAGCGGCACGCCTGGCAGGCGATGAATGGTCTTGTAGAGAACTTGCTTCAATTCGGCGCCGCCGGCTGTCTGCAACGTGTAATCGATCGCGATGACGAGCCCGAGCGGTGTTTCGATCAGGTTCGGCAGCGAGGTTGTCGCCGGCACGGTCGCGCGCTCCAGATCGCGCTTCAAATCGGGCAGTTCCAGAAAGAGCGACCGTCCATCGTCCGAAACGCGGACTGCCCGGACCTGCACCGTATCCTTTCCGGTGGTACCGGGATTTTTCACCGAGTAGACTTTGCCCACCGTGCCGTACTGACTGGTCCAGGGATACGTCCACTGGGTCAGCGTGTAGTTCTGCAGGTTGCGCGCCGAGGCACGATCCAGCGGATCACGAAAGCGCAGCTCGATACCGTCCACCTTCGTCGTCACCGCAACCGGCACGAGCAACGGCCCGCCGGTCCACCGGACGCGATGCAGCGAACCCCGTTTGCCACCATGGCCTTGGGATTGCCAGCTGGTGAGACCCGCCAGGTACAGGTGACCGTCGCGGTGGAAGCGACCGCGCACGAGGCCAGACATGAATTTCAGGGGCAACGTGAGATGCGCGCCCTGCCATTGGCCCTCGACCTCCTCTTTCAAAATCAGCGACAGCGTGCCGCGGCCGTACGAGGCGAGCAGCAATTGTCCGCGAAGTTCCTCCGGCCAGAGTGGGCTCGTGATGAACAGCGGCTGCGCAGGCGAATTGTCGACGAAGTGGGGAATCCAGGCGATCGGCAGCTCGAAATTCGTCGGTGCCGGTTCGCGATGCGATGAAGGGATAAAGCCGTGAAACCCACTGATCCGGATCCGCTGCACTTTGCTGGTGGGAACCCAATTGCCCTCGTTGTCCGCGTAAACGATTTCGTCGTCCGGTCCGATGGTCATTCCGTTCGGGTTGCGCAGTCCATCCGCGAGCACCTCCAGCTTCGAGCCGTCGGGGGGCAGACGAAAGAGCACGCCATGATGAGGCGTGATCTCGGCCTTCACGCCTCTGGAAACCGGCGGCCACGGCGTCGACTTCGCGAAATAGAAATTTCCCTTTGAGTCGGTCTCGAGATTGAGGGTGAACGCGTGAAAGTTGGTCGCGGCCATCACCTCGTTGTTAAAGTTCTCGTAGAAATCGGCCTCATCGTCGCCGTTCGTATCGTGGAGGCGCGTGATCTGGTCGCGTCCGGTGATATGGATCAGCCCGTTCACCACCCGGACGCCCAAGGGTTGGTTGAGTCCGGTGGCAAAGCGTTTCCAGCGGAGGGTGCCGAGCGCCTCACCCAAGCCGTCCACCAGCCACACGTCACCGCTCAACGAAGCCACCACCGCGCGTCCGTCCGGCAGGAAGTCCAATCCCGACGGGCGTACCGAGGAATGCCATGGATTGTCCGCCGGCACCGTGAGTTCATCCACCGCGAAGCCCGCATTCTCCGCACCGGTGACAGCCTGCGTTTCGATCACCGGCCAACGTGCGGGTCCCGGCCGTTGCAGTTCCGCAAGATCATCCACCGCCTCCGTGCGCGCAACGTACCCGCGCATATAGTCGGCACTTCCGCGCTCTGCCGGCCCGATGGCGACTTCAAACCGCAGGGCGTCGGAGAGAGGAGGTAGGTCGAGGATGAGCTGCCGGTATTCCCGACGCCACTTCGCGCCAGCAGGCAGTCCCCTGAAGCCGACTACGCGCGTTGCCTCGCCTGAGCTTACGACCACAAATCCGTTGGCCGATGTCTCCTGCCTGGTCTGTAGCTCGCTCGCCGGACCATCCGGCACGTCGCTGATCAGGATCGAAAGCGAATCGGGCGTGGCCGCGACGTTGAAAGTCCGCGTGAAGACGGGCCGGGTTTCGAGCCGCTCGAATCCAGGTGTTTCGAGCACCCCGGCCGCGCCGATCCGGTACGAAAAGACCACGCGGTCGCCATGCAGATAAAGACCTTGATAATGGCCGAGGGTCGCTGGCACGGGCCCATAAGGGCGCGCCCGCGGGTCGGTGAACTTTCCGTCCCGGGACCAGCCGGGGCGCGGACCGGTCGCGAATTGGGCAAACCCGTCGGGCGTGGGCCATTCCTCGAGCCCGTTTCGGGCGGGAGTCCATTTCAGGAACCCTCCCGTCCATCCGCGGGCAAAACGAAGCAAGTCGGTGTCGAAGACCATGACCGCATCGGGCGCGACGCGCACGGCGATGCCTTTGTAAACGAAGATGCTGCTCGTTGAAAGGGGATCGTCGGTCATGGTCGACGAGGCGAACGGACCGTGGTCCATGGACGTCATCAAATCCACGGAAGCCATCTCGGCAGCCGGCGTCACGATGCCCGTCGCGAGCAAACTTAAGAACAGTGGAAGGATTCGGTAACGCATTGGTTCATCTCCTCAGTTACGCCAGTCGACGCCGAGCGTGACCTCATGCCAGTGCTTGAGGTCGCCGGGGATTTTGACGGCACCGTCGCCGTTGGCCGGTCGCGGATGGGTCAACGGAGTCACGCTGGCGAAGGAAGGTGTTGGCGCCGGTGCGGTCTGCGCGAGGCCGGCCAGTGGGCAGAGCTGAATGAGGAGGAGCTTCTTCATGGGGAGAAGGGAGGAAACGTGGCGGGAGTAAATTGAACGCGGAGGAGCGAGTGAGAGGGGTGTCCGGAACAGCGCGCCGTGTGCGTAGCCGGCGGGGCGAAGGCTCTTTATGTCGGTGAGAGTTTGCGCTCGGGACTCGTGGTCGCCCACAGACCGATGGCCATCACGTTCAAGGCGGCCCCAATGTAGAAGAACGTGGTGACGCTCCCCGTCCAGGCGAGCAGGTAGGGAAATGCGATCGCGACGATGGCCGAGCCGAGGTTGCCGGCCATGTTCATCGTGCCGGAGACCTTGCCCGCGTGGCGGCCACCGATGTCGATGCAGAAGGACCAGGACGGACTGAGGGTCATGTCGGCGCCGAAAATCGCGAGCGAAAGCCAGCCCACGGCTCCCCATACGCCGGCCTGGTCCACGCTCATCACGAGACCGATGGCGGCCAGGGCGAAGCCCACGCAGGCGGGGAGACCGCGCGAGAGCCGCATGCGGCCGCGGCGGTAAAGCGTGTCGACCAGCCAGCCCGAGAATACGTTGCCCACCGCGCCGGCGAGAAGCGGGATCATCGTGTACCAGCCCGCCTGCGTGTAGCTCAGCGCGTAGGTTTTCTGAATGTAGGGAAACAGCCAGGTAAGGCAGAAAAAGAAGGTGAAGTTGCTCGCGAAATACTGGCCCATCATGAGCCACATTTCACGCGAGCCCATCAAAGCTGCGAACGGCAGGACGCCCGTGTGCCTGGCCTGCATCGGGCCGGGCTCCTGCCGGTTAGCCTGAATGTAGGCGAGCTCGGTCGGGTCGATGCCCCGGTGTTGCGTGGGATCGTCGCGGAACCAGCACCACCACGCTGCAGCCCAGACGAAGCCGACTCCCATGAGCACGACAAATGACAGGTGCCAGCCGAGGGCGGAGATCATCAACGGCAGCAGCGGCATCGTGATCGCCGCGCCGAGACGCGACGCGGAGAAGTTGATGCCTTTGACGAGACCACGTTCGCGGACCGGAATCCACGAATACACCACTCGAGCCATGCCGGGAAACGCCCCTGCCTCGCCAGCGCCGAAAAGGAAGCGCACGATGAGCATCGAGGTGAAGTTCCAGGCCAGTGCCGTAAGCCCGGTGAACATCGACCAGAACGTGACCACAGCGGTGAGAATCACTCGCGCGCCGTGCCGGTCCGCGAGCGCGCCGGCGGGCGTCTGACACAGCGCGTAGCCGAACGCGAAGGCGGACAGAATCCAGCCAAACTGCGCATCGGTGAGATGCAGGTCGGCGACGATCGGAGCCTTGGCCGTGGAAATGCACACCCGGTCCACGTAGAGCAGGAACGAGAGGAGGAAAGTGGCGGTGACGACGAGCGCCCGGCGGGGAATCATGGGGTCGACAACACGTCGGATGAAGAATCGAGCCAGCCGTGCGGCGGGATGCCCTCGATGGCGAAGGCGCGCACCGGGCAACCGTCGCCACCAGCGAGCGGCAAGGGAAGAGCAGCGAAAAAGACGCGGTCCTGCTTGAGCTGGTCGAGGGCGGTGAGACCTTCAACGATGATGACGCCGCCCGAGAGCAGGATTTGATGGATGAGCGTGACTTCGGGAAGATGCGTCACGTCGCCCACGGATGGGGGCTCAACGCCGAGGAGCTTTACTTTTTTCGCGACGCACCAGCGCGCGAGTTCTTCCGAAATGCGGGGCAGGCCGTCGCGGTACCGCGCAGGATCATCGACGTACGCGCTCCAGCCCGTGGCGAGCAGGAGGCTGTCGCCCGGAGAAAAAGCCCCGGCGACCGGGCCGAGGTGTGCCACGGTAAGTAGCGCTTTCGGGGCGAGGCCTGGCAGGCGCACGACCCAAGCCGGACCCATGCAGCGGTCGGGCGGATGCTGATCGATGGTTTCGGAACCCGCATTGAAATGGATCTGGGCATCCATGTGCGTTCCGGCGTGCGAGTAGAGGTGCCACGTCGCGGCGTTCCAGCCTTTATCGCTGACCGTGAACTTCGGATCCATCTCCACGCCGCCGTGGCCGGGACGCAGGGGCATCGTCAGGTCGATGATGCGGCTCATGGGTGGGGCGTATTGAAAAGGTGGTGACCGCCGGTGATTTCAGGAAGGCGCCAGCGCCTTGATGACCAGGTCGGTGATGGCTCGGGTGCCGAGCGTGCCGCCGAGGTCGGAGGTGCGGTGCGCGGGATCGGCCAGCACGCGCGTCACGGCCGACTCGATCATCTGCGCGCCGCGTGTCGTCTCCGGATGGTCGAGCCAGTCGAGCATCATGGCCACGGAAAGAATGGTTCCGAGCGGATTGGCGATGCCTTGGCCCGCGATGGTGGGAGCGGTGCCGTGCGAAGGTTGGAAAAGGCCGTAGGTCTCGCCGAGGTCGGCTGAGGGCGCCATGCCCATGCCGCCCACCAGGCCGGCGGCGAGATCGGAGAGGATGTCGCCGAACATGTTTTCGGTGACCATCACGTCGAAGGTGTGCGGGCGTTGCACGAGGAAGAGAGCCATGGCATCGACGTAAACGCGGTCCGTCTGCACGTCGGGAAACTCGGCGGCGACTTCGTCGAAGATTTTGCGGAAAAACGCCATCGACGGCAGCACGTTGGCCTTGTCGACCAGGGTGCAATGCTTGCGGCGTTTCTGCGCCAGCTTGAAGGCTTCGCGGCAGACGCGCTCGGCGCCGCGCCGCGTAATTTTAAGTGTATCGGTTTCGAAGTCGCGACTCGCTGGGCGCGGCGTGAGTCGCTCGGAGAAGAGGCCCTCGCAGTTTTCCCGGATGATGACGAAGTCGATGGGATGGCCTGAGCCGCCGTAGCCTTTGAGCGGCGAATGTGACTCGTGGTAAAGTTTGATGGGCCGGACGCCGTTGTAGAGGTCGAGCTTCTCCCGGATGTCGATCTGCGGGGTCATCTCGACGCCGTTGGGCCAGCGGACTGACGGCAGGCCCATCGCGCCGAGCAGGATCGCGTCGCATTGTTTCATGCGTTCGACGGCGCAGGCGGGGAGTGGATCGCCGTGCTTGAGGTATTCCCCCGCGCCGACGGAAAGATGAACCAGGGAAAACGTGACGCCGGTGAGTCGGGTCTGGGTGGCGTCGAGGACTTCGAGCGCCGCGGCGACAACTTCAGGTCCGATGCCGTCGCCGGCCAGCACTGCGATGGAGAAACGAGGCATGGAGGGTGGGAGGGGTGTTCCGGGACGTGCAGAATAGCAGGCCTGCGCGCGAAGGACCATGAGCTGGTGCGTATATGATCTGAGGTTTTGCGGCGGGTGGGGGCGAGGAGTTACTTTGGGGTGGCGGGTAAAACGGGCGCCGTGTTTTGTCGGCAAGTGCCGCGTCGTCGGAAAGTCGCCCTGCTGATCGAAACCTCGAATGCCTATGCCCGTGAGTTGCTGCAGGGAGTGAGGGGATGGCTGCAGGAACATCGTTCCTGGCATATCCGCTTTTCAGAAGGGGGGCGCGGGGCCGGCGTGCCGGCGTGGCTGCGCGAGTGGGCGGGTGATGGGATCATCGCCCGGGTGACCAGCGCGCGGATGGCGCGGGCCTTGCGGGCGACGGGTCTGCCGGTGGTCGATGTGGCAGCGGCGTTGCCGCAGTTGGAATTCCCTCGGGTCATGACGGACAGTGCCGCCGTGACGCAGCTGGCGATGGATCATCTGCAGGAGCGAGGTTTCCGGCATTTTGCCTATTGCGGGGACAATCGCTTTTGGTGGTCCGAAAAGAGGGAAGATTATTTCAGCAGGCAGGTCCGGGCGGTCGGCGGGAGTTGTGCGGTGTTTCGGCCGGCAAAGGTCCGGGCGGGCTCGGACTCGGAGTTGGAAAATCTGGGGCGCTGGCTGCAGGGATTGCCCAAGCCTGTCGGGGTGCTGGCTTGCTACGATGTGCGCGGCCAGCAGGTACTGGAGGCTTGCGCGTTGGCGGGGCTATCGGTGCCCGACGAAGTGGCGGTGATCGGGGTGCACAATGACGAACTGCTTTGCGACCTGTGCGAGCCCCCTTTGACCAGTGTGATTCCAAACGCACGCCGGGCGGGATATATGGCTGCCTCTTTGCTTTCACGGCTGATGGAAGGTGAGCAGGTGGCAGGAGAGACCCATCTGATCGAGCCGATTGGCGTGGCGCAGCGCCAGTCCACCGATGTGGTCGCCGTAAACGATCCCAAGGTCTCAGCGGCCGTGCGCTATATCCGGACGCATGCGGTCGAGGGCATCGACGTGGGTGACGTGCTGGCGGCGGTGCCGATCTCGCGCACGCTGCTCGAGCGGAAATTCAAGCGCCTCTTCGGGCACACCCCGCACGAACACATTCTGCGGACGAAACTGGCGCGCGTGCGAGCCATGCTGGTGGAGACGGATTTGCCGGTCGCCCTCATCGCGGAGCGGGCGGGTTTTGAGCACACCGAATACCTGAGTGTGGCCTTTCGGCGCGAAATGGGCGTCACCCCTAGCGCCTATCGCCAGCGGCAGCGCCCACCGAGCGGATAAGCCTGGCCTACTTTCCCGTTTTTTTCGCCGGGCCCCTGACTTCCGGCACCTCGCCCAGGTTTTCCAAATCGCCGAAGGTGATGCTGGTTTTGCGCCGCAGCGCATCATCGACCACGATCGGCCGGCTTTCGTCTCGCGCGAAATAGGGTGCGGCGCTGGTGAGCATGATGGCCATGGCGTTGCCCAACGTTTCCCTCCGGGCATCGATGCTGATCCGGGTGCGCCAAAGGACTTTCTTCTCTTTCTTCCGCAGCGCCTGGGCATCCAGCGCCCCGATCATGATGTAGAGCCGGTCCTCCTTCATCGCCGAGTTCAACTCGTCGGCCTCACTGGCTGAAAGAAGGTGGCGCCGCGCTTTCTCCAGGCCGACCAGTCGGGCTTTCTCACGGGCATTGAAGGTATAGACGGACGTTTCCACTTCGCCCGAATCGGAATCGGTTTCGGCCACCTCGAGCGTATCCAGATTTGAATACCCCCAGGAGAAAACGATGGCGATGCTGGGTACCGGGCCGCCCGGCTTGGTTTCCAAAAAATGGCGCGAGGCGAGCACCCTCACGAGTTCAGCCCTGAGCTTCGCCGGGTCGGGATCAGGCACACCGGCGATCGGTGCACCCATATCCTGCTGAAGCCCGCCGAGAATGACGTAATAAACCGGATTGCCTGGATCGGGCGCGACGGAGGTGCGGTCAGCGGCGAGGACATCCGCGACGACCAGCACATCGGGATCCGATTTACGGGCGGCCGCCGGAGAGAGGATACCACTCAGGGCGAGGAGCAGGACGCAGGCGATGGGGCGATTCAACGTGAGAAACAGACGTTCAGCGGCCGAGGAGGTTTCCACCGAAAGTTCACGCTGCGTCCCGGACCATCCCACCGGGGGCAATCTTCGCGGGAGGAAAATGCAAAAACATAAAGCATTCCCTTTTTGTCCATGGTTTAAACGGCTCAAACTTGCTATCATTGGCTCGCTGGTCGGTTATCGGCGATTCCCTTATTTCGCTGCATGGCCAACCCTTCGGCCGTATCCGGCGAAATTTTACCCCCTTAGTTTCCCCCGATGAATTGGTCTCAAAACTATTCCCCCATGGGTGGCCTGGGCTGGTCCGCGTTGTTGGCGGCGCTCCCGGTCGTCACGCTTTTAGGTTTGCTGGCGTTCTGGCATGTCCGCGCGCAAATCGCGGCTCTCGCCGGCCTGCTGATGGCTTTGGGCGTGGCGATTTTCGTTTATCACATGCCGGCGGCGCTGGCGGTCGCCGCGGCCGGTTATGGCGCGGCGTTCGGTCTCTTTCCCATCGGGTGGATCATCCTCAACGCCATTTTTATCTATCGGCTGACCGTTGAGACCGGACAATTCGCGGTTCTGCAAAAGCAGGTGGCCACGATGTCCGCCGACCGGCGTATCCAGGCGCTCCTGATCGCGTTTAGTTTCGGTGCCTTCATCGAGGGTGCGGCCGGTTTCGGTGCCCCGGTCGCGATCAGCGGCGCTTTGCTGATCGGCTTGGGCTTCAAACCGCTGGAGGCGGCCAAGCTCGCCCTTATCGGCAACACGGCCCCCGTGGCGTTCGGTGCGCTGGGCACGCCCCTGCTCACCCTCGCGAAGATCACGGACCTCGACCTGCAGTTGCTCAGCTCGATGGTTGGGCGGCAGCTGCCGATTTTCTCTTTGATCGTGCCGTTCTGGTTGATCGCGGCCCAGGCCGGGTGGCGCGGGATGCTGGCCGTGTGGCCCGCCTGTCTGGTGGCGGGGGCGAGCTTCGGCCTCTCCCAGTTTTTCGTCAGTAACTACATCGGGCCCATGTTGGTGGACATCATTTCCGCCCTGGTCTCGATGGGTTCCCTGGTGCTGTTCATGAAATTCTGGCAGCCGAAGGACGCGCAGGAAAACGCGGTCAGTGACGAACACCGGTCCGCCCATGCCGCGCCGGCGGGCAGTCCGGCCTGGAAAGCCTGGCTTCCCTGGGTGTTTCTGAGCGTGTTTGTTTTCCTCTGGGGCCTGCCAACCATCAAGATGGCGCTCAACGGCGTGTTTGCGCCCACGTTTGAAGCCCCCCTGCTCCACAAGGCCGTGCTTCGCGTGCCCCCAGTGGTGGCGCACCCGGAGCCAGAATCGGCCCTCTTCAACTTCAACGCGCTTTCCGCCACCGGCACCGCGCTGTTGTTCGCGGGCCTGTTGGCGGGCGTTGTGCTCGGCCTCAAACCGGGACGCCTCCTCCGACTGTACGGGCAGACCATCTGGAAGGTACGCGTATCGCTGCTCACCATCGCGCTCATGCTCGCCTTGGGCTTCACCACGCGCTACAGCGGCACCGACACCACCATGGGTTTGCTCATGGCCGGCACGGGGTGGTGGTTCCCGTTCTTCTCACCCCTGATTGGGTGGCTCGGCGTGGCCCTGACGGGTAGTGACACGTCATCGAACGTGTTGTTTGGCAATTTGCAGAAAGTCAGCGCAGAGCAACTGGGGCTGTCCCCCGTGCTCATGGCTGCGTCCAACAGTTCCGGCGGCGTTATGGGCAAGATGATCGATGCGCAGAGCATCGTCGTCGCCAGTGTGGCCACGGGTGGTCACCCGGACAGCCCGGATGCGGGCACCGTTCTGCGTTCAGTGTTCTGGCACAGCGTGGCGCTGGCGCTGCTGGTGGGTGTGCTCGTCATGCTCCAGGCCTACGTCTGGCCGTGGATGATTCCGCAGAGGTAACGGTGGCGTTGGAAACTCAGCCGATCGCCGACGGACAGGAAGCGTAACTCGGCGGAAAATTTATTTTGCAACGGCGGCAGGCGCCGGAGGCGGGAGAGCGGATTGCAACGTGGTGAGCTGCCAGGTGTCGCCGGTTTTCCGCCAGACGGCGAGGAAGAGGTAGCGGGCTTCCTTCATGTTGCCGGGCTTGCCCTTGATCTGATCGAAGATGCCGTTGAGCGTGATGACCTCGGGCGTGATGACGTGAGCGCGCAAGGCGGAGGTTGCAAATTTCTCGTAGAGGAGGCCCTTGACGAGGGAATCGAGGTGCGTGGCCTTGGTCTCCTGCGTGTTGGTGCTGTGCGTGTAGTTGAAATCCGGAGCGAGAATCCGGTCCAGGGCTTTCAGGTCGTGAGCGACGAGCGCGACATTTCGCGCCTGGTTGAGCCCGAGGACGGCCGCAATGGAGGCTTCGTCATTGGCGGCGGCGGCGTAACCGGTGAGCGAGCCGAGCAGCAAGGACGCGAGGAGGTAGAGCAGTCGGGGGGAGTTCATCGGGAGGGGGAGTTAGGTGGCGGTGAAAGCTGAGCGTCGCGCAAAACTTGCAGCGTGTGACGGACGCGAATCGGCGATCCGAGCCTGGCCAGGTGAACCTGCAGTTGCGTGAGGCAGCCGATGTTGCCCGTTGCCACCACATCGGCCCCCGTGGCAATCACCGCGCGGGCCTTCTGCTCGCCGAGGGACGTCGCGATCTCGGGCTGGTCAAGGTTGTACGTGCCCGCGCTGCCGCAGCAGAGGTGGGCTTCGGCCAGTTCCACGATTTCCACGCCAGGGATGGCGCGGAGCAAGGCGCGGGGTTCATCGCGCACGCCCTGGGCGTTGGCGAGGTGGCAGGCGTCGTGATAGGCAATGCGGAGTTTCTTGCCCGTGTCCGGCGGGCTGATACGCAGGCCGAGTTGGTTCAGGAAGGAGCTGACGTCCATGACACGTTTACGGAAAGCGTCGGCGCGGGCTTCGTCAGGCGTGCCGCGGAGCACCAGGTGATACTCGTGCATGGCCGAGCCACAACCGGCGGCGTTGGTGAGGATGGCGTCAACGTCGGCGGGGAAGGCGTCGAGGTTGCGGCGGGCGAATGCTTGGGCGGCCGTGAGGTCGCCGGTGTGCCACGCCAGTCCTCCACAACACCCTTGCGTGCGCGGCACGACGACTTCGACGCCTTGGGCGGCGAGGACGGCGATGGTGGCGGTGTTGATGTCGGGTGCGAGCACCTGCTGGGCGCACCCGGCGAGCAGGGCGACGCGAGCCCGACGTTCGCCGACCGCGGGGGTGACGATTGGCCAAGATTCAGCCGGCGGCAGGGTGGCGGGAACGAGGTCCACCATCGGTCGAAGTATTTTTGGCAGCCATGGCCTGACCGACTGGCCGAGGCGACCGCCGATGGCCGCGAGACGAAAGCGCGCGGGATAGGGAATCGTTTGCGAAGCGAGGAAGTGTCGGACTTTTTGGCCGAAGCTGCGCTTGAACCTGGTGCGGGCGACGGCGCGGAACGGACTGATCAAATCCCGATAGGGCACGCCGCTCGGGCAAGCGGGCTCACAGGCGAGGCAGCCGAGGCAACGGTCGATGTGCGGCTGGGCTGCCTGCCATGGAAGCTGGCCTTCCAGAACCTGCTTCATGAGCACGATCCGACCGCGCGGAGAATCCATTTCCTGGCCGAGCTCCTGGTAGGTGGGGCAGGCCGCGAGGCAGAAACCGCAGTGTACGCAGGCGTCGACCGCGTGGATCATTGGCGCGGTGAGCGGACCTTGGGAATCAGGTTTGATCGTGTGCTGCATGTCAGGAGGGATCAGACCTGTCTCGTATCCTGTAGCCACGCTCGTGAGAGCGTGGAGCATGATCCTGATCTTGGGGTTGCCTGGTCCACGCCCTCACGGGCGTGGCTACATTCCGGGCGGAGTCAGCGGGGTTTGATGGCATCAGGCCAGGGCGGGAAAACGGTTTTGCGGATCGAGGGCGTTTTTCACCGCGGCCGCGATGGCGGGTGCGGTGACCGGATTAATCCAGAGGGGAGTGGAGCCGCGCAACGCAAGTGCGGGCCAGCCCAGCAGGCTGGGATCGGCGGCGGGCGGCAGGGCAAGGTAAGCCACGTTGCCACCCGAACTGACGTGGGCGCGGCCACCGGCGACGCGCACGTTCGCGGCCAGCGCCGGCACTTCGGCGGGCGTCAGCGCGACCTTGAGCAAGGTATCATCGGGTGAGATCCAGCGGAATTCGCGCAGTGTCTGCCACAGTGTATCAGCCGCGGTAGGACCAAGCATCTCGCCCGGAAAGCGCGTGAGGATTTCCTGCGCGAGCCCGACGAGGGTTTCTGCCGGACCGGCGAGACGGAGCGCGACGGCGTCGCTGGAAGGGAGCAGATCGACCGCGTCGGCCTCCCAGCGGCCGAGTCCGGCGGCGGTGAAAATGGCGAGGGCGGCCGTGGCATCCGGCACCGGGAGCCGCAGCGTGAGGGTGGCGGCCGCGCGCGGGAAAACCTTGAACGTGAATTCCGTGAGCACCCCGAAGCGGCCGAGGCTGCCGACGAAAAATTTCGGCAAATCAAAACCGGCGGCATTTTTCACCACCTTGCCGCCCAGTCGAAGCTCGCGGCCCAGGCCGTCGATGAACCGCACGCCGAGGATGAAGTCGCGCAGGCCGCCAAAGCGGAAACGTCCGGGGCCGCTCAAACCGGCCGCGACCGTGCCGCCGAGGGTCGCGCCTGCCTCGAGGAGAAACGGATCGAAGGGCAGATACTGACCCTTGGCGGCGAGAGCGGCGGCGATCTCGCGAACCGGTGTGCCGGCGAGGGCCGTGAAGGTGTATTCGTCCGGCTCATACTCGGTGATCCCGGCAAGTTTCGTGGTCGAAAGTCGCACGACATCGTCGCCGACGGCGGAGAGCCGCGGCTTGGTGCCCGCGCCGACGGCCAGCACGCGCGGATGGGCCCGGACAGCCTCGGTCAGCTGGGCGAGGGAGGCGGGGGTGATGACCGTGCTCATTTGTATGAGGGTAGCGAACGTGGCCGGGGCCAGCGCGGTTGAATCAAGGGAGCAAATACAGAGGTGTAGCCACGCCCGTGAGGGCGTGGACCGGAGACCTTCCATGCTCTCACGAGCATGGCTACGGGGAGGGAGAATGGCCGGGCTCGTTCCGACTGATCGTGTCGGGGGTGGTTCGCGGGGACCAAGCTCATTCGCGGGAGATGACGCCGGCTTTTTCCAGCGGGTGCAGACCGTGGGTTGTGAGCGCGGGCGCCTCGCCACCCGGAAACATCTTTCCCGGATTGGCAATCGTCAGCGGGTCGAAGGCGGCCCGGATGCGTTTCAGGCAATCGATATCGTCAGGATTGAAAAGGTCCGGCAGGTAATCGCGTTTCTCCATGCCGATGCCGTGTTCGCCGGTGATGGAGCCGCCCATCGCGACGCACATTTTCAGAATGCGCCCGGCCAGGGCTTCGGCGCGTTCAAATTCGCCGGCCACTTTTCCATTGTAGAGGATGAGTGGGTGCAGATTGCCGTCACCGGCGTGAAAAACATTGGCGCAGCGCAATCCCGCCTCGCGGGTCATCTCGCCGATTCGCCGGAGGGCTTCGCCCAATCGCCGGCGCGGGACCACGCCGTCCTGCACGATGAAATCGGGTGAGAGACGGCCGACGGCGCTGAACGCGCTTTTGCGGCCCTTCCAGATCGCG
>JBDSSD010000098.1:0-59648 GCA_039928945.1 Opitutus sp. | reverse complement strand
ATCTGCGATTCCGCAAATGCCCGCGGCTTGATGCTTGGATTCAAGCCACCAACCAGACACGCAAGCTACGCTCCGATATTAACGACGCAATCTGGGCTGCCAGCACATTGGCCCCGGCGACAGCCAAGGAGGGGCGGTACCTGCGATCGCTCTTGAGTATGTTGCGCAGTATGCGGGTCCAGCACTCAAAAGGTCTTCTCACTAAAGCAATGCTGAGGGAATTCCGCCGCATTCTGGCGCCGATAGTGCCGGACTTTGAGCGGTTTCCCGACTCATCACCCGAAGCTCACCTTCGCCGCCTGGGCTTGGCTGTGCTCCTGACGTAGGTGCCCGTAAGTTCGCATCGCCAAGCTGCCGCCGTCGGCATGCCCTAACCACCGCGATACGGTCGGAATATCGACGCCTGACTCGATGCAGCGCGTTGCGAATAGGTGCCTGAAGTCGTGGTGAGTGATACGCGCGATCGAAAGTTTCGCGCACGCCGTATCGATCGCCTTTTGGCATTCGCTGAGGCGGAAAATGGAATTAGTCGGTTCCAGCATCGGTTTGCCCGTGATTGAGTAAATTGCTGCCCGCTTCCGTCGCTCAGAAACTGCTTTGAACAGCGTTTCCAGCGCGATGAAAAGCGGAATGGTCCGTTCGGAAGTCTGTGTTTTGAATCCGGGCACCCGCAGAAGTTTTTTCTCCCAGTCGACACACGCCCACGTCACAAGCGGAACCTCTCCGATGCGACAACCTGAGCAGGCGAGGAACCGACAAAGATCAGCCGCCTCGTTACCCCACCCGCCCCGCGCTCCGTTGTTCTCGATCGCCGCAAACAGTCTTTGCACGTCTGCGGAGCTTGGCAGGACCAACTTGGATTGAACGGTTGGCTTCTTCAGTTTTTCGCCGTTCGTGGCCCGTACTGGATTCGTGTGGATTGCGCCGCGTTCAATCGCGATGTCCATGACCCGGCGCAGCGTGTCGATTGCGCGGTTTACCGACGTCGCACTGTTGCCGCGGATTACCGTCTTGGCGCCTGGAGGCGTATAGGCCGTGCCGTCTCGCTTGAACCTCGTGACCCACTCAGCAACGTCTGGCTGACGAAGCTGGGCCGGCTTGAGTTTCTCGACGTCAGGCCATGTCTTCCGGATCTTTTGAAGTGCGACCATCCGGGCCGATTTCGAGGCCGGCTTGAGTTCATCGTCCGGAATATCGCGCGTGCGCTCCTCGTAGCTGCGCATCAGGTCGCCCACCGTGCACTCGCCCGACAGAATCGCGGCTCGGCTGCCCCGCTGCTTTTCTACAGCGCGCGATTCGTCGCTCAACCGGAGCTTCGCAACACCGAAAACGTCGGTGTCGAGGGACAGCCATTTCTGCTTGGGTTTTCCGTTGACCGTAATTGTCCAGCGACCGTAATAACGGCCGGTGCTCGCATTCCGCAGTAGGTTTTGCACCGACGTTCTTTCCCACTTAGCTTTCTTTTCAGTCTTTTCGACGGGTTTCATTTGGTAACGGCTACCCTGTAGAAAACGCCTGTAGAAAGCGAGAAAGGTTAAAACGGTAAGTAGATGGTTGATAGCAAGAACGCCAGAGTAGCTCAGTGGTAGAGCAGAGGACTCATAAGCCTTTGGTCGGCGGTTCAATCCCGCCCTCTGGCACCACCTCAATCGCAGATTGAATATAGTCCTGTACTGGCCGGAGACGGTGCATGTGAAGGGGAACGGTAAGGTGCTCCGCGTCACACCTGCATTGCAGGAACCGCACGGCCAAGGGTCAATCACTCCTCCGGTGGGCTATCTGAATCCGGCGCTCGCAGACTAAAGACAGCGCCGTGCGCCACGAAGGCCGGCGCTCCGTCACTGAATATCAGCTGTCCTTCACCGAAGATGCTTTGGAAGCGCTCCAAGCGCTCTCGTTCCTCGGTACTTAGCATCTCAATGGGGTATGAAATCTTCAAGTTGCCTTCCACTCGCCCAACTCGACCGGCAGCCATGCGCGAAGTTCCAATTTTCAAACGTTGCGGCGCTTGCACTTGGCGGGTGAGCGTCAAAGACGCCCGGTAACGTCGGCGCTGCGTCACCTGCCATGGCAAGGAAGTGCAGCGCGAGACGTGCTCTCGATGCTCGACGCACGCGTTTCCGCCGACGAGTTTTGAGCTGCCACCAGTCCTGTCACCAAGTCGTGGATGCGACGCTGGAGTGCTTCGGCCGAATCCGCGCGCTGTTGCCGGTGCCAGGTCGTACGTCAAAAAAACAACGGAGCCGGGAATCAAGTTGGAGTCGCCTGAGCACCACGGTTTGTTGGAGTGCAGGGACGTCACGCTGCCAGACGTTGATCTTCAGTCACTCTCTTCAGATATCCAGTCGGCGGGTACGCATGGACGGTGTGCCGAAAATTTCTCATTGGACAAAAAGGCCGCTTCCTGTGGAAGCGGCCGAGTTGGTAGCGCAGGCGCAGGAGTAATCAAGCAGCCGCCGGCTCCGACCGGGGAGCGCGAGCCCTGCGGTAGGCGGCGACACCCAGTAGCATGAGCGAGCCGCAAATGGCATACGTGGAGGGCTCAGGGACCGGAGTGAACGATACCGTGATATCACCTTTCCGCACCGTCGCGTCCTCAGCCAGCGGGAAGTCAAGCGGGTTAACAATCACATGGAACTGGACGAGGGTGTTTTGAATCTTCACGGGTGCCGGTTGGTCGAACGAAACACTGAAGGTATCGGGGATAGCGGCGGGAAGATTTGGCGTGTGATCAATATGAAACAAGACGGTGCTGACGGCCAATGTCTGTCCTTCGGGTGCCGAAAGCTGCAGGCCGAGATTGAAGCGGGCAGTGGGTGCACCCGAGCCGATCACCGTCATGCCGTTCGTGATGCGTTTGTGGGGTTCGCGACTCTCCGTCGGTGGCGTCTGAGTAGCGTTACCTTTCGCGGTTGAGTCGTGAATTCCCGCATCGCGCGCTCTCCAGCAGACTCGCGTCGGAATAGCTGGACCTGATTCAACTACGCTTCGCGCTATTTAGTGAGTAGCGTTTATCGAACAGCGGCCCTCATAAGGAGCCGCTGCTTCGTTTAATAATCGTCCATTACGCCCCACATCAGCCAAGTCAGACCCAACGAGTAGAGGGCAAGGCTCGACCAGCAGAGCACCCGCAGGAGCGGATCTTTCGGCGCAAAACTGAACGCGAGCACAATGAGAGCGTTGCCGCCTGCGAGCAGAAGGAGGTAGTCCCGCTTTCTCCGTGACGTTTGCCTTCTGAGATCCAATTCAAACGGTTTGGTCTCTTCTCTAACGCGCAAGTTGTCGCGCAAGATCTGATCTACCTTGATGGGCTCCGTCTTTTCTTCTGACAGCGGTGCATTGACCCGCTCAAAGGTGTGTTGACCAGGCTCAAGCTTTTCCCGTTTCGGCTTGGGGTCGTCTGCCATAGGTTCAAGTTAGCTAGATCCGTTCCAATCAGAAGGGTTAAGGAACTCCGGAGCAGTCACCAGCCATTATACGCTACCTCGGTGGGCGCAGTTTCAGTCTCAGGCCGTGACGACGCTCGTGTCGAGGCTCGCCATGAGAATGAAAACGCTGGAAGAGCATCGGCGTATGTCGACGTTCTCGTCTGCTCCACTTACACCGCTGCCTCCCGGTTCTCAGGCTGATGCTGTACTGGATCGTTTTCTCAGCGTCATGGCAACCCGTGGCCTGGAGTTGTACCCGGAGCAGGAAGAAGCAATTCTGGAATTGTTTGCCGGCCGAAACGTCGTGCTGAACACTCCAACAGGATCCGGCAAATCCCTCGTAGCTGCCGCATTTCACTTCAAGGCGCTGTGTGCAGGTGAACGCTCCGTTTATACATGTCCGATCAAGGCGCTGGTGAACGAAAAATTTCTTTCCATGTGTCGGGACTTTGGTCCGGAAAACGTCGGCATGATGACGGGTGACGCCAGCGTGAATCCCCGGGCATCAGTGCTCTGCTGCACGGCCGAAATTCTGGCCAACATTGCACTCCACCGCGGCGATCGCAGCGACATCCGCGCCGTGGTCATGGATGAATTTCACTACTATTCGGACCAGGAACGCGGCTATGCATGGCAAGTGCCGCTGCTGGCGATGCCGCAAACCCGCTTTCTGCTGATGTCGGCAACGCTCGGTGCGACGGACTTCTTCGAGCGTGAAATGACGCGGGCCACCGGTGCTCCGAGCGTGACCGTCCGAAGCGACCGCCGCCCGGTACCGTTGGAGTTTGAATACTCCGAAATTCCGCTAAACGAAAAAGTCGCGATGTTACTCGAGGCCGAGCGGGCCCCTGTTTACCTCGTGTTTTTCACCCAGCGTTCCGCGTCCGAAGCCGCGCAGGATTTGATGAGCCTGACGGTGAGTTCGAAGGAGCAGAAAGCGCTGCTCCAGCAGGAGCTCGAGCGGGTGAAGTTCAATAGTCCTTATGGCAAAGAAATGAAGCGGTGGCTTCGTCATGGAATCGGCGTCCACCATGCCGGATTGCTGCCGAAATATCGGATCCTCGTGGAGCAACTCGCGCAGAAAGGCCTGCTGAAGATAATCTGCGGGACCGACACGCTCGGCGTCGGAATAAATGTCCCAATCCGCACGGTGGTGTTCACCCAGCTCTGGAAATACGACGGGATCAAAGCTGCGGTTCTCAGTGTGCGCGACTTCCGCCAGGTTGCTGGGCGTGCCGGTCGCCGCGGCTTTGACGATAAAGGCTACGTCGTGGTGCAAGCTCCGACGCACGTGATCGAAAACAAACGCGCAGAACAGAAGGCCGCAGGCGATCCCAAGAAGCAGAAGAAGCTGGTGAAACAGAGGGCCCCGGAAGGGGAGGTCAGCTGGGATGCGAAGACGTTTGAACGCTTGATGGTCGCTCCGCCCGAGGGCTTGACCTCACGCTTTGACGTGTCGCACGGCATGCTCCTGCTCGTACTCAGTCGCGATGCCGACGGCTGTAAAGCGATGCGGCAGCTAATCTCGGATAGCCATGAAACTGCCCACAAGAAAAAGTTGGTCCGCCGGCGAGCGTGGCAGCTCTTTCGTGCGCTCCTTGATCGGAAAATCGTCGACTGGGTGCCGCCGCAGCCGTCGGGTCGAAAGTTACGCGTCAATGTGGAGCTGCAGGAGGATTTTTCGCTGCACCAAGCCCTGTCGCTGTACCTGATTGACACGCTGCCTTTGTTGGATCGCGCGTCATCGGACTACCCGTTCGATGTGCTTACATTGTGCGAGTCCATCGTGGAGGATCCCGAGCAGATTTTGCGTCGGCAGGTCGACAAGCTGAAGACCGAAAAGCTGGCCGAATTGAAAGCGGCGGACGTTTCGTACGACGATCGGATGGAAAAGTTACAGGAAGTCGAACATCCGAAACCACGGCGCGAATTTATCTACGAAACATTCAACGCCTGGAAGGCGGGACATCCGTGGATTGGAGAAGAAAATGTCCGGCCCAAGTCGATCGCGAGAGAGATGTACGAGCGGTATCTTTCGTTCGGAGACTACATCAAGGAGTACGGACTTGAGCGATCGGAAGGACTGTTGCTGCGACACCTTTCTCAAGTCTGGAAGGTGCTGGGCCAGACTGTCCCCGAATCGGCGAAGAGCGAAGAGGTGGTGGAGATGGAGACTTATTTCCGTGAGCTGATCAGGGGCGTCGATTCGAGTTTGATCGAGGAGTGGGAGAGACTCAGGAATCCTGACTTCGTCGCCGAAGCCGTGGCCGACAAACCGGCCCGACCGACAGCGTTCGATGTTACCCGAGATGTGGTCTCATTTCGGCGACTGGTGCGAACGGTGATTCTCGGGTTTCTGCAGGACATCGCTTCACGCGATTGGGAGAGCGGCGCCGATCGCGTCGGAATCGCCTCTGAGTCGCGCCGCTTGGAAGATGCGTTCGCACCGTATCTCGAAGAGCACGGTCGGTTCCGATTGGATCCCGAAGGAAGGTCGGTCAAGCACACGCATTGGAATGAAACGGCAACGCCTCGCGAGTGGGCGATCGCGCAGGTTTTGGTGGACGTCGACGCGGTCAACGACTGGGAGGTAGAGTTCACCGTTTTGCTCGATGAATCAAAGACGGCAAATCGCCCTGTGATTCGTTTCCGAGAGGTGCGGCGAATTGGAACGTCTATCGGGCCCGAGATGTGAGCTTCCGTTCGCTCCGGCGCATCACGGTGATCAATCAGCCAAGTCAGTTGATCCAAAGGCGCGCTTCACGCGTAGAAGAAATGATGCGCACGACCGGCGGTTCACAGCCGACTTTTTCACTTTCCGACGCTTTGATATCGCAGCGGTTAGGGGAGGATCAGGGGATCGCGGGATTTAGTCGTGCAAGTTCTGCTGCGGTCGAAAAGCTAGGGGCGATGCGGTCGCGTCGGTCAATGGTTTCACTCGTGGTCTCCCTCTGTGCAGGCCTAATGCTCTGCGTCTTGTCCGGTTGCGGCCGATCGTCGCCGCCCGTCGCGGCGGCCAAGTTCAACGACAAACCCGCCACCGTTCTTGATCTAAATTATCTGAAGCGACAGGACGTCGGCGCACCGATCAGTCGACCACCATGGATCGCGAACGTGTGCCCGGTTGATTTGGACAAGGATGGTTCGATGGACGTCGTCGCTTGTGAGGCACAAACCAATCAAGTTCTGTGGATCCGGCAGACCTCACGCGGGGCGTTTGAGGAGAAGATCCTAGCTTCCGATCTTCGGGCGCCGGTTCACGTGGACGTGACCGATATCGATGGTGACGGTGATCTCGACATTTTGGTGGCGAGTATGGCCGTGGTTTTCCCGCATAACGATCGCATCGGCACGGTCTTCATTCTCGAGAATGATGGGCACCAGAATTTTTCCACGCATAAGATTCTGGAGAACACCTCCCGCGTAACCGACATCCGGGCGGCTGATTTCAATGGCGACGGGCGAATCGATTTAGCGCTGGCCCAATTCGGCTACGACCAGGGTGAGGTGAGTTGGTTGGAGCGGATCGGACCCTGGGAGTTTAAACGCCACGTCATCTTGGACTTGTCGGGAGCGATCAACGTGTGCGTTGCCGATTTTGATGGTGACGGCAAACCGGACATCGCCGCCATCCTCTCGCAGCAGTGGGAAGAGGTTTATCTGTTCCGCAACGATGGGAAGGGCAACTTCGGCAAAGCCCGATTGTGGGGATCAACCAACGAGGATTACGGCAGCAGTGGGTTGTCCGTCGCTGATCTGAATCGGGATGGTCGTCCCGATCTCATTTTTTCGAACGGGGACGGCTTTGGTCCCTCCGCGACTCCAGGACCGCGTCCTTGGCATGGGGTTCAGTGGTTGGAAAACAAAGGCGAAGGAAACTTTGCGTATCATCGCGTCGGATTGCTACCGGGCGCGTACAGTCCCATTTGCGTCGACCTTGATGGCGATGGAGCGATGGACATCGTGGCTTGCTCGGCGTATTCGGACTGGAACAACAAGAACCGAAACGTGATTTCTTTGATGTGGTTCCGGAATGACGGGAAATTGAACTTCGAGCCTCACGCGCTGTCGCGTACGCCGAAGGACATAATCACGCTGGCTGCCGGCGACTTTGATGGCAATGGACGCCCGGTTCTCGTGACCGGGGGATTCTATATATATCCTCCTTACGATTCGATGAGCCGGATCGCGCTTTGGCGGCATTGAAACGATGAAAGGTCGAAGAATCGGAATTTTGCTGGGAATCGGTCTGCTGCTCGGTCTGGGCGCGGCGGCGCTCTGGTGGCAAAGCACCACGAAACAGCTTGAGACGGTCGCGGCAGCATTGCCGGCGTTGCCCGATTTGAGTTCGTCGCCGCCAATCATGCGCGAACACATTGAGACGGCAGACGGACGAGCGAGGAAACGGGGCACGTCGCAGCAGGGATTGACGGAGATTGCACAGCTCTATCACGCGAACGGATTCCTATCGGAGGCCGTCGCCTGTTATACGGGGCTGGAGACATTCGCACCGGCCGAACCGCGGTGGTGGCACCTGCATGCGACGATTCTTGCCGGGTATGGCGAGGCCGACGCCGCGCTAAAAATCTGGGAGCGCGTCGCCAGCCTGGCGCCAACTTACATCCCCGCCCGGCTGCGCGTGGCAGACTGTTTGCTGAAGGCGAATCGAACCAAAGACGCGGCGGAGGCCTATGCTGCGGTCCTGAAAATTGATCCCAAGCAACCGCACGCACTCTTCGGGGTTGCACGCATTGAGTTTGAGGCGGGCCGGCTCGATCGAGCACGCGAGCTTCTGGAAAACGTGGTAAACCAAACGAATTACCAGCTGGGCTACGATCTCATCGTGACGGTGTACGAGCGACTGGGGTTGCTTGACCGGGCTCGCGCGATTCGCGGGCTCGCCGCGGCGTCGGGTGCTTATCGCGATCCGGCGGATCCGTGGCTCGATGCGCTCGAGGACGTCTGCTTCGATCCGTTCCGGTTGTGTCTAAGCGCTGGCGTCGCGGCTCGTCTTGGCGACCGGGCGAAGGCGCAACGGCTGCTCGAGCGAGCGGTCGAGCTGAATCCGAACGATGTCGCTCCGCGCTTTCAGTTGGGCACGCTGGCGGTCGAGCAGGGCAACTTCACCGTCGCCACGGATCAGCTGGAACGATGCACTCAGCTCGCCCCCGATTTTGCAGATGGATGGGCCCACCTGAGTTCACTTCAGGAGCAACGCGGCGACAAGGCCGGCGCCCAACGTACGCTAGCGACCGGCCTGCGAAACTGTCCCCAATCGCCGGGTCTTCATTTGATGAGGGCGCGGAGCCTGCAAAAGGCGGAGCGACCGGAGGAGGCGATAAACGAGTTCATGATCTCTGCGCGCCTTCGACCCAACGAACCCGACGCGTATATCGAACTTGCCAATACTTTATTTGGTCTCGAACGCATTCCTGAGGGCCTGGAACAGCTGAAGGCAGCATTAAACGCCGAACCAGAGCATCCCATGGCGCTTTCCATCCTCGCATTCTACGCGATTACGACGGGTGACGAGAAGGGGGCGCGCGAATGGCTCACGCGCATAGCCAATCAACCGCGCATTTCGAAGGAGGGTGCGGTGCGACTCTCGACCGCCTATACCAACCAATTCCACCGCGAATGGATTTGGCCGGAACCTCGCTGAGCGGCGCCCGTCCGGGGGCCGTGCAAACGCGCGAAGTAAGATCAGCCTGGAAGAATTGGGTCGGCTGCCGACGAAGCAAAGAGCCTCGCTTCCCAATGTGAATCGCGGACGACTCAAGGCTGGACACCGGGCCGGAATCGCGAAGCGTCGTAATCGGTTGAGCTAGGAGAGGTGGCAGAGTGGTCTATCGCGGCGGTCTTGAAAACCGCTGGGCCGCAAGGTCCCGGGGGTTCGAATCCCTCCCTCTCCGCCAGCTCCGCTTTGGCCAGCCGGGGAAGGGGCAGAAGCCGGAGTTTCCTTGCTTCATGATTCGAAATCTCCTCCCCCGTCGGGCTCATCATGGTGCAGCCCGACCAACCTTTGGTCACGGCGCGGAAAGTTAAGCCGACTTCCCTCAAGGCGAGAAGAACGAGCGTCAAGGAGCTGACCCGGTTGTAAGGGCCGAAGGGCATTCAACCGAAACGAGCGGTGTGATCCTTGGCCGTCACGCCGGGCTCACACGTAGTTGAAAGGCAAAGACAAAGAGCCGTATGGAAAACGTTCCGGATTTTAAAGATTCGAGCTTGTAAATGGCCTCAGTTCTCCGGCATTCTACTGTTAGGATATTAACTGACGCGCAATTCTGAACGCGTTTACGAGTATGTCCGCAACCCCACCCCGTATTTGGTTTTTCGCTTCAATTTTGCTGTCTGAATGCCGCTGATTAATCCGGCTTTAGCGCGATCGTATTTCCCTTTAGCCGCCGACTCATTTCGGCGGACTGTGGTTCATTTCATTTCCTGCTTTGTTTAGTTCCACCCACCATGCACACCAAAATAGATACACGATTGCATACACTGACTAAAACCCTCGTTCCCGCGCTCCTGTTTGTCGCCGGTTCGTCTTGGGCCCAACAAACAGCACCTAAACCTCCCGTGGAAGACGAGGAAGTAGTGGTGCTGTCGCCGTTCGAAGTCTCCGCTACGGATGACCAAGGATACACGGCTTCGACCACGCTCGCCGGTAATCGTCTCAACACTGAAGTGCGTGATATCGGTAATGCAGTTACCGTCATCACCAAGCAGTTCTTGAACGACATCGGAGCAACCGACAACAAGACGCTGCTGCAATACACCACCAACACCGAAGTCGGTGGTTTCTACGGAAACTTCGCCGGTTTCGGTGATGGAGCACATCTTGATGAGTCAAGTCGCTTCACCAACCCCAATTCAAATACGCGTGTACGCGGTTTGACTTCAGCGGACAACACTCGCGAGTACTTCCTGACCGACATTCCGTGGGAAGGCTACAACGTGGATGGTGTGGATCTCCAGCGCGGACCCAATTCGATCCTGTTCGGCCAAGGCAGCCCGGCGGGTATCATCAATGTCCGTCTCAAAGCCGCCAGCTTTAAGGATAGCAACGAAGTCACCCTTCGTTACGGCAGCTTTGGTAGCACGCGCTTCACGCTCGATGTGAACAAGGTGCTGATCAAAAACGAACTGGCGTTTCGTATCTCTGCGGTTCGCAACGATGAGGAATACAAGCAGGATCCAGCGTACGCATTGCAGAAGCGACTGTACGGTGCCGTGCGGTGGGAGCCAGGCTTCCTGAAAAAGGGATCGGCTCGTACGATCCTCAAAGTGAACGTCGAGTTCGGTGATATCCAATCGAATAATCCTCGTCAGCTCCCTCCGACCGACTCGATCACGCCATGGTTCCTCACCGGTACCTATGCTGGTCGGAATGTTAATAATGAGCCCTTCAATTTCCCGAATCTCAACAAGATCACCTTCAACCCCCAGCAGAATCAGGACGACAACACGGGTAC
This sequence comes from Opitutus sp., assembly GCA_039928945.1. Classification (GTDB taxonomy): domain Bacteria; phylum Verrucomicrobiota; class Verrucomicrobiia; order Opitutales; family Opitutaceae; genus Opitutus. The sequence continues at coordinate 48,748 of JBDSSD010000098.1, read as the reverse complement.
GGCGGGCTATGGTCTGAACCGTCCTGCCCATAATGGGCCTGGCGGCGTGTACGCATTCTATACGGTTGATGGAATCAACCCAGTCCCGGCGGGTACCGCAGGGGCAACGTTTGTCAACAAGCTGATTCCAAAGTATTCGAGCAACCCTGCTTACTCTAGCGGCAAATTTGCCGGGTCACCGAACGAATACTATCAGCCATATATCGCTGGCAGTATCGTTGGATCGTTTGGATCTCCGATCTTTAACTTCCAAGCGAATAATGCCGCTCAAGGCACAGGCGTTAACTGGGAGCCACAAGGCTTCCACGGCATGTCGTCCAGCGGAAGCAACGGCACGCGCAATAATTCCGTTACGAGCTATATTCGCCCCGGAAATATCGCCGGATATGCGTCGTATGCGACGGCCGCCCGTCTGTACTACGGCGCTCTGCCAGCTTGGCAGTTCGGCCTCTTTAAAGACAAGTCACTGACCGATCCGTCGATCTTCGATTTCTACAATCAGCTCTATGATGGTCCGACGAAGCACGAGTTTCAGAACTTTCGTAGCTTTAATGCCAGCCTAGCTCAGACCTTCCTCCACGACCAAATCGGTTTTGAGGCCACTTACTATACCGAGTGGTATAAGAGTGGTCGGAACTCGCTGCTCAACGGCGATGCCATCAACATCGATATGAATTCAGTCTACTCCGATGGTTCTTCCGCGGGTAAAGATGGCGTCCCCTATAACAACGGCACGCCGAACCCAAATCTTGGCAAGGCCTACGTCGGTGGCAATGGCTCCGGCAATGTTAGCGTCGTGGATCGTGAGGCTGCACGTGTCACCGTGTTCGGCGATTATGATTTCAACAAAAACAAGTCGAGCTGGGTGACCAAGTTGCTCGGACGTCACACCGTCACAGGACTCCTGTCCGGCGACCGTCGTGAAAACAGCAACCGCAACTATCAGCGGTACAGCATCGACGATCCGGCGTACTTCAAAGCGTTTAACGCCAGTCCGACCGACAGTCCGCATCTGTCCTGGACCTCAATTCAACCCTATTCGGTTTTGTATTTAGGTGACTCGCTTAAGAACGCCAGCTCAGCGGTGAACGCGCATCTTCCCAATCTGAAGGTCAATCCGGCGATTAAAGATGGTCAGGTCATCAACTTCGACGCGACGTGGAAGCCATCGACCAATCCTTCTGATCCCACCTATGTGAATCCAGGCGCTTACTGGCATAACGACTACAATCCTCTTGTGAATCAGATCGCGAGCGACGGCCTGTATCGTGACAACGATAGTAAAGTAGTGACGTCCGGGAACAGCACGCAGTCGGAAAATCCGCTGAACTACGTCGGCTTCCGCCCGTTTAACATTCACGTGGTCGACTCGCTTGCGTCACAGGCAAATCAGCTTCGGAATACGACCCAAGCATCGCTGCAAAAATCCAAGATCTTCTCCCGTGCCTTCAATTGGCAGGGTCACCTTTGGGATAACGCTATCGTCGGCACGTGGGGCGTCCGCAAGGACATCGCCTCCGCGTACCAGACTTCGATCAACACGTCGAACTCCACGGCGGATATCTACAACCGCCTTGACGGCATGCTCAACACCTTCAAGTACCCCGTCAATCCGAACAACCGGGTCGAGGTGACATCGCATGCCTGGACGGTAGTCGCGCATTTGAATCAACTGCCGTTTATTAGCCAGTTGAAGCTGCCCGTGCAGGTCAGCCTCTTCTATAACAAGTCAACTGACTTCCAACCTGCCGCGCAGCGCGTGGACATCTATGGCGTGCCCCTCGCAGCACCATCGGGTAAAACAAAGGATGTCGGCATTCTCCTCGAGTTTGCCGACGGTCGCTATAGTCTCAAGGTCAACAAATACAATACGGGGAGCGTAAATGCCACGAGCTCGGGCTTGGGCGGTGCATGGTTCCTCGGTGCCTCCCAAGCATGGGCAGGCAACTGGGTGAATCGCTTCGAGTTTGAATGGACCGGTGATACCATTGCCAACGCACGGGATCCTAACTCCGTTGATGGCAACGGCGTGAATGACTACCAGACCAACACCATCTCGAACTACGAGCCGGCCGCAGGCGAGTCTGCCGCAGATGCAAAGGCCCGTGAGACGTCGGTTATTGCTGCATGGCGCGCATGGCAGAAGAGCATAGACCCGCGTTTCTACGCCGCTTGGGGTATTAACCTCAACGACAAGACGAAGGGCATTGGATCGACGGTTCCACAAGGATTCGCAGTCACTGAGGACAGCGAATCCCAAGGCTACGAAATCGAGTTGAACGCGAACCCTGTTCGTAACTGGCGCCTGACGCTGAATGCCAGCAAGACGACGGCGCAGCGCAAAAACATCGGCGGCCCGAACCTTCAGGCTTTCGTCGCAAACTATGTGAAAGCTCTCAACGGCGGGGCCAAAAACGGCGTCGGCGATCTGCGCATCTGGTGGGGCGGCGCCGGCAACGAAACCGTTCTCCAACAGTGGAACGGTAACATCGGTTCCGAGTATAATCAGCGCAAGCTGCAGGAAGGTACCAATGTGCCAGAACTTCGCGAATGGCGTATGAACGCAATCAGCAACTACACGTTCGATCGCGGTGTCCTGAAGGGCTTCAACTTCGGTGGCGGCGTTCGTTGGGAGGACCAGGTTGTTATCGGCTACCGGCCGATCGCAGGCGCGACCGCAGCGGACATTAGCTTCGATATCGCCAATCCGTATATGGGACCCAAAGAGACCAACTTCGATCTCTGGTTGGGCTACGGTAGAAGGATCCGACGGAACATCGATTGGAACATTCAACTCAATGTCCGAAATCTGGGCGTGGGTAATGAACTCATCGGAATCACGACCGAACCTGACGGTAGTATTGCAACGTACAGAATTCGGTCGCCGCAGACTTGGCAGCTGACCAACTCTTTCCGGTTCTAATCACGGCAGTTTAGTTTCACGGCGCCGGGCATTCTGCCCGGCGCCTTTTTTTCGTCAAAAAACGAACGTCGCCTCTCCGCCGCCCCTGATTTAACCGCCGCCCGCCGCGGATTGTAGCTGGCTTGGAGGTTCGGTCTAGGTTCGGTGTAGCGTCGATGACGCCGCAGCCTGAAATAGACCCCGTGGCATCTCGAATCGTACACTGTGTGCATCCGACTTGCGATGGTTTCATCGAGCCCAGGTAGCGTCGGTGTACGCGAGATTCGGCCGCGGCCTACCTCGTCAGCCAGCCACGCTGCGGCTCGCGAGGTGATTCACAGCGGAAATTTTGAATGTCTGAACTGCTGCCGTAATTCCGAAAGGGCATGGATTATCCTCGGTGTTATACACGATCGAAGATCAGCTCTACTTGCTAAAACACGCCGCGACTCCATTTTGAGTTGCGCCGGGCGACATCCTCGAGGATGCACCGGCAGATCAGGGTGGGCTCGCGGTAAACCCAAAGTGACCTCTCGTTGATTATGCAAATGTACCCCCTCCGTAAGATGGCAGCAGCTTTGATCTGCTTTGGCGCCGCTAATTTCGTGGCGGCAGCGGAAGACACCGATTCGGTCGTAACGGCAGTTTTCTCCCGGTCCTTTAACAATTACGAGCGGCCGGCACGGCCCGACGGATCGGACAAGCTTTTGACTTATGTGATCGCGAAAGGTGGTGCGGAGCCGGGTGCAAACGCGGATGAGTCAATGAGTGACGTGAAGTTTGCTGGCGTCGTTCGCGTGCTCGGAAGGTATCTGGCGAAGCAGGCTTATTTCCCGGCGAAGGATGGAAAAAAAGCCGACTTGATGCTGGTTGTGCACTGGGGCAAGACCACGCCGTATCATGACGACACCTACCAGAGAGGGGTAGACCAGGGGTTGCAGAAATTTCAAACGTTTCAGCAACTGAGGAAACTAGGAATCGGCGCTAGCCCCGGAATCGATTTTGCCCGGGAAAAGGAGGCAAGAAGGACGGATCCGGTGAGAGATGCGTTGGACGAAGCCGCGAGAGAGGAAACGGTCCAAGGAATGACTGAAGTCCGATTCGCGCAAGACGCGCGGATTGAGGCCAACAGGTCGACCGCTAACCTACTTGGTTACACCGCGGAGCTGACATCTCGCGACAACCCGAGTCTCTACGGCGGTGCGGGGACAGCGTACTACGATCTGATAGAGGATCTCGAATCTGAACGATATTACGTCTCTGTGACCGCCTACGATTTTCAGCAGGCACTGCAGCACAATCAAAAGAAGACATTATGGCGCACCGTCGCGAGCATCGACGCCCGCGGCAATCGTTTCGACGAAAGATTGATGGCAATGGTCGAGCGGGCGTCACGCTACTTTGGCCGCGACAGCGGCCGCTTGATTCGTCAGTTCGAGTACACTCCGCACATCAATCTTGGTGACCTCAAGATGCTCGGTGTGGTTGAAAACGGACCGACGCATAAAAGATAGCCGGGAGTCGGCTGAGAGTTGCGCCCGACGTCGGAATGCGATATTAAATTATAAATCCTGCAGCAGTCTAAACGATTAACGACCGACGAGTGAAAGTTTCCTTACGATGAACACATACCCGATGCGCAAAATTGCAGCCGCCTTGTTCAGTCTCGCACTCACGAACTTCGTGATGGCCGCAGGCGAAAACGATTCAGTCGTGACGGCCGTTTTCTCCCGGTCGTTTAACAAGTACGAACGGCCAGCGCGACCAGACGGATCCAACCAGCCTTTGACTTATGTCGTCGCGAAAGGCGGAGCTGAGCCCGGGATGAACGCAGATGATTCAATGGACGATGTTAAGTTTGCCGGCGTGGTTCGCGTGCTTGGGAAATACCTGGCGAAGCAGGCTTATTTCCCGGCAAAGGATGGGAAAAAAGCGGATTTGATGCTCGTTGTACACTGGGGCAAGACCACCCCGTTCAGTGACGGACTCAATCAAAGCATCGTTGACCAGGGGATCCAGAAATTTTCGGACCTGCATCAGATGGGTCTCGGTATCGGGCGAAGCCCGGGCTTCAACGCGCCTCCGAGCGAAGATCCAGTGACGAAGGCGCTGACTGAGGCGTCCACCGAACAAATGGTTCAAGGGCTGACTGAAATCCGATTCGCGCAGGACGCGCGAATCGAGGCGGACAGGCGGACCGCGAACTTACTAGGCTACACCTCTGAGTTGATCCGCCGCGACAATCCCAGTCTTTATGCCGGTGCGGGCACAGCCTATTACGATTTGATGGAAGATATCGAATCCGAACGATATTACATCTCGGTGACCGCCTACGATTTTCAGGAGGCACTGAAACACAATCAAAAGAAGGGACTTTGGCGGACGGTCGCGAGCATCGACGCCCGCGGAAATCGATTCGACGAGAGGCTGATGGCGATGGTGGAGAGAGCCTCACGTTACTTTGGCCGCGACAGTGGCCGCCTGATTCGCCAGTTCGAGTACACACCGCAGATCAATATGGGCGAATTGAAGACGCTTGGGGTGGTCGACAGCGGGGCGCCGACGAACAAATAAGCGCGCTTTTGCCGTAGCGATCCGCACAGAATCGAAGACGAATTAGAGGAGGGGTGCGAATCAACGTACCAACCGCGGACCGCTTTGCTCCATCACGCTCCAGCCGTATCCGCGATTCCGGGTCCCTGATCCGGCGTGAGTTTCTCGACTAAGTCAGCGCTCCGTGGGGAGGGCATACGATTTTCGGAGTTCTCCTCCCACTAGATAAACTTAAGTTTTCGGGCCGCAAAGGCGACCATCCGCCACAAGAGCAATCCGTGGCGCCATCGCTGAATGTTTGTCGAACCGTACGTGCGGTCGCGGTACCTGATTGGGACGTCGGCAATTTTCATGTTCAGTTTCGCGGCGCCAAAGAGCAGATCGAAATCACCAAACGGATCGAAATCGCCGAAGTAGCCGCGGTTGGCGGCGATTCTCAGATAGTGCGCCCGGCGGAGCACTTTCGTGCCACATAAAGTGTCCTTGATTGGCTGACCCAGAATCCACGTAAACAGCAGCGCGAACCCTTTGTTGGCGCAGAGATTGAGGAAAGGCATTGCGGCGCCGCCCATCGGATACACCAACCGGCAGCCGTTGGCGAACTCGGCACGATGGTGAACGATGACATCATAAAATTTGGGCAGCTCTTCCGGAGGCATGGTCAGGTCCGCATCCAGAATCATCAGGATGTCGCCGCTCGATTTCGCAAAACCCAGTCGAACGGCATCGCCCTTTCCGACTCCCGACTGCTGATACACTTTAATGTCCATGGCTGGATTCGACTCTGCGACGCGGAGAATTTCGCTCCACGTCTCGTCACTCGAATGGCCTTCGACGAAGATCAACTCGACGCTCGCTCCCATCGGCGGGATTCGGCGCACGGCGTCGGCAATGTTTCCGGCTTCATTTCGCGCGGGAATCACGATCGACACCGTGGCGGGTCTCACCTGCTTCGATCGCTTCGAGTGAGCGGTGCAAAAGATGGTCAGGCAAAACCACCCGAGAAAGGGCGCAAGCCAACGGTTCACCAGACGTTCGAAGCCAAACATCCGGATCGGAATCAATAGCTGCGGTCGGAAAACGATCGGACTCCAGTCGGAAAGCGAAAGCAGGTTTCGGACATCCGAGGTGCTAAGCCAGCTTGTTTCCGGTTGTGGCGCTTTGAGCCCCACCGCTTGGGCCAGAGAAAGCAGTGGGCGCCAGAGCGACGAATAGAAATTAACGAGCAGGCGGGTGTCGGCGTGAGAAAAACCATGCAACCGCTCTAGAAGTTGCTGGGCGTCGGCCGCGAGGTTTAGCGTGTCCGACAGAATGATGTAGTCGAACGTACCCGTGAGCTCCAGAAGCTCGCCGGCTTGAACGAAGAATTCTCCCTCTGGAACCCGGATCCGAGCGGCGTCAATTTGTCTGGGCGACACATCGACACCCACTTTGCGTTTCACCTGAAGCTGAGCGAGCAGTTCGCCCGAGCCACAGCCGATCTCAAGCACGCTCGCGTCGCTGGAAATCAAATGCCGATAGTGATGGGCGAGAAGGCTCCGGTAATCGCGTCCAGCCTTGTTGTGATCGACTGGAGCATGATCAAAATAGTCTCGCAGCGCATCGAGACGTTCGCACGTGAGTTTCGATGGGAGGCTCATGACAACATCTTCAAATGGTTGCGGAGCAATTCATCAGCATGCGGGCTCGCGAGGCGACACCAGACCGCTAAGCCGACCGTCGAGCCAGCGCACGACGCAAATCAACTCTACTGGAGAAGCAGGTCGGCGGTCTGGAAGGTTTAGCAAGCAGGTGTCGACCCGAAGAACCAAGCGAACGATCAAAGGGCGGCGCAACGGAATAAGCTTACTCGAGTGTATCGCGCGAGTTTATACCTGCGTGATGTCTGTCTCCATGCTGAATTCACGGTCTGACGCAGGGTCCGGTGATTGCGCTCATGCTTACATGCTCTGACGCTTTAAAGCTCGCAGCAGCACCCCGTCGAATCGTGCCCACCGTAGTTCGCCTTCCGCGGAACAGACGGTGGCATTCTCATCGCAAAAGGTGGAGATCACGATGCAAAGCGGCGCCCAGTAGGTCAGGCCAGAGAGCGGGGGAGTTGCATTCAGTGGCTGGTTCGATTGGTCGCAGGCCCCCTTTGGCAACGCCGAACCTTTCGCCAAGCCAACGCGCTTGAGCATCGCGGGTGAACGGGCGTAGCGTTTCGTGATGAGTATTCCCCGTGAGCAGCTTTTCCGTCGAATGACGGATGGGGCGATGATCTTGATGATCGTCGCGCTGGCCCTCAGCTGCTACTGGCCCGCGCTTCACGGCGCGATTCTGTGGGATGATCCCGCTCACTTGACGTCGTACGAGTTGCGCTCGTGGTCAGGCCTGTGGCGTATCTGGTTCGACCTCGGTGCGACTCAACAATACTATCCCGTTGTCCACAGCGCGTTCTGGATCGAGCACCGATTATGGGGTGATTCGGTCACGGGTTATCATTTGATCAACGTGCTGCTCCACGCCGCAGCTTGCGGGCTGCTTGCAGTCATCCTCCGAAGACTGTGGGCGCGATCGGAAACCCAGCCAAGCGGCACATCATCTCGCAACACGCGTCCGGGTTTTGAGTGGCTGGCAGCAGCTCTTTTCGCGGTTCATCCGGTGTGCGTGGAGTCGGTTGCGTGGATTTCGGAACAGAAGAACACGCTTTCGCTGTTCTTCTTTCTCCTGGCCGGACTGCTTTATCTGAACTTCGCGGCCGGGCGCCGGCGCCGGTCGTATCTCTTCGCGACGCTGTTCTTCTTTCTCGCTCTTGGAACGAAGAGTGTCACCGCAATCCTTCCCGCTGCGATTCTGGTCGTCCTTTGGTGGCAGAACGGTCGGCTTTCCTGGCGGCGCGACATCGTTCCTTCGCTGCCTTGGTTCGCCGCTTCTGTTTTGGCTGGATTATTCACCGCGTGGGTGGAAAGGAAGCTTATCGGTGCCCAGGGCGCACCGTTTGATTTAACCGTGGTGCAACGCGTGTTGCTCGCGAGTCGCGACGTCTGGTTTTACCTCGGTAAGCTGATCTGGCCGGCCGACCTGACTTTCTTCTATCCGCGCTGGAACGTCGCCGCCGAAGCGTTGCATTGGATCGGATATCTGATCGCCGCCATGGGTGTTACAGCAGGGTTCGTTTGGCTGCGCCGCAGAGCGCGCGGCCCTCTCGCAGCTTGGCTCCTCTTCGTCGGCTCGGTGTTTCCGGCGCTCGGCTTTTTCAACGTCTATCCGTTTATTTTCTCCTACGTCGCTGACCACTTCCAGTACATCGCGTGTGCGGTGGCCATTGCGGCGGCGGTAGGCGGAATGGCGTGGGTTGCGAATCGGCCCATTGCCTGGATTCGTACTGCAGTCACTGCGCTCGGCATCGTAATGGTCTTGGGTCTGACGCTCTTGAGCCGGGCGCAGAGCTCGCTTTATCGAGACGTTGAAACCCTGTTTCGACATACGCTCGCTTCCGTACCGCAGAGCTGGATGGCTCATCATAACCTGGGCCTTGCCCTAGTCGCGTCACGCGATCGGGGCTCTGAGGCGATTGCTGAGTTCCAGAAAGCGATTGCGTTGAAGCCAGACTTTCCAGAGTCGCATTTTGTGTTGGGTCGCGAGCTCATGAAGCAGCCGAATTCACGAACGCAGGCGGTGGCAGAATTGGAACGCGCGATCGAGCTTCGGCCGAATTACGCGGAGGCACACACCCTCCTGGGTATGGACCTTGCCAAACAGCCCGGGCGCCTGCCGGAAGCGATCACGCACTTCGAGCGGGCACTGAGTGTTCGTCCCCGCCTGGTCGATATCCACGTGGGCTATGCGAATGCTCTCGCCACGGATCCGGCACGCCTGCCGGAAGCCATCGCACATTTCGAAGAAGCCCTGCACCTCAGACCTGATGCCGCAAGGACCCACCACGACTACGGCGTTGTGCTCGCGCGCGTTCCGGGCCGCCGCGCCGCGGCCATTGAACATTTCGAGCGAGCATTGAGTTTGGAGCCGGACTTTGCCGAAGCCCATTACAACCTGGCGAACGTTCTGGCCGAAACGCCGGCGCGAGCCACCGAGGCGATTTCTCATTACGAGCAGGCACTTCGACTTCAGCCGGACTCAGCCCCGACCCACTACGGCCTGGCCAACGTACTCGCATTTCAACCACGCCGGGCGGCAGACGCGGTGTCGCACTATCAATCGGCAATCCGACTCCAACCTGGATTTGCCGAAGCCCACGCCAATCTCGCCAACGTCCTGGTGCATGCTCCGGGGCGAATGGCCGAGGCGATCGAGCAATACGAAGCGGCGCTGCGGATCGACCCACGACTTGCCTGGGTTCATTTCAATCTGGGTTTGCACCTGTCACAAGTGCCGCCGCGCTTGAACGAAGCGATGGCCCACTTTGAGGAGGCGTTGCGGCTTAAGCCCGACTACACGGATGCGCTCAATGGAATCGCCATTCTCTACGCGCAAGCCGGCCAGTTGGAAGAGGCTCGAGCACAGTGGACGAAGGCGCTCGCCATTGACCCGAATTACCGAGCGGCGCGGGAAAACCTGCGGATGCTCGACCGAGTGCCGTCGCCGTCACGCTGACCGCAGTTCAAATCGCCCTGCCCGAACTTAGCGTGCAGGACGTGCGTCAGTTCTGTTGCCGAAGCCAATCGAGATGCTCGCGCGCTTCGGCGAGATCCGGCTGAAGCTTGAGTGCGGCCAGTGCGTGCTGCTCCGCTTCCGGCCAGCGTCGAAGTTGGCCGAGTACGAGTGCAAGCTCGTGATGCGCGGTGCCGGAGTTCGGCACCAGCCGCAGCGTTTCCTGGAAATGCGGCAGAGCGTCGGAAGGGCGTTCGAGCCGTAGAAGGATCAGACCAAGGTTGTGATGCGCACTGGCAAGGTCAGGTTGCGCGCGCAGCGCCAGCTCGTAGTGAACGATCGCGTCAGGAAATTTTTCCATCCGCGCAAACAGGTTGCCCAGGTTGTAGTGCGCCTCCGCTGACTCAGGGCGCAGTCGTAGTGCTGCTTCGAATTGAACTTGTGCGGCGTCGAGCTGGCCACTGGCGACCAGCGCATTCCCCACGGCTAGTCGCACCTCGATCGCCTCGGGCGCCAATGCAACGGCTGCGTGGTAGTGACGAAGAGCGTTTTCGATTTGCCCGTTGGCGAGCAATGCAGAGGCCAGCTCCACATGGGCCTCGGCTCGGGGCTGATATTTCAATGCCGCTTCAAAGTGGGGCAGTGCCTCTGCCGATTGGCCCGCTTCCAACAGCGAACGCCCCCAATTCGCTTCCGCCTCGGCATAGCCCGGCCTCAGCTCGAGAGCCGTCTTGTATTCACGAATTGCTTCCGGCAACCGCCCGCTTTTGGCGAGAGCGTTCCCCAGGTTATTATGGGCATCCACCAGGCTTGCGTTCGCGCGAATGGCCGCCTCGAACCGCGTAATCGCCTCGGGTAAACGATGCAGCGCTGCGAGTGCCATGCCCACGTTGTTGTGGAGGTCGGCATCTTGAGGTCTGAGGCGGACCATCTGCTCGAAAAACGGTAGGGCTGCCCCCGGTTGTCCCAGTCCCATCCACGCCTGGCCCATGTGGACGTCGAGATCGCCACGATAATCGGGACGGACCTTCAACGCCTGTTTGCACGCGTCGATTGCATCCTGCCAGCGGCCGGCATCGACGTACGCGTACGCCAGACCGTCGTAAGCACGGGGGTTATCCGGACATTTCGCCACCGTGTCCGCCCAAATGTTCTCCTCGGTGCGGTAGTCCCGATTGCGTCGAATCGTCAGCGCCCCCAAAACCAGTGCAAGCAACACGGCGACACCTCCCACCCGACGGTTGAACCAAGCGCTCATCATGAGCGCCGCCGCGACACTCGCCGCCGCCAATGGCAGATACATGCGATGTTCGGCCATCGTCTGGGTCGTCAACGGCAGAAAGCTGGAACTGGGTGCAAGGATGATGAAAAACCATGCGCCCAAAAAACCGGCCGCGGGCCGGCGCCAAAGCGCCAGTGCCGTTGCGACCAGGAGCGCGACGATGATTGATCCCTGCCACCATACGTCGCCTAATCTCGTGACGAGCCCAGTCCCGTAATCAACCACCAGCGAATCGGGCCAGAACGACAGCTTGAAATAGGTCGTGAGCGCGCGACACTGGGTGAGCAAATAATGCCACGAGTCGGTTCCGAGTCCGAACCCGACAGTGCCCCCGCGCTGGCCGTTGCGGAGAACGAGCCAGCCGAGCGGAATCCAGCTCGCTGCGAGGATCACATAAAACCATTTCCGATCGCGCCACGCCGCCCGAAATGTTCCGCCCACAAACGTGCGATCGTACAACCAGAGTAGCAGGGGTGCCGTCGCGACAATCTCCTTGGTGGCCATGCCCGCGAAGCAAGCCCCACCCGACAGGATAAACCAACGTCGTGAACTCGTTCCGGCGTTCTCTGCGGAGACGCTTTCCGTCGCACGGCTGAATCCATAAAACGTCAGCAGATAAAACAGTCCGCCCATGACTTCATTCCGCTGCACGACGCAGACGACGGACTCCGTCAGCAGCGGATGCACCGTCCAAAGCAGGACGGCGCTCCAAGCAACGAGATCTGCCTTCTCGCGAACGCGCGTCGCGAGTGGGGGCCGTCTCAAAGTCCGACGCAGTACACCCCACAACGTGAGCACCGCGGCGATGTGCAGCGTGAGATTGACGACGTGGTAACCACGGACCGAAAGCCCGCTCACAGCGTAGTTCACGGCGAGGGAAAGGTTCACGAGCGGTCGCCCCGAAACTCCTGACCCGTCGTTCGGTGGGGACAGCGGAATGCTTAGCGGCCAGAGTTGACGGATCGTTTCGTTCCGGACAATCGCTGGTCGGTCATCAAAGAAGAAGGGAACACTAAGACTGTTCCAATAAGCCAGAACCGTCGCGACCACGAGTAAGGCGCCGAACAACCAATCGAGCCGTCGTGAACCTTCCGGAAACTTCAGCTTTGAATACACCCCTGACCGTGATGAAAATTTCAGCCGCAGAAAATAGATTTCTGCGATCGAGCCCACCGTCTCCCGTCATCTTCTGCAGTGGAGACCGGTGCCCCGAGCGCGCCAGGGCCATCGGACGCGACTAGCCTTGAGCGTTGCGCCACCACCGGCCGCATCATCCGCGAACCAGTTCCAACGTTAGGCTAACGATCACGTTCGGAGGAGTTGGCCCGTGACCGGAGTTGTGCCAATGTAAGGGAAATGAAGACACTACTCCTAAGTTTTCTCGTGGGTTTGGCTGCGGTGGCGCCGGCGTGGGCGTCCAATCCGACCGACCAGGGTAGCAAAAATCGTCCGGCTGGAGGGGATTCTGCCCCCGCCAAGTTGGTCGTCCATATGGGCATGACGCCTGACGCTGTGGCGAAGCTCATTGGACAACCCGCTAAAGTTGAACCGGTCAAGACACCGGCCGGCGACGGGTTTCGATGGGTTTACCGGCGGCTTAAAAAGGAGTGGATGGACGAAACCGCCGTCACTGTGAACCGGGTGCCAAGTTTCGTCGGCCTCGCCACGCCGAATCAAGGTATTGGAGAAGCGTCGATGCCTGCGCATCAACTCGAACGCTTCCGCGTTTTTCAAGTTTCTTCGCTCTTGTTTGTGAACGGTAAGCTGGTCGGGTCGACGCAGTGGCCGGAAACGGAGAGAAGCTTTCAGCACTGATCGCCGCAGCCAGCACCGTGCTCAAGAAACGGGAAGGGGTAGGGCGAGTCCTCCGGACGAGCCGGTTCGGGAGCCCACGTTTCAGCCGAAAAACGCGACTCCGACTGCGGGTAAGCAGGCAGAGGCGAACCCGTCTGCAGCGACTCTGCTTCAGAGGGGCGGCAGATGACCAAGAATCTCGCGGCAGTAGCCGGCGGTCACCTGGTTGCCCGCGCGTTCAGCCAGTTGCTCGCCTTCAGCCAGAATTTTGCGCGCGTCGGTGAATTGTCCGAGTTGTGCGTAAACTTGTCCCAGGAAAAGAGAACTCTGCGCGTCTTTCGGCCGTAGCCGATGATACGCCTCAAACGCAGGGAGTGCGTTGGTGGGACGTCCTTGCGTCAGATACAGCACACCGAGATTCGCATGGATTTCCGCATAGTCGGGATCAATCCTGACGCCGTCGCGGTAGTGCTCCTCGGCGGCGGCAGCATCTTTTTTCGCTGCCGCAGCTTCGCCGGCGCGAAGGTGATAAAGGGCGAGCACATGTCGAGCGGTGGGCTGCTCTGGATGTGAATCGTACAGCGGCTGCCAGTAACGACGCGCCTCCTCGAGCTGGCCCGCCTCCAACGCAAGGTGCCCCAGTACGATCAGGGTCTTTGGATATGTTGGCTGCAGCGTCAGCGAACGTTTCAGATGAAAAATCGCGGCCTCGCGCTGGCCAAGGACGAGAAGATTGGACCCGAGACTGAAATTCAAATCAGCGTCGTCCGGCGCGAGTGCCACGGCCTCGCGATACGCCTTCACGGATTCGTCGATTCGGCCCACATCCACGAGCACGGCGCCCAGTTCTCCGTGTAGTTCGTATGCCTTCGGGGCGTCGAGTAGCGCTTTTTGGATCAGGCCCAAGGCGTCCGCTGAACGTTGCTGCAGGCGCAGAGACTCGGCTAAATTCACGGTGAGCATGACGCGGTCCTGGCCTCGGACGGGCAGTTGAAGTCCCTGCTCGAAGACCGGCTGGGCTTTCGCCGGCTCGCCGAGTTGCAGGTACAGCGTTCCGAGCGATTGGTAGCCGGCCGAATCGTCCGGGGCGAGTTCCACCGCCCGCCGCAAGTAAGACACGCCGCGATCGCCTCGACGCGTTTGGAAGGCGGTCGTGCCTAGGAGCGCGAGTCGTTTCGGGTCATAGCACGAGGCCTGTAACTCATCGAGCCACGGGTCTTCGGCTTCGCGGAAGCGTCCCGCTTCACGGCCCAGATTGCGGTGGCGAAAGGCTTCCTCGGCCCTCCCTTCAGCCGCAAGCATCTCGGCGTACAAGTTGTGAGCCGTCGAAAAATCGGGGCTGTCCTGGACGATCTGTTCAATTAACTGCCGGGCATCGCTGCGATGGTCCTGCTGCAACGCCGCTCGCGCGAGTCCGAGCCGCGCGTAAGGATCACGCGGTACGAGTTCGAGGCGCCGCCGATAGTGCGTTTCGGCGCGAGCCGTTTGGCCGGTCTTCAATTCAAAATCCGCCAGTTGCAGCCACGCGGCAGCGTAGTTGGGAGCGAGTCGCACCGTTTCGGCCAGCATGCTGGCGACCGCGTCACCGTCGCCGGCAGTGCGACGCAAATCAGCGAGGTAATAACTCCAGCGCGCTTCCTTCGACTGCTCGGCGCGCAACAGCCGCCAGCATGACTCCGCTTCCCGAAGATAACCATTCGCGTGATACAGCCGGCCGAGCTCCGAGGCGCCTTCGATCGCATGGGCGCGCTCGCGCGTTAGCGTCTCGGCAGCGGCAAGGCGTCGCGCCAGCTCCGCCGGTTTCCTGGCAAGATCGGTGGGCAACGCCGGCAATCCGGCGTGCACCCGCGCGGGCAATCGAAACCGGTGCCATAGATAAGCGCTCGCAATCGCAACGACGGCGAAGAGGACAGCGGCGGCGAGAATCTTTTTCACTTTCTGCGCCATAGCGTGATGTTGCCCATTTTGTCGTAAGGGGGGAATGCGTGGAAACCGCCAGTCACGATGACCGGCACGCCGTTGCCGTCGAGATCACCCACTGCCGCGCCGACGAGGTGCGTCGGTTTGTGCGCCAATACGACTGGCGTGAAATGCTGTTGGCCGTCGTTGAGCCACGCCATCATCGAAACCGCTTCGGGATCTGACCAATCGGCAAAACAGCTGACCGCCAGGAGGTCGACGAAGCCATCGCCATTCAAATCGGCGCTACAGGGAGCGTACGCCCCCGGCAGGTCGCCGACGCGGTGAAAAGAAAATTTTCCGCCGCCAATATTCTCCAGCCATTGCATGCCGTGCCAGGGGCGGGGCCCGCGGGTAGAGTAATCAAAACCGTCGCCGTTGGTGTAAATCAGATCAGGCCGACCGTCGCGGTTCACGTCAGCCACTGCGAGTCCGCTGCTGCCATAATCCTCATTGGTCGATCCCCACGCGATCTGATCCTTGAAAACGCCCTTACCGAGGTTGCGGAAGATATGAACTTCTTCCCATTCCTGCGAAATCAGAGCGGCAAAATCGAGCGCGCCGTCGCCGTCGAAATCAGCCACCGGCGCGTGCACACAACCCGATTGGCTGTTGACCACATGACTTTCGAAGCGCCAGTCGCCTTTGTTTTCCATCCAACGTGTTTCCCCCTGGTCATAACCGAACTGAGCCACGACGAGATCCAGCTTGCCGTCGGTGCGTCCGGACAAGTTCGCCGCCCGCACATCCGTCACGCGCGCGACGTGATCCATCAGGGTGCGTTTGTTGAAGTTTTGGTTATCCAGATTTTCGAGAATGATCACGGCTCCGATGCGATCGTTGCTCGGCATGATTTGGCCCATGCTCGCGACGAGGACGTCAAGTCGTCCGCTGCCGTTCACGTCCGCCACGCTGACGTGCGCCGGTCCGGCGATACTCTCGCCAATGACTTTTTCGACGAACACACCACGAGCGGTCTGACGAATCCACCGGACGGTGTTTTTCTGTCCCTCGCAATATAGCACATCCAGCAGCCCGTCACGGTCCAGATCGACGAGATCGAGATGGGTGACGAGCGGACGTCCGAATTCGCTCACGGCCGCGCCGATCGGTGTGGCAACGTAGTCAAGCTTTGGCGACGGGCTGGGCTTTGGGCTCGGTGCAAGTTCCGCCGATGGTCCGGGGCCGCTCCAGAAATGAGACACGGTCAGGCCGATCAAGGCGGCGGCTACGCTTCCGAGAAGGAGTGCGGCGATGAAGGCGGGGCGTGGGAGTGGCATGCGGCGTTAACAGCGGAAAGACTTCAAAGCGTGCTCCGTAATTCGGGTGGCAGCAAAGATCGCGACAACTTCTGCAGCCGGTCATCCGGAAATTTGAGCCCGAACGCTTTGATCAGTTGCTGACAGCGATAGAGACCAACCAAGGTGAGGGAGCGCAGCCTGGGTTCATCGATTTCTGCAAGGCATTGCTCCAGTTGTTTCCGCGCTTCGTCAAACTGCTTCGACTCAGCGAGCACGATGGCGAGGCTCACGCGGCGATCCCACGGCAACGAAAGCACGGCGTCTTCGGTGAGTTGGCTTTGAAGAACCTTGAACGCCTCGTTGACGGCCCGCTGATTGCCGTCGGCTGCGGCCGTCTGCACACGAGCGATCGTGGCGCCGAGGTCATCAGGGAATAACCGGCCGAGAGCCTCGGCCGCCGAAGCGGCAAGCTGGGGCTGCGCGGTTTCCGCGAAATATTCAGCGAGATGACTGAGCGCCACGGAGTTGTCCTGCAACTCGACCACTTCGAAGACCACCACCGACTGACCTTCGAAGCCGGGAATCTCCGGCATTCGATACGGCACCGGCTTCAGCCAGCGGGGCGGCAGCCACCGGTGCAAAAGGGTGACGAGGGATTTATTCTCTTGCTCGCCTCCGAGCTCGGCAAGTTGCTCCAAGGTGGGATCCCACGACGCGAGCACGATGTGGGTGATCTGATGGCGTTGCACCAGCGCGAGCGCCTCATCTTGCGAGGTGGAGCCGGAGATGCGCAGCGAGATGTTGAGGCCGTTGCGATTCTCAGCGTACGGCGAACCGAGGGCGCGCAAGCCGCCGTGAAACGCGAGCGACGCGGCGAGATTAGGAGAGGCCAAAACGGCGGCATGATCGGGACCCGTGCGTTGCGTGAGCCAATGAGCGAGGTCGCGCTCGATCAGGCTTTCGATCTCGGCCTCGTTGACGGTTTCAGCCGCCCCGCTCGATGGAGTGAGCACGATGACTCCAGGAATAATCGCTAGCACGACTCCGCTGATGATCGCCCACTTTCCCCACGGCGTCGGAGTCATTCGTCGCACCGCAATCGCGCAACCGATCAGCAGCACCAGGAGCATCGCCTCGAGCGAAACCCACCAGCGGAGCTGGAAACTCGCAAGTATGAGCGTCACGACGACCGGCCCAAGCGTGAGGATCAAACTGCTCCGCACCCGCGAATCCGCGCAGCGTGCCACGAACCACACGGCTGGCACCACCAGCACGAGTGGGAGCAGCGTCGCCAGGATCATCGCGGAAAAACCTTCCCGTGCCAGGAGAGCCCAGAGGTTTGGCGCAATCGCGCTGTCGATGAAAGCCGTCAGGCGCAGCCAGATCGGGTCAGCCGCGAAGAGTTCGTGACGCGCTCGCACCGCCAAGACGACCGGGATTGCCGCGGCGATGGCGGCCAGCCCGATCATCACCTTGTCGCGCCGACTCAGCGGATGTTTGCCGTTACGAAGCCAACGGTCGGCCCGAGCGAGCAGTTCTCCAAACCCGAGCCACGCTAGCGCGTGGAGCGGATTCACCACGTCGAGCCGCAGCGCGAAATCCTGCGGTGGCATGAACTCGATCAGGTAACTGGCAAGGGACGCAGCGGCGCCACCGATGGCCCAAGCACGCCACGGCCATGGCGTCGATGCACCGGCGCGTCTTGCCGCTACGGCCGCACCTAGGCCGCCCACCGCGATGCCGACCAAGATGGGTAGCGTGCTTCCGACACTGAGCCAAAGCCCGAGGCCACCCACCACGCCCGCGATCGCAAAAGAGCGTCGCGCCGCTTTTTCCGAAAGCGTCTCCGACATCACAACATACAACGGCAGCACGGCCCACAGCGCTGCCGCCAGCTGTAGCCCAACATCCTGAGGCTGGCCGGGAACAAACGAAGCAGCGAAGGGAAAAAATCCCGCCACGCCCAACGAGATCAGCGCTGCGGCCAATCCTCCAAATCGCCGCGCAACGAATGTGGCGGTCCCGACGAGCAACAGCAGTTGAAGGACCGGATCTGAATACACTGCGACATGCTCGACGGCCACGCCGATCGGCCGGCTCGAAACGAGCTGATCAATCTTCGCGAGGGCGGCGAGCCACCATCGGTAGAGCGACGACGAGACCACAGTTCGGCCAGCGGGAACGTTGTCGTAGTCGACATGGCGCACGCGCCATTCGCCGCGCGCGAACATTTGCTGCGTCTGAGCGATCCATTGGTAGCTTTCCGTACCCCGACCCGCCCCAAGAAACTGGCGTACACCGCCGGCATAACCGGTCGGCGAAGCGGGCTCCATCGCGAAGGTCGTGCCAGCGGCTTTCGCCACGTAGTCCAGGTGGCGGACGCGGACCACGTTGATCCAGACGAGGAATGCACACGCCAAAGCGGTTACGAGCACCCAGGAACGTGATAGTGACAAGGAGGGTAGAGTCATCAATGCGCAGGGAAATCAGACAAACGTGAACCCCGGCGTCGGTCCATTTCCGAATTCGTACTAAGCCGCAATGTCGCTAGTGAGTGACACCAAGCGATGCGCGCCCGGGACATACGAAACGTCTGCGGACGTTGCAGACGGGTGGACGGATCAGCGTTTCGCTTCGCCTGCCGGCGCCTTGGTCTCGGACGGCCGTGGGCTGGTGCCATTGAGCAAGGCCGACTTGGTGAACGGAAGCTCCACCGTGCGCGTCTCATCAGATCCTTTCGATTGAACAAGGAGCGTCACCTTTCCATCCACGGCTTTCGCGGCAAATTCATCCTGGAGCTCTTTGATCCCCAATCCTTCGACCTTAACGTCTCGAATTTGGAGGATCTTCTCGCCTACGGCCAGGCCAGCCTTTTTCGCGTCCGATTGTGGGCCAACCTTCACAATGATCAGCTCCTTGATGCCCGCTCCGATCAGGTGATTCAGGAATTTTGCTTTGATCGTGAATCCGGCGTCGGCGAGTGACTTCATTTCGACGACATAAGGATCGAGCTTCACGATCTCCTCTTCCTTGGTCTTCGCGGGCTTCGCGTGCAATGGGAGCAACGCCAAGCCTAAAACGCACAAAGAGGATCTGACCAAGCGGGTATTCATGCTCAACGTCCGACACCGTGACAGATGTCCGCGTCGAAGTACAACTCGGAGAACAAACGGGCGGACAGGGGTTGACGCTTATCGCGTCAAATCGGCAATTCTGAATTTGAGCTGCCCGGATACCGGTTTTCCTTTCTCCAAGCCGGGCATAAAGCGGATGTGATGCAGCGCTGATTCCGCGGGAGAGTCCAGCCGTTGAGAGCCCGCCGCGTCGGTGGATAGTGCCAGGACGGTGCCCGACTTACCGACGTTAGCATGGATTGTATGATCCTTCGCGATTTTCTCCACCTGGCGCCGCATCGATCACAATTCGCGACGCTCCTGGTTGGCCAACTGGGCGAGCGTAACTTTGATCCGCCCCGCGACGGGGGCCCCTTTCTCCAAGGCTGGCATGAAGCGGACGTTTTGGAGCACGGACTGCACTGAAGCAGGCAATGGCTGAGTGCCCGCGGCGTCCGAGGTGATCACCAGGACGTTGCCCGATTTGTCCAGGTTCGCGTAGATCGTGTGGTTCTTTTCGGCCTTCTCTACTGCACGGCGAATCTCCGCGCGAGGCTTCATCAAGACCGGAGCCGGCGGCAGCGTCGCGCCCTTATGAGCGGTTAGATAGTCGATCAGAAAAAACTGAAACGCCTGATCGCTCGTCAGTGCCATCCGCTTTTCCGATAGGTTGGTGGCTACTTCCTGCCCGTTCGCGAACAGCGCCATGTCGAATTTTTTGAACGGAAGCCGGTTGATGGATGCCGCATGACTCATCTTCACCCGCTTGGGATGACTGTCGATCAGCGCAAATTCCCGCGCCGAGATTTGGCGCGCCACTTCATTGGGTTTGCTGGGCGATGCGTAATTGGCGACGACCACGATGTACGCGTTCTCGAGCGGCGTCGGCGATGAGACGTCGAAAGTCAGTTCAACTTCGGTGCTGGCGCTGGGGACGCTGCTCCGCATTGAAGCGACGCTCGTAGATCCACCGACCCCGGAATCGCTGAGTCCCGAACCGCCGAGCAGATTGAGGCCCGGGAGCGCGCTCGCGTCCAACGTGACTTCATCCTCACGGGGTGGTGGCATGAGGCTTTCATTGAAAAGGGTGGTCGCAGCCGCGGTTGACCGAGTGAAGTCTGATAGCGAATTAACGTAGGAGGCAGCGGCAGCGTCTTGCATCTCTTTGACACTCGGGCCGGTGATGCTGGCGCTGGCACCTCCCGGAACAACTGGGGCCGGACCAGATTGGACGGCACTCAGGACCATCATCAACCCGTGCTTGCGATCCACGTCGTCGCTCGCTGCGTCCATAAGCGCCATCGACGACTGCATCGCAGCGAGCTGGGCTCGAGCTGATTCGTGGTCGATGCTCTCGGTCTTTATACGCCCTATGGTGGCCGAGAGGTTGCTGAGTTTGACTCCCTTGTTGATGCGGATGTTGGGGCCGCCCGATAAACCCACGTTCGTGAACGTGCCGTCCTTCTCGATCTTCAGCGTCTTTTTCGTCGCACCCACGACATGATAAAATTTGCCACCTTCCTTGACCGATAAATCGGTGCCGACGAAAAGCACATGGTCCTTCGGCGGTGGCGTCGTTTCGGGGACGGTCTGCGGCCGTGCGATGGGAATTGAAAAAACAACGGTCAATAGGACTGCCGCTTGAGCTGCACGACGGACGTTTTTGCGCGGGAAATTTTGGAGCGTTTTCATTTCAACAACCATAGCGTAATCCCGGCAATTTTGGTAAGCGTAGCGAAAAACAGGATTCGGGGCCGTTTTAAGTTGAACGAGCTCGGACCTCTTGAAGTCACCGTCGTGCTCGTTCAGTTCGTGAGCTGGGCGAGAGTGACTTTGACCCGTCCTTCCACGGGCGCCCCGTTTTGCAACGCGGGCATGAAGCGGACGTTTTGGAGCGCTGATGCGACGGCGGCAGGCAGCGGTTGAGTCCCCGCTGCATCAGTCGTGATCGCTAAAACGCCGCCCATTTTGTCGACGTTCGCGTAGATCGCCTGATTCGCGTCGGTTTTTTCCACCTGGCGTCGAATCTCCGCGCGCGGCTTCATCAAGACCGGAGCCGGCGGCAGCGTCGCGCCCTTATGAGCGGTCAGGTAGTCGATCAGAAAGAACTGAAACGCCTGGTCGCTCGTCAGGGCCATGCGCTTTTCGGAAAGATTCGTCGCCACCTCCTGCCCATTGGCAAAAAGCCCCATGTCGAATTTCTTGAACGGGAGTCCATTGACCGAAGCGGCGTGGGTCATCTTCACCCGCTGGGGATGAGTGTCGATGTGGGCGAATTCGCGCGCCGAAATTTGGCGCGCCACTTCGTTGGGTTTGGTGGGCGAAGCGTAATTTGCCACGACCACGATGTAAGCGTTCTCGAGCGGCTCAGGCGACGAAAGCTCAAACGTCAGTTCAACCTCGCTGGAGGCACTTGGCGTGCTGGATTTCGAAAAAGAAAGGCTGCTGGAGCCGCCCGCTCCGGATTCGCCGAGACCGTTACCGCCGATCGTATGGAGGCCGGGGAGGGCACTCGCGTCCAAAGTGACTTCATCCTCAACGCCCGGCAGCATGAGATTCTGCGTGAACAGGGTGCTCACGGAGGCGGTTGACTGCTCGATCGCTGGCAGTGCGCTAATGTAGGCGGCCGACACACCGGCTTGAATCTCATCGAGATTTGCGCGCGATATTCCAGCGCCCGAATTAATTGCGACTGCGCTCATAACCGTCACCTTGCCGTGCAGTCTATCCTCCTTGTCGCCTGCTTCACTCATGAGGGCCATCGACGCCTGCATGGCGGCGAGTTGGGCTCGAGCTGATTCGCGGTCCACGCTCTCCGTCTGCAGGTGCCCTATCGTGGCTGAGAGGTTGCTTAGTTTGACTCCCTTGTTGATCCGGATGTTGGCGCCACCCGACAAGCGCACGTCTGCTACGGCATGATCTTTTTCGATCTTGAGCGTCTTCTTCGTCGCACCTACGACCCGATAGAATTTTCCATCTTGGCCGACGGAGAGATCCGTGCCGACGAAGAGCACGTGATCTTTCGCTCCGGAGGAAGTCACGACGTTTGCTGGCGGCGAAGCAACTGCGTTCACAACGAAGCCAGCGAGGAGCATCGCGGTCTGAGCCGCGCGAGCGAAGTGTCTGCGGTGGAGTCTTCGGGGTGTTTTCATATTAAGACGACCGCGCGATATCCTGGCGATGGTCGCGGGAAGAGGATGGGATTGCCTGGTTCATCAGGTCTCAGTTCGCGTAAACTCCGCGCATTTTCTGCGACGTCGGCTTTGATCGTCCACGCCGCAACGGCTCTAGTTTGCGAGTTGGGCGAGCGTAACCATGACCCGTCCTTCCACGGGCGCGCCGTTGTTCAAAGCGGGAAGAAAACGCACGTTTTGCAGCGCAGATTCCACCAAAGAGGGTAGCCGTTGCTTTCCCGCCACGTCCGTCGACATTCCCAACACGTTGCCCATTTTGTCCACGTTCGCGTAGATCGTTTGATTCAATTCGGTCTTCTCCACCTGCCGGCGAAACTCCATCCGTGGGGTCATCAACATCGGCGTCGGTGGCAGTGTCGCCCCTTTATGGGCAGAAAGATGGTCGATCAGAAAAAACTGGAACGCCTGGTCGCTCGTCAACGCCAAGCGCTTTTCGGACAGATTTGTTGCCACTTCCTGACCGTTCGCGAACAGAGCAATATCGAACTTTCGGAACGGCAGGCCATTCAACGACGCGGCATGCGTTAATTTCACTTGTTGTGGTTTGCTGTCGATCCGGGAGAATTCCCGCGCCGAGATCTGGCGCGCCGTTTGGTCGGGCTTGGTCGGCGAGCTGTAGTTGGCGACGACAATAAGGTAGGCATGATCCAGCGGTTGTGGCGATGAAACCGCAAAGCCGAGATCAACCTGGACGGAGCTGTTGAGGACGACGCGTCCGCCGAGTGACTCATTCGAGGAGGCGCCCAGCAACCTCAGTCCCGGTAGATCGCTGGCATCAAGCGTGAGTTCATCGTTGATGGAGCCCGTCCGGGCTACGGTGTCCGTCAAAAAAGTTTGCGCAGTGTCCCTGGCCAGATCGAGGGCGGGGAGCGCGCCGACATAGTTGTTGCGATGCTCTTCCTGGATCGCCTTCAGGGCATCGGCGCTGTCGGTTCCGTGGATCACATCTTCCTGTCGGATTACGGCGGTTCCCGTGCTCAATGTCAGTGCGCCGTGCATTCTGTCTTCTTGATCCGCGGCCTCAGCACTGATCAGCATCGAAGAGTGCATCGCGGCAAGTTGGGTCCGCGCTGCCTCACGATCCTCGCACTCGGTGTGAAGGTTCGAGATCGTGGCCGAAAGGTTGCTCAACTTCACGCCCTTGTTGATCCGGATACTGGTGCCTTCGCCCAATCGTACGTCCAACAGCCGGCGATCCTTCTCGATCTTGAGGGTATTCTTGGTCGCGCCGACGACGTGGCAGAATTCGCCATTCTGTTTGACGGACAAATCGGTGCCCACGAACAGTACGTGATCTTTCGGCGCTGCCACCGGCGTCGTACTTTCGGCGGACACGTGCACGTCCAAAACAATACCGGCCAGGACCATCGCGGCCAAGACGGCGCCGCGCGGAGAACCGCTAAAGAGACTTCGACGTGTTCTTTTCATTCTCGGCTACAATGAGCTTAATCTTCGTGATGTACTGTTGCAAGAGGACCGTCTTTTCCAAAGCCATGGCTCGCTCAAGGTAGTCCAAGCCACGTTGGTATCGCCGAGTCTTGAGGGCCACATCCGCCAGCTCGATACAGGCGCGATAAGCATACTCGGGTTGATTCGCTGCAGCCTCCAGGGCGATATCCGCGCGCGCCATGTCTTCGTGCTCCTTGTAAAATCGTCCCATGGCGAGCAGCGCTTTCCCGTTCAACGGATCAAGCGTCAGCGCAACGGTGAGTTGCTCCTTTTGTTTCTGGTCATCGCGTCGCGCCGCATAGAGACCCGCCTTGGCCATGATCAATCGGAACCGCGTCTCCGGCGAAATTTCGAAGTTGATCGCCGTCAGTGCTTCCTCCGCAGCGGGAAGTTTGCCCTCCGCCGTGAGTGATTCAGCACAAGCAAGGAGGCACTCCGCGCTGATTTTGACCGAGTGCTTTCGCAGGAGCAGGAAGGTCTGCGTCGCTTCGCGGTAGAAGTGGCCTTTCTGATACAGCTCGCCCAGGACGAGCAGTCCATCTGTCTCCAATAGCTCGAGACTGCGCGCCGATTCGAGCACCGCGATCGCTTCGAGCGGCCGATTCTGTCCCATCAAGACATTCGCATAGAGGAGCCAGTTGTGGCGTTCGTCCGGTTTTAATCTCACCAGCTGAGCCAGGAGGTCTTCGGCCCGTTCGAATTGGTGGCCTTCATAGTACAGGCCCACGAGTCCCTCGAGGTAGTCGGTGTTTCCGGGATCGAGCCCCAACGCCTGGATGTAATCCATCTCCGCCGCGGTCTTGTGGCCCGTTTTCTCGAGGCAATAGGCGAGCAGTCCAAGCGTGTGCGCGTCGCGATCTCCGCTCTCGATCGTCTTCGTGAGGCATTTGCCGGCTTCTTCGTATCGACCCTGCCCGTACAGAAGCGCCCCGAGATTCGACCAGACGCGTGTGAACGGGGGATAGATGGTGACGGCTTTGCGATAATGCTGCTCGGCCAGATCCGCCCGGTTGTTGCTGAAATAGACATTGCCCAACACGAATTCAAACGCCGCGCTCGGCTTCTGACTGCCCGCGATAATCGTTTCCAGCAGCTTGAGGGCGATCTCCGGCTGAACCGCGATCATGTCGACGATCTTCTCGTAAATGGCGTACTCCTCCTCGGTCATCTCCGGCTCGGCATTCCGCTTGAAGCTATAGGACTCGTTGATGATCCGCTTTGGGTCCAACTTCGGCGGGGCGCGACCAAACGCAGCGATGGGCAGCGCAAGAACGGGGAGAAAACAGCAGCAAAAAGTAAGAACGCGTTTCATCAGTGGACCTCGAGAGGTGAGCCTTTTTCGACTTTATACAGGAACGACTGTTGGACCCATTGGCGGACCGCATGTCCGCGGCGAAGAGCCGGACTGAAACGCCAGTCTTTTAGCGCTTCCGCACTGGCGCTGTCGAGATCGCGACTGCCTGACGATTCAATCAGGCGAATGCCTTCGACCGATCCATCGCGGTTGACGATACAAATGAACACCACGCGCAGCCGGGCGGCAGCGCGCAGCATGAGGCGGGAAACTTCTGGCCGCGCTTTCACGAGGGCTACGCAGCGCTGATCGACCTCGCGAGGCTGGAAGATGTGGCGCGTTTCAAATTCCGAATCGATGTCGGTCGGCTTGAAGATTTTTGGGGCGAAATCGATCTCGGGTACGCCCATCACCGGCGGCACGGTTTCCCGGAGGATGGGCACGTCCGGAAGCTTCACGACGCTTTCACTCCGCTCCGGCGCGACGATGATAAGGCTGCTCGCTGTCAGAACGGGGACCTCCTGCACCCGGACGGGTGGGGGCGGCGGTTCCATCGGGATCTCGACCGTGCGCAAATCCTCAATCGCCGGCGACGTGTCCGGGGCCGGGTGGTATTGCACGCGGCTCAGACCGAAGAAAATCAGCCAGCTTGCCGCCAATCCGATCCCAAGGCTCAGAATCTGACGCGAAATCTCCGGAAGGCGGAGCGAGACAGAAGGAAGAGCGGCAGCGCGCATCGAATCGTCCCGTTAGGGAGTGTCGGCCCGCGCGGTGGCGAAGGTCACATGCGAAATTCCGGCGCGCTTGGCCTCGCTGTAAATCGCCGCGAACGTTCCGTGGCTCGCGGCCCGATCGGCGCGAATGATCAACGCCGGGTCGCGCCCGATTGCCGCCAGCTTGACCAACGAAGCGACTTGTTCGACGCGTACCTCCTGGCCGTCGAAAAAGATGCGGTCGTCTGCGGCGATGGCGATCAGCAGTGCATTCTGGTCGCCGACGGCGGTAGTGCCGCCGACATCCGGTTTCTCAACTTCAATGCCGGGATCGTCCACGAAGGCACTGCTGACCATCAGGAAAATGAGCAGCACGAGCACGCAGTCGACCATCGGCGTCATGTCGATGCGCGCACCTTCGTAGTGCCGTTGGGTGTAGTTGCGACCGAGCATGGTCAGACTTGCTCCGCTAGCCGCGCTTCGAGTGCGGTGAGTTTTGAAATGCCGCGTTCGTTCTGCCGATGAGCAAAATACAGGAGCAGCACCGCAGGGATCGCGACCGCCAGCCCCGACTCAGTTGCGACCAACACCTCGGAAATTCCTTGGGCCAGCCCCTCCATCGAGCGCCGTCCACTCTGGTCTGCCAAGCTGTCGAACGCACCAATCATACCCATGACCGTGCCCAACAACCCCAGCAGTGGTGCAGCCGTGATCAACGCACCGATCGTCATCCGCTGCTGCTCAAACGCCTCGTGCAACTCGTGCTCTTTTCGGCGCACGGCGCCGACGCCCGCGTTGGAAGTCTCAACGAGGGCTCCGATTTCCCGGTGACTGCGCCGGAGAAGAAGCAGCAGATTGAAGCACCGTTCGTAAAGCAGCACCGACAGCGCCATGATCGCGATGATCACAGGCCCTCCGGTGTCGACGAGTTCGCGAAGTGGACTCATAGCGACAGCGGTGCCCGTTCCGCATCACGCGAGTCGCTCGCGGCTGCGACAAATTCCACCGCGTACCGTTCAAGCAGTGACAGTTTCTTTTGGGCGCGATGAGACAAAAATCCGTGCGCGATTAGAACGGGGACGGCCACGATCAAACCGAGTTCGGTCGTGACAAGAACTTCGGAAATTCCGCTGGAAAGCTTCGCCGCATTTCCCGTTCCGAAGACGGTGATCAGCGCGAACGTTTTGATCATACCCATCACGGTGCCGAGCAGACCCATGAGAGGCGACGCCGTCGCAATGACGGCGAGCAATGGCAGCCGGCGCTCGTAGTGGACCCGGGTGCGGAGCGTGAAGGCAAATAGATGCTCCTCGAGAGCCTCTTTGGGTTTCTTGAGATGGCGCAGGCCCGTGGCGAACAGCTCACGGGTCGCGCCCTTGAGGTGATTGAGCTTGGCGCGCTGTTCGTCCGGCGAGGAATCAAACAGTGAATCCAGCGAACGTTGAACCGTCGCCGGCTTATCGACGGTGAGCTTGCGAAGCTCGAGCGCTTTTTGGAGCGCAAGCGCGAAGGCGAAGACGCCGACACCGACCAGGATGTAAGCGACCGGGCCACCGCGATCGACGTGCTCGTATAACGTGCCCGTCGTTTCGCGCAGCCGGAGCGCTTTACCGCCGGACGGATCGGCGAAAATAGTCCCCGGCTGTCCTTGGAAAATCGGATTCGCGCTCAGTGGTTTCCACGCGGGCAGCGGATAAGTGACCGGAAACGCCGAGCCCTCACGGGTGCGTACCGTTCCAACCACCGCGCCGTTCTGGCTTTGGAAGAAAACTTCCGGACCGAAGAACGCAAAGGAGCCTGGCACCATCTGATTGCTTTCTTCGACAAGCGCTTCGCCCTTCGCAATGTAGCCGCCAAGTTGCTCGCGGAAACGTTGCAACATGAACTCGGCCGTTTCCATCGCGGCACTTGTATCGGGGTTTTGACCGGCAGCTTCAGCTTGCTGGGCGAGCGATGCCAGTTTTCCGGCATACCGGGCGTTTTCACCCGGAAGCAATCCGTCCTGGAGCGCCTTCAAGCTGTCTCGAGCGAGCGCATTGACGTAGTTAATGTTCTTTTGGAGCGCGAACCCCGTCCGTTGCAGGCCCTGTCGGTTCTCGTCAGCTTGGGCGCGGGCTGACTCGAGCGCGGCGATCTCTGGCCCGAGCGCCATGATCTGCTCTTCGGCCGTTTGCATGGCCTTGAGCACGGGTGCTTTTTCCTTGGCGATTCGCTCGCGTGCGGCGACGAGCTCCCGCGTTGCAACTTCAAGTCGCTGCGTGAACTCGGCCGTCGCTCGTTCGGCGTTTTTCGCGATGGGATCTGGATCTGCTGCCGCGAGCCGGAGCGCGCCGCAAAGGAGGACAAAAAACCGCACGCGTGATCGAAACATCATGGCTGGACAGGACTAGTTTTGCAGCGACTTGCTGACGTGCGCGGGAATTTCGACGAATTGCGGATCCGCCTTGTCGCGGTAAATCGCGATCAGTTGCGCCACGGATTTTTCGGCGCCAGGTGCCGCTGTCCATGTCCAACCCGTAGCACTCGGTGAGCCGAGGTAGGCTTTCCCGGCGGCACGGTCGAAGGCGTAGCCGTGACTCGCGCCCCAGTAGATGACTTCGAGCATCCGACTGACGCTTTCGCCCGGCAGCGTCATGGGTTCATCGCCGTAAGTGATCGCCTTATTGAAATACGCACAGCGATTGAGCACCGTCGTGATGAGTTGCATGCGCTCACCGGGCGTGAGAGCCGGATTGGCGAGGCTGCGGTAAGGCAGTTCCAGAGCCTGCGAAAGCCGAGGCGGCAGGGAAGGGCGCAGCGCCAGAAGTTGAGCGCCGATGGCTTTCAGGCGATCAGTGGCGGACTTCAGCGCGGCCTCGGCGGTCGCGTTTTGCGTCGTCAGACTGGCAAGCGTTTCCCGCTCGCCGGTCGATTTCGCCTCGAGGTTTTTCTTTTGGGTGACGAGCGCCTGCGCCCGCTCCTGCTCCGCTTTCAACGTCGAGGACAGCAACTCCCTTTCGGCCTCCCAGGTGCTCTCCAGCTTCACCGTCTCAGCCCGGATTTTTGCCCATTGGGTGACGACCTGCCGGACCGCGTCGACTGGCAACGCCGGCTCCGTCGGAGCTGCCGCATTCACGCGAACCAAAAGAAGCGTAGCGAGTACCAGGCCGAGTGCTGCCGTGCCGGTAAGTTTCAACGAGCGGTCGCCGATACGGGTAAAAGTCTCAATCAACATCGAGGGGATAATACGACGCGGCAGAGGAACTGCAGCGTAGCAGATTCGAAGAAAGCTGGAGCGGAAAGCCGGGCGGGGGTGGGGACGTCCAGCGGCTTAAGTCAATCAAGGGGATTTACGACCGCGATCCTTATTTCCCCAGTGGAAATGGAAAGTTATTCTTATTAGAGAATAGATGGTCAGAACGACGTCTTCCATCCGCCTTGACTCCGACACTCTAAACCGGTCCTCAATCCACGCCCCCATGCCGTCTGCAGTGTCCCTCCAATTCCGGATTTCGAAATACGTTCATCGGGTTGTCCGGTTCCTGGGGCTCGCAACAAGTGTGCTGACGGCGATGGCCGAGACGTCCCCATCAGTATTTGAACAACAGCCACTTCGCCCCCGATCAGGTCCGCGCGGAGCCACGCTGTTTACCGCGATTTCGTCCGCTCAATCCGGCATCTCGGTCGAAAACCGCTATGGCGATCCGCGGATGTGGGGCGAGCGGTACCAGGAGTTTGTTTACGGCGCGATCGGCACCGGCGTGGCGATCGGCGACTTTGACGGCGATGGCCGGCCGGACGTTTTCGTGCTGAGCAAGACCGAAGGTGGCCGGCTTTTTCGCAATTCGGGCGACTGGCATTTTGAAGACGTCACCGAGCGGGCGGGGGTGAGCGGATTGGGCTCCGGCTGGGCGGACAAAGCCAAGGGCTGGATTGGACTAAAGGGTTCTGATGCGTCCTGGTTTCAAGGCGCCACCTTCGCCGACGTGAATAATGACGGACGCCTCGATCTCTACGTCTGCCGGTTCGGAGAGCCGAACCTGCTCTTCATGAACCAGGGAGACGGTACGTTCAAAGAGGAGGCCGTTGCCCGCGGACTGGCGGTGAATGACGCCAGCTGCATGGGCGCGTTCTGCGACTACGATCGCGATGGCTGGCTCGATGTGTATGTGCTCACCAATCTGCTCGACGAGGCGAAGCACCCGGTCGGACAGCGTGACTACCTTTTTCACAACAATCGTGATGGTACCTTCACCGACGTCACGACACGCGCCGGGATCGGAGGCGAAACTCAAGGACATTCGGCCACGTGGTGGGACTTCGATAATGACGGATGGCCCGACATCTATGTCGCCAATGACTTCGCGCCGGCGGATTCGCTTTATCGCAACAATCGCGATGGCACCTTCACCAATGTGATCGATGAGACGGTGCCGCATTTGCCGCACTCTTCGATGGGCGCGGACCTCGGCGATGTGAACAATGACGGCTTGGTCGATTTCCTCGTCGCAGACATGGCCGCGACTTCCCACCTGAAGGACCAGCGCGGGATGGCGACGAACCGATCCCGGTTGGATGAAATGCCTTCGGAGCGTACGCGGGCACCGCAGTACATGCGCAGCGCCCTTTACCTCAACACGGGCACCAGTCGTATGCTCGAAGCGGCGCAGATGGCCGGACTGGCGGCCACAGACTGGACGTGGTCGGTGCGGTTTGAAGACCTCGACAATGACGGCCGGGTCGACGCGTTTTTCACGAACGGCATGGTGCGCGAACTGAACAACGTTGATCTCGTTGCACGGATGACGGCGGCCGAAAGTGTTCCCGAACGCATCCGCGTCATGCAGGCAAGCCCACCGTTGGCTGAGGCAAATCTAGCCTTCCACAATCTCGGCGATCTTCGGTTCGAAAACGTCAGCACGGCGTGGGGCCTCGACCAGAAAGGCGTGAGCTTTGGTGCCGCGTTCGGCGATCTCGATGGCGATGGTGACCTCGATTTGGTCTACACGAATTATCAGGGTGGTGTGACGGTGTTGCGCAACGATTCAGATTCCGGTCACCGGTTGATCGTGGCTTTGCGCGGCACGCGCTCAAATCGGTTCGGCGTCGGAGCGGTGGTGCGGATCGAAACGGCGGCGGGCGTACAGGTGCGGTCGCTCGTGTTGGCGCGGGGCTATCTCTCGAGCAGTGAGCCCGTGCTGCACTTCGGTCTCGGCGAAGAGACTAAAATCGCACGCTTGAGCGTGACCTGGCCCAACGGGACGGAGCAGACGTTCGAGAACCTTGCCGCCGATCAGAAGATGACGATCACCGAACCCGCGGGAACGGCGCCGACGAAGAGCCAGACCGTGCCGAGCGGGACGCCAGCGGCGCAGTTCACCGCCATGGCGGCACCAGCAGGTTCGACCCCGGCCGACCCCAAGCAGGCGCAATCTGATTTCAATCGCGACGGACACGTCGACCAGTTTGTCGCCGGCACTACGCTGTCCGGAAAATATCCTCTCGCCGGCCCCAGTGCGCTGATGGTCAGTCGAGACGGCCAGCTCGTGGATGAAACGGATCGGCTGGCATCGGGCCTCCGAGATATCGGGCTGGTGACCGCCGCGCTGTGGAGCGATGTCGATCACGACGGTTGGCCGGACCTGTTGATCGCGATCGATTGGGGCCAGATTCGTTTCTTTCATAATCGCGACGGCGCTGGCTTTGACGACTGGACGGAAAAGGCCGGATTTTCGGCGGCGGGCGCGGGACGGTGGAGCGCACTCGCGGAAGCGGATTTCAACGGCGATGGTCGTCCGGATTTTGTCGTCGGGAACCTCGGCTTGAACACGCGTTATCAAGCCAGCGTGAACGAACCGGCACTGTTTTACTATGGCGACTTTGCCAGCGGCGGACCGGTGGCGATCGAAGGTGCCTACGAAGGTGGTAAACTCTATCCGTGGCTATCGCGGGGCGAAATGACAGCAAAGGTACCGACGGTTCGTCGACGGTATCCGCGCAATGACGACTATGCCCGCGCCTCGCTCGGCGAAATCGTCGGAGAAAATCGCCTGGCGACCGCCCGGCGATTCGCGGCCAGCGAATTGCGCAGTGGTGTTTTTCTCAGTCAGGCCGACGGAACGTATCGCTTTGCGCCGCTGCCGCGCATCGCGCAGATCGCACCCCTGCGCGGAATCGTCGCCGGAGATTTCGATGGTGATGGCTACGCTGATATCTATGCCGTCCAGAATTCGTTTTCGCCACCCGCCTCAATCGGTCGATTTGACGGAGGTCTGAGTCAGCTCTTGCGCGGAGACGGGAGCGGCCACTTCACGGCGGTGACGCCGGCGGAAAGTGGGCTCGTCGTGCCGGGCGAGGCGGTGGCGGTTGAAGCCCGCGACCTCGATGGGGACGGTTGGCCCGATATTGTGGTTAATCGTTCGAACGGGCCCACGCTGGCGTTTCACAACAACGGTGTGGCCGGGCGAAAGCCTCCGCAGCCGGCGCAGGGTCAAAGGTCGCCGTCGCGATGATGGGCTGCTTCAATTCGCGGATGACTGGCTCTTGGCCGCTCAACGTTGGCTATGCTTCGAGGCAGTGGGACGGTTCTGCGTCTTCGCGCGCACGCTCCGGAATTTCGACTGCTTCAACGTGATGCCACGCGCTCAAGACAGTGAATCCTCGGCCGGGCCGAGCGCGCGCCGGAAGACACGCTGGTGGGCGAAGCTCGCGATCGCGTGCGTGGTGCCACTGGTGTTTTTCACCGTGCTGGAATCAGGCCTGCGCCTCGCCGGTTTCGGGTACAACGGAAACTTCTTCATTCCCGACGAGAAGCCGGGGATGTATCGCACGAACCCGCGGTACACCGAGCGGTTCTTCCCCGCCTCCTTTGGGTTGAAGCCCCTGAATTTTCGCATCCCGAAAGCGAAGCCACCTGGCAGCTACCGCATCTTTCTGATTGGGGAATCGGCCGCCATGGGCGTGCCCGAGCCGGGGTTTGCCGTCGCGCCTCAGTTGCAGGCTCAACTGCGGGCGGCGTATCCGGAGAAAAAGGTCGAGGTGTTCAACCTCGGCATCACCGCCATCAACTCGCACACCGTGCGGGACATCGTCCAACAGGCGGTGGATTTTGCTCCCGACTTGTTCGTTGTTTACATGGGTAACAATGAGGTGGTCGGCCCGTTCGGACCGAGTTCGGCGGTCGCCAGCCAAATGCCGCCGCGCTGGGTAATCCGGCTGAGCTTGTGGGTGCGCAATCTGCGGACCGGCCAGTTGCTCCAGCGACTGACGCAAGGGCTCAGGTCAAAGGGACGTGATTTCAAGGATTGGCGCGGAATGGAAATGTTCGCAGGCAAGCACGTCGCGGCGGACGACTCCCGCCTCGCGGCTGTGTATGCAAATTTCCACGCCAACCTCGCTGACATCCTCGCGTCGGCCCGGAGCGCGGGGGCGAAGGTGCTGCTCTCGACGGTGGCGGTCAACGTGCGCGACTGCGCGCCTTTTGCTTCGCTGCAGGGGAGCGGGCTTTCGCCGCGGCAACTCGACGAATGGCGACAAGCCAGGGATGACGCCGCGAAGGCGATTGGGCTCGGCGAGGAGGAGAAGGCGCGGGCGCTGCTTGAACGCGCCGTGACGTTGGATCCGGCTCACGCCGAAACTCATTTTCAACTCGCACGGTTGCTGGATCGGACCGGCCATCGAGCGTTGGCGCGGCCGCAATATTTTGACGCATTGCAAAGGGACGCACTCCGGTTCCGCGCGGACGCGCAGATCAACGCCATCATCCGGGAAGCCGCGCGCGGTGCGCCACTCCGTACGGTTTCGTTGGTCGATGCCGCCGAAGCACTGGGAGCGTCGGTGACGTCGACGGGCGATCCCGCGGGATCCGCCGTCTTCTTCGAGCACGTGCATTTCAACTGGGAGGGGAATTTTGCGCTTGTCCGGGTGCTCGCGCCGGCGGCGGGCGCAGTACTCTTCGACCGGGCGGAAACGCCGGGGCGGTGGCTCTCTTCGGAGGAATGTGCCGAACAACTCGGTTTCACTGCGCTCGGTCGCGCGTCGATGCTCGCGCGGATGGACGAGCTCACGGGCCGGCCGCCGTTCACCAGCCAGAGCAGCTTCGCCGTCGATCGCACACGGTTGAAGCGAGAGCTGGGGGCGGCCATGGCAGCGGTGTCAACGGCCGAAGGGATTCGTACTTCGGCTGCAAAGATTGAGGCGGCTCACCGGCGGAATCCGGATAACGCGTTCCTGCTTTTCCAATCGGCGGCATCGGCCTCGGAGCTCGGTGACCTGAAGCGGGCACTCGCGCTGAATGAAGGACTCGCTGCAATCGAACCTCCGTCGGGTGAATCGGCGGCGCAAAAAGCGTACTTGCTGCAGGGGCTCGGCCGGACGGCGGAGGCAGAGGCCGTGCTGCTGGCATCAGCCGCAAGCGAACCGTATTACTTCCAGACGTACGCGTTGCTGGGCCAGCTCTGGGCGTCGACCGGCCAGCTGCCGCGCGCGCTGGAATATTTCGCGGGATTAAGTGCGCGCATGCCTGATAGTCGGGCGGTGCGCCATACCTACGCGGATCTGCTCGCTGCACACGGGGACGTTGACGCGGCGGAGATGCAGTGGCGCGAAATTCTGCGAGTGACGCCGGATGACGCCGGCGCGTTGCGCCCGCTGTTGCGCCGGCTCGGGCAACGCGGCAAGCCCGACGAAGCGATCGACTTGATGCTCGCTGCTCACGCGTACAATCCGCGTGACTTCAAGAACAACGAAATGCTCGTTGCGATGTACGAGGCCCGCGGTGATCTCGTGAACACGGTGAAATTCATGCAAGCACTCGCCGCCAGCGGACCGGTGAACGCCCAACTTCACGTCGATCTGGCCCAAGGGTTGAAAAAACTCGGTCGGAATCAGGAGGCGGAGATCGCACTCCGAGCGGCGAAACAAGTTGATTTGCCGACGCCCGACGAGGTGTCGCCGAAAAGTGGAGTCGAGTTTCTCCGACGCGCACGGGATCCGTCGGCGGTGCACGAAGCACCAAAGAAGGTCCCCGCACCGTGAGCACCGCGATCCTGGGCCTCTCGGCGTTTTACCACGATTCGGCCGCCGCACTGGTGGTCGATGGGCAGATCGTGGCGGCAGCGCAGGAGGAGCGTTTTACGCGGAAAAAGCATGACGCGACGTTCCCCGTGAATGCGGTCGAATACTGTCTCAGCACCGCTGGTCTCACGCCCGAGCAGCTTGATCACGTGGTGTTTTATGAGAAGCCGCTGCTGAAGTTTGAGCGGCTCTTCGAAACGTATCTGGCCACCGCACCTCTGAGCTTCCGCTCGTTTTTCAAGGCGATGCCCGAGTGGTTTCAGCAGAAGCTGCACCTGCCGCGTGAAATGAGACGCGGGCTCGGCGGACGGTATCGTCACCGGTTCAGCTTCGTCGAACACCACGAATCGCATGCGGCGAGCGCGTTCTATCCTTCGCCTTTTGAGGAGGCGGCGATCCTCACGGTCGATGGCGTGGGCGAATGGGCGACGGCCACGCTCGGCCACGGCCAAGGACGAACGATTGAGCTGACCCACGAGCTGCGGTTTCCACACTCGCTTGGTCTGCTGTACTCGGCGTTCACCTACTACTGCGGCTTTCGCGTCAACTCAGGCGAATACAAGCTCATGGGGCTGGCTCCCTTCGGCCAGCCCGTGTTTGCCGACACTATTCTCGAACGTCTCATTGACGTGCGTGACGACGGCTCCTTCCGCCTCGACCTGTCGTATTTCAACTACTGTCACGGGCTGACGATGACCTCGGCCAAATTTCATCGTTTGTTCGGTGGACCGCCGCTGGCGACAGGAACCGAACTCACGCAACGGCACTGGGATTTGGCGGCATCGGTCCAGAAGGTAACCGAAATCGTGATGCTGAAAATGGCGGCGCATCTCCATGCGCGCTGCGGTTCGAAGAACCTCTGTCTGGCCGGCGGAGTCGCGCTGAACTGCGTGGCCAACGGGCGACTACTGCGCGAATCGCCGTTCGAACGACTCTGGATTCAACCGGCTGCGGGCGACGCCGGCGGAGCGCTCGGAGCCGCCTTGTTTGTCTGGCATCAGTTGCTGGAAAACGACCGCACGGCACCGCAGCCGGACGGCCAGCGCGGTTCACTGCTGGGACCTGGTTTGTCAGTTCCGACAATTGAAAGTGAACTGACGGCACAGGGCGCGGTGTTCAATTACGTGTCGAACGAGAACGATTTGTGCGACGAGGTGGCCGCGGCCATCGCGGACGGCCAAGTTGTCGGCTGGGTGCAGGGTCGGATGGAGTTCGGTCCGCGTGGTCTCGGCAGTCGCAGTATTCTTGGCGACGCTCGCAGCCCGGCGATGCAATCGCTGATGAATCAGAAGATTAAGTTTCGGGAATCATTCCGACCCTTCGCGCCGATCGTGTTGCGGGAACGAGCGGCGGAATTCTTCGAGCTGCGTGAGACGGACGAAAGTCCCTACATGCTGCTCGTTGCGCCGGTGCGAATGGACAAGCGCGTGTCGGCTGGCCCGGCCGCAACACCAGGGCTTGAGCGAGTGCGCGAGGTGAGATCGGTCGTCCCGGCTGTTACGCATGTCGACTATTCGGCGCGGATTCAGACGGTGGATCGTGAGCGGCAGCCCCGGCTGCACCGGTTGCTTGAAGCGTTCGAGCGGCAAACCTCGTGTCCCGTGCTGATCAACACCAGTTTCAACATCCGCGGCGAACCCATCGTCTGCACGCCCAGCGACGCGTATCGCTGTTTCATGGCCACCAACATGGACCTGCTCGTGATTGATTCATTCGTGCTGCGAAAAAACAAGCAGCCGGCCGGTGATGCGCGCGAACAGCAGCGGTACCACGCTGCCTTCGGCCGCGATTGAGCGAGCGAACCACCATGGCACTCATCCGGCTCAACTCCAATCCCTCGGCCAGCGACCTCCGCCTGTTCGCGCTCTTGTGGCTGATTTTTATCGGCGGAATCGGTGCGATCGCTCTGCACCGCGGCTCGATGCCTACCGCCCTTGTCTGGTGGTCGGCTGCAGGCGCGGTGGCGATACCGGGGCTGATTGCGCCGCGTTCGGTCCGTCTGGTTTATATCGGAGCGACATACGCGACTTATCCGATCGGGTTCGTCGTTTCGGCACTGATCCTGGCCGCGTTCTATTTCCTCGTGTTGACACCGGTAGGGATAGTCGTGCGGCTGCTGCGCCGTGACCCCCTTGACCGCGCGTTCGATCGCAGCCGGTCAACGTATTGGGAATCGCGTGACCCTGCGCCGCCGGTGGACAGCTATTTTCGCCAACACCTTTAACGACCGACCCCGTTCCATCAGCATGCCGGACCAGAAAAAATCATTCGCCGAAGAGGCCAAGGGATCGCAGCGCGGATGGCTCCGCGAAGTCCTCTATTTTGCTCTGCACAATAAGAAGTGGTGGTTGACGCCGATCATCGTCGTGTTGCTGCTGGTCGGACTTTTGATCGTGGTGGGTGGCACCGGCGCGGCGCCCTTTATCTACACGCTGTTCTGATGAACCTTGCCGCCAGATCACTCGGCCGACTCGTCCTGATCGGTGCTTTGCTGGTGATGCTTGCCGTACCGGCTTCGGCTGAAAAGGGCGGCGCAATCACTGAAGCGGTGCTGGCGCCGCGTTCGGGTCCGCGGGGCGCGACGATGTTTAAAGTGATGGCTCCGGCGCAAACCGGCATCGTGACTGAAAATAATTTCGCGGACCCCAAAATGTGGACGGATCGGGAAAAAGAATTTGCGCTCGGCGCGACCGGCACCGGCGTGGCGGTCGGTGACTACGACGGCGACGGGCGGCCCGATGTCTTTGTGGTGAGCAAGACCGAGCGCTGCCGCCTGTATCGCAATCTCGGCGACTGGAAATTCGAGGATGTAACCGACAAGGCGGGAGTTGGCGGCGGACCGGGCGGCTGGATGGGAGCGGCGAAAAATTGGGTGGGCATGGGCGCAGAGACGGCCGATTCGCCGGAACGCTGGAAGCAGGGGGCCACCTTCGTGGACATCAACAACGACGGTCGGCTCGACCTTTATCTCTGCCGATTCGGCGCGCCTAACCTCCTCTACATGAACCAGGGCGACGGCACCTTTAAAGAGGAGGCCGCCCTTCACGGGCTCGCGCTGAACGACGCAAGTGGGATGGGGAACTTTTGCGACTACGACCGCGACGGGTGGCTCGACGTGTACGTGCATACGACCATGTTGAGTGCGACCGACAAACCGAATGGCCAGATTGGTCGCCTGTTTCACAACAACGGCGATGGGAAATTCACCGAGGTGACGCAGCGTGCGGGCATCGTGGGTGAGACAATTTCTCATTCGGCCACCTGGTGGGACTTTGATAACGATGGGTGGCCGGATCTCTATGTCGCGAACGACTTCGCCCCGGCCGATCGGATGTACCGAAACAATCGTGACGGCACTTTCACCGACGTCGTGGCGCAAGTGGCGCCGCATGTGCCGTACTCGTCGATGGGCGCGGACCTCGGCGACGTGAACAACGACGGCCTGATCGACTTCCTCGCGTCCGACATGGCGGCGACGACTCACGAGAAGGACCAGCGGGGAATCGCGACGTCCCGGGAGCAAACCGTGACGGATTTTGATGCCGGCACCGCGACGCAGTATTCGCGCAACGCCCTCCTGCTTAATACCAACACAAAATATTTCCTGGAAGCGGCCAACCTGGCCGGACTCGCTGCGTCGGATTGGACTTGGTCCCTGAGGCTCGAGGATTTGGACAACGACGGGCGGCTGGATGTACACGTGACGAATGGGATGGTGCGGGAGTATCAAAATGCCGACCTTCGCGACCAGATTGTTCGAGCGGATACGATCGCTGAATCTCGTCGCATCATGCGTTCCAGCCCCGTCTTTCCAGAACGGCACCTGGCGTTTCGGAACCTGGGTGATTTGCAATTCGCGGATGTCAGTACCGCGTGGGGTCTTGATCAGAATGCGGTGAGCTTCGGCGCGGCATTCGCCGACTTTGATGGCGATGGTGATCTCGATCTGGTGTTCGCCAACTACCAGGCCGGTGCGACGGTCCTGCGGAACGACTCGGATTCAGGTCATCGGCTGATCGTCGCTTTACGCGGCACGCGATCAAATCGATTTGGCGCAGGTGCGACGGTGCGGATCGAGACCGCCACAGGCGTGCAGGTGCGGATGCTCGTGCTCGACCGCGGATATATGTCGGGTAGCGAACCCGTGCTGCACTTTGGATTGGGGGAAGAGAGCGCGATCAAGCGTTTGACGATCGCCTGGCCGAGTGGACTTTCGCAGCTCTTCGAAAATCTGGCGGCTGATCGTCGATATACGATCACCGAGCCAGATGCGGGGCCGCGTATCGAGGCGAATGCTCCGTTGATTGCTGGTGGCGCGCAGTTCGTCGAGGAAAGCCAGACGCGCGGCCTGTCGTTCCGCTCGGTCGAGACCTTTGACAACAAGCAGCAGCTGCTTTCGCCGCTGCGGTTTGATCGTCGCGGGCCCGCGTTGGCAGTTGGAGATCTGGACCGTGATGGTCACGATGAATTTGTGATCGGTGGCACCGGCAAGGATCCGCTCCGCATTGTCTCCGGCGCACGCGCCGTGACGCTGCAGACCGGCGAGACGGACGATGGTCCCGTGGTGATTTTCGACGCCGACGGCGATGGTTTGAACGATCTGCTCGTCACCAAAGCGACCACGGGCGTGCCTCGGCTTTTCCTGAATGAGGGGCAGCTGGCGTTTCGCGCCGCGCCCGAAAACGCCGTGCCGGCAATCGCGCTCAGTGCCGGGGCAGCGGCTGTCGCGGATTTCGATCACGACGGAAAACTGGATGTTTTCCTCGGAGCCCGGGTCTTGGCCGGGAGCTATCCTTTGCCGCCACGCAGCGTGCTGCTGGCGAATCGCGGCGGGCGTTTCGAGGATGTTACTGCGGTCGTCGCTCCTGGATTGCGCGACGTGGGCCTGGTCACCTCGGCGCTTTGGAGCGATGTCGATGCCGATGGCTGGATTGACCTGCTGGTCGCGGTGGAATGGGGCAACGTGAAGTATTTCCACAATGATCACGGAGCACGGTTTGAGGATTGGACGGAACGATCCGGCTTCGCGGGCAGTGGAACGGGATGGTGGACGTCTCTGGCCAGCGCCGATTTCAACGGCGATGGCCGCCCGGATTACGTGGTGGGGAATGTCGGCCTGAATACGCCTTACCATGCCGACGAAAAGCATCCGACGCTGATCGCGTACGGCGAGTTCGCCGGCCGGGGGTCTGCTCAAATCGTTGAAGCCTACTATGAGGGAGAGAAACGATATCCGCGACGCACCTCCAAGGTGCTGGGCGCAAAGCTTCCCTCGATTCGCCGGCAATTTCCGCGGAACGATGCCTATGCCCGCGCGACACTTGAAGAAGTCCTTGGCGCGGAGGCGCTGGGCAAAGCGCGGTGGTTTGCGGCCACGGAGCTGCGGAGCGGAGTTTTTCTCAGCCAATCAGATGGCAGGTATCAGTTCACCGCGCTGCCACGAATTGCGCAGATTGCGCCGTTACAGGGGATCGTGACGGGAGACTTTGACGGGGATGGCCATGCCGACATCTACGCGCTGCAAAATTCCTATGCGCCCATTCCCCAGGTCGGACATTTTGACGGTGGACTCAGCCAGCTGCTCCGTGGCGATGGCCACGGCAATTTTGCGCCCGTGCCGCCGGCAGAGAGCGGATTGCTGGTGGCGGGAGACGCGAAAGCGCTGACCTCAGTGGACTTCAACGACGACGGCTGGCCGGATTTCATGGTGACGCGCAACAACGACCTGACACTGGCGTTTCGAAATAAAGGTGTGCCAGGACGTTGGTCTCTGCGGGTCGATCTCCGCGGGCCAAACGGAAACGTGAGTGGTATTGGTGCTCACGTGACGGTTGAGTTGTCCGACGGCTCGGCCCAAAGCGTCGAGATTGGCGCCCAGACGGGTTATTTTGGCCAGTCGGGTGGGAGCGCGTTCTTTGGGAGTCGCGTGGAAAATCCGCCGCGTCGTGTCCGCGTGCGTTGGCCGACCGGGGCCGAAACCACGCACGAAGTGCCATCGGGCGCATCCAAGGTCGTCGCGCGCTTGCAGGAATGATCAGGTCAACCGTAACCTTATTTTAATGAATCTCGGATTCTTCAACACCGCGCGTGGAGCAGTCACACTCGCGCTCACGCTTTTCCTTACGGCCGGTCTGGTCGAGGCGGCCGACGCTTCACCGCAGGTTCATTTTCCCAACACGCCGAAAGGGCAGCAGCCGGCGAGCAATCGCCAGATGGCGGAGCGACTTGCGCTGGTTGATAAAAACTTCGACCCGATGGCGATTCCTTTATTTCCGGAGCGAATTCTCCCGCTCTTGAGGCAGCAACTGGCGGCGGCCAAAGCGCCGCGCGACGTGCTTTCGCTCACGGTCAAATACGGGCAGGCGCTCCTCAACAGTGGCGCATCGGAAGAGGCACTGCATCAGTTCGAGGAAGTCGAGCGACTCGCGAAGGGCCAACCCCCCATTCCTGAGCTGGACGCGCGGATGCTGCTG
Organism: Opitutus sp.; assembly: GCA_039928945.1. Classification (GTDB taxonomy): domain Bacteria; phylum Verrucomicrobiota; class Verrucomicrobiia; order Opitutales; family Opitutaceae; genus Opitutus. The sequence goes on along the minus strand of JBDSSD010000098.1, from coordinate 7,134 downwards.
ATGAAAGCCTTGTGCTACCTGCGAATGGGCGAGCAGGAGAACTGTCTGGCCAATCACAATGCTGATTCGTGCCTCATGCCGATCCGCGGAGGCGGCGTCCATCAAATCACGCGCGGCTCGGAGGGAGCGGTCCGCGAATTGACGGCCTTACTTGAGTTGGATCCGAGCCCACATATCGCATGGCTGCTCAACATCGCGTACATGACGTTGGGCAAATATCCGGACGGAGTTCCTGCCCAGTGGCAGATCCCGCCCGCCGTGTTTGAGTCGGAATACGATATCAAGCGCTTTCATGATGTAGCCGGCTTTGCCGGCGTGGACGTCGACGAATTGTCCGGTGGCGTGGTGATGGACGACTTCGATCACGACGGATTGCTGGACCTGATGGTCTCGGGTTCGGGTCTGCACAGCCAGTTGCGTTTGTACCACAATAACGGAGACGGCAAATTCACTGAACTCACTGAATCCGCCGGCCTGACCGGGTTGTTTGGCGGACTCAACATCATCCAAGGCGACTATAACAACGATGGCTGGGTCGATGTTCTCGTCCTGCGCGGCGGCTGGCTGGGGAAGGACGGACGGCACCCGCATTCTCTGCTGCGTAACAACGGCAACAACACGTTCACGGATGTGACGGAGGAGGCCGGGCTGCTCACCCTGCACCCGACGCAAACGGCGGTGTGGTTCGACTACAACAACGACGGCTGGTTGGATATTTTCATTGGCAATGAGACCGTGCCGGAGAGCGGCGCGTTCGATCCGTGCGAGCTGTTTCGCAACAACCACGATGGGACGTTCACCGAATGTGCGGCGGAGTCGGGCGTCGCGGTGGTTGACTGGGTCAAGGCGGTCGTGACGGGCGATTTCAACAATGATGGTCGTTCGGATCTGTACCTCTCGTCGCTCGTTGGCCCCAATCACCTTTTGCGCAATGACGGCCCAACCGGCGAGATACGTTCAGCAAATGCCAAGTGGCATTTCACCGAGGTGGGGGCAGCCGCGGGCGTGAGTGAGCCGTTGCGGAGCTTTTCGTGCTGGTTCTTTGACTACGACAACGATGGCTGGCTCGACCTCATGGCGACGGGCTATGCCATCCATGATGCCGGTGACATTCTCGTCGACTATCTCGGGATGCCGACCCCCGAGGCTGAGCACGCGAGACTTTATCATAACAACCGGAACGGAACGTTCACCGACGTCACCAAGGAGCAAGGGTTATTCAAAATCCTCCATGCCATGGGGGCGAACTTCGGCGATTTGGACAATGACGGCTGGCTCGACTTTTACGTGGGCACCGGCGATCCCGCTTTGAGTACGATCATCCCGAACCGGATGTTTCGGAACAATGAGGGTCGAGGATTCCAGGACGTCACCACCTCCGGAGGTTTTGGCAACCTGCAGAAGGGTCACGGGATCGCGTTTGGAGATGTCGACAACGACGGCGACGAAGACATTTTCTCGCATCTCGGCGGCGCATTGTCGGGCGATCATTATCAGAGCCAGCTGTTCGAGAACCCGGGGCACGGCAATCACTCGATCAAGCTCCAGTTTGAGGGGGTGAAAACAAATCGCGTCGCACTCGGCGCGAGGATCAAAGTCGTCGCGAAGACCGCGACCGGCGAGCGAGAGATTCACCGGGTCGTGGGCAGTGGGGCGAATTTTGGCGCGTCGCCGCTCCGCCAGGAAATTGGATTGGGTCAGGCGCAGAGTGTTGTGCGCGTCGAAATTTTTTGGCCAACAACCGGGAAAACCCAGGTGGTGACGGGTCTTGCGATGGATCGTGCCTACGCCATTCGGGAAGGTGACGTCGCCCCGCGTGAGGTCCAGTTGCCGAAATTTGCGTGGACGGCGGATGCCAGTAAGACCGGACATCACCACCACGCGATGATGCAGCCTGCGGAGAAAAAATGATGTATTTGCCGGCGCGAGGATGGCGGTGGTTGGTCGTCGTCGCGTGCCTGTTCGTTGGAACGCGGATCAACGCGGCTGAGGCGAATCTGGTCGCAACGCCTTTGGCGGCGCGATCGGGCCCAAGAGGTGCGACCCTGTTTTCGTCGCTGTCACCGGAGCAGACTGGAATTCTGGCTGAGAACAAATTTGCCGATCCAAAGATGTGGAACGAGCACTACCAGGAGCTGATCTTCGGTGAGGTCGGTACCGGCATCGCGATTGGCGACTATGATGGAGATGGGCGACCGGATATTTTCGTTGTTAGCAAAACCGAAGGATCTCGGTTGTTTCGAAACGTGGGCGGGTGGAAGTTCGAGGACGTGACGGAGAAGGCCGGGTTGGGGAGCGCGGCCAGTGGCTGGATGGATGCGGCGAAGAATCTGGTCGGACTCGGCAACAACGCTGCCGTCGACTTACCGGAGTACTGGAAACAAGGCGCCACGTTCGCCGACGTGAACAACGACGGCTGGCTGGATCTTTATGTCTGCCGCTTTGGGGCGCCGAACCTTCTCTACATCAACCAGGGGAACGGCACGTTCAAGGAGGAGGCGGTCGCGCGCGGCCTGGCGGTGAACGATGCGAGCGGGGTAGGGGCGTTTTGTGATTACGACCGAGACGGATCGCTCGATGTCTTCGTGCACACCAACATGCTGGACGTCGCCAAGAACCCAAATGGGCAGCGCGCGTATCTCTTCCATAATGACGGAAAGGGCGTTTTCACCAACGTGACCGACCAGGCCGGCCTGCTCGGCCAGGCGTCAACGCATTCCGCGACGTGGTGGGACTATGATGCCGACGGGTGGCCTGACCTGTATGTGGCGAATGATTACGCCCCATCGGACGTCCTCTATCACAACAATCGCGATGGCACGTTCACTGACGTGATCAACCAAGTCGTGCCGCACACTCCTTATTATTCGATGGGCGTGGACCTCGGGGACGTGAACAACGATGGCCTGATTGATTTGTTCGTGGCCGACATGGCCGCGACGACGCACGAAAAGGATTTTCGCGGCATGGCCGATGCCCGGGCGAGAACGCAGGCCGAGCCGTCCGACCCGCGCGTTGCGCCCCAGTACATGCGCAATGCCCTTTACGTGAATTCCGGCGCGGGCCGGATGCTGGAGGCGGCGTCGCTCGCCGGCGTGGCGGCGACGGACTGGTCGTGGTCGCCGCGGCTGGAGGATTTGGATAATGACGGGCGGCTCGATCTGTTTGTAACGAATGGAATGATACGTGAATATCACAACAGCGATCTGCTCGCCCAATCCGTGGCGAAGGAAAACGTCGCGGCGCAGCGAGCCGTGGTGCGGCAGAGCCCGCCCCTTGCCGAGGCCAATCTGGCCTTTCGAAATCTGGGCGACCTGCACTTCGAAAATGTGAGCGCGTCTTGGGGACTGGACGAACGCGGCGTCAGTTTTGGGTCCGCCTTGGGCGACCTGGATGGCGATGGCGATCTCGATCTGGTTTACGCGAATTATCAGAAGGGCGTGACCATTCTCCGCAACGATTCGGATTCCGGGCACCGCTTGATCGTGGCGCTGCGGGGTACGCGCTCAAATCGGTTCGGGGTGGGCGCAACGGTCGAGATCAAGACCTCAGCTGGGCTTCAGACCCGCACGCTCGTCGTGGCTCGGGGCTATCTTTCTTCAAGTGAACCCGTGCTTCATTTCGGATTAGGCGGGGACGTCACGGTTGAACAATTACGCGTGACCTGGCCAAGCGGCAGCGTGCAGGAGTTCGAGAATTTGCGCGCAGATCAACGCCTCACCATCACCGAAGGCGCGGTGAGTACCGCTAACCCAACGCCAAAAAAGGCTCTCGTAGTCCAAGGATGGCATTTTGAACCTGCGCCGCCCGTTCAACGCTCATTGGCGTTTTCCGACGTGGTCAGGGCGGAGGCCGACTTCGCCCACGACGGGAAAGTCGGCGCATTCGTTGGCGGCGCGGTGATCGCCGGCAAGGCTCCTCTCACCGCGCCGAATCGGCTGCTCGTGCAGCAAGACGGTGAATGGAAGGATGTCACCGAAGCCTGGTGCCCGTCGTTGAAATCGGCCGGCTGGGTTCAATCGGCCCTGTGGTCGGACGTGGATGGCGATGGCTGGCTCGATCTCCTGCTCGCGGTGAAGTGGGGCACCGTCAAATATTTTCATAACCAAGGCGGACGGGCGTTGGAGGACTGGACCGAGAAGGCGGGGTTTGCTGCCGCGGGCGAGGGTTGGTGGGACGCGCTGGCGGCGGGAGACTTCAACGGAGACGGCAAACTGGACTATCTTGCGGGTAATCTTGGTCTGAATACGCGATATCAGGCGAGCCCGGCACATCCAGCCCGGGTTTTTTTCGGCGACTTTGGGGGCAGCACCCCGTTCGCGATCGAAGCACAGGATGAGGGCGACACGTTGTTCCCGTGGACAACGCGTCGTGAACTCGGGGCGAAGGTGCCGGCCATGCTGCGGAAGTTTCCCAGCAACGATCGGTACGGGAAAGCAACCTTGGGCGAGATCGTCGGCGAAGAACGTCTGGGCAAGGCGCGGCGATTCCAAGCCAGCGAACTGCGCAGCGGGATTTTCCTCAGTCAGCCGAACGGGACCTATCGGTTCGACCCGTTGCCGCGCGTCGCGCAGATCGCGCCGATTCGCACGATGGCGGTCGCGGATTTTGACGGCGATGGATCGCTCGATGTTTTTGCCGGCCAGAATTCGTTTTCCCCGCCGCCGGCGATCGGTCGGTTCGATGGCGGGGTGGGTGTGTTGCTGCGCGGCAAAGGCAAAGGTGACTTCGACGTGGTGCCCTGGTCTCAGACGCAGTTGGTGATTGCGGGCGAGGTTCGGGCTGTGGCGGCCGTGGATTTGGACGGAGATGGGAAGGCTGACCTCCTTGCCACTCGAGGCGATCAGACGACCTTGGGATTTTTCAATCGCAACGCAGCCGGAAAGAACTCTCTGCAGGTCGTGCTCACGGGAATCTCTCCGGAGGCGAGCATCGCGGGTTGTGTGGTGATGGCGGAAAGGAAAAGCGGCGCCAACGAGATGCTGCAGACGCAGGGAGGAACCCACGAATTGATGTTCGGAGCTCCCGATAACGATCCGATCGTCCGGGTCATTGTACGCGGACCAAAGGGTGCGATCGTGAGCCGGGAGGTCGCAGTGGGGACGCGCAGTGAGAGTATGACGGCAAAGTAGCGCGTCAGAAATCGTCGTTAACACTTTTTGCGCGGCTGAACTGAAGGGCTCGACGGCGGGCGGGGACGTTTCAGCCGGATCAGTTGCAGGCGATTCTTGCGGAAAGAGTTGGAGTTGCAGATTGATTGCTACAACCTCGGCGCGTGAGCTCTGTGAGTCACCTCATTGTGGACGGCGCGAACATTCTCCATGCGTGGGAGGAGCTGCGACGTGTCGCGCTGCGCGACGTTCCGTCGGCGCGGTCCCAGCTGATTCAGCAACTCGCAGTCGTTCACGATGGTGAGCAGATCCGGCTGACCATCGTGTTTGACGGACGCGGTAAGGAGCTGGCGGTGGAACATCCCTTCCAGCAGCCGACGCTGTCAGTCATTCACACGCCCTCGTCGCTCACGGCCGACGATGTGATTGAACAAATGGTCGCCAACTCGGCGACGCCGGCGAAGTGCTGCGTCGCAACCGATGATCGGGCGGAGCGGGAAACGGTGATGGCTGCCGGTGCGATGACGATGGATTCAGAGGGGCTCCGCGGCTGGGTTAGACGAGTTCAGTCCGTCCAGCGCAACTCGGTGCAAAAGCTGCGGACCGCCAACAATCAGCAGTGGAAAGCGAAGGCGCCGTGAGTTCAACCGTCTCCATGCTGGCCAACCCAGAAGTCGGTTCGACTCGAGTTTTCGAGCTGCCCGGTTTGTACGGGCCATTTACCTTTCCGGAAAAGCTCCTGCAGAAGATTTGGTTCCGTCGCTCTTTTCAGGATACGGCCGCCTGCACGGTGGACGGGCGACGCATTACGCTGCTGCAATCTGGAAAATGGAATCTACTGGGAGGGCCTGATTTCAAGAACGCGCGACTGCGCTTCGGTGACGGGCCTGAGATGGTGGGGGATGTTGAGATCCATCTTCATGCCGTCGACTGGCTCGCTCATCATCACGCTGACGACATCGCGTATGATCGCGTGATTTTGCATGTCGTGTTGTTTGCTCCGCCATCCGGGCATGTGACGCGATCACGGAGTGGGGCGGAAATCCCGGTCTTGGTTTTACTGCCGCTGTTGCATCACGATCTGGAAGAATACGCGGCCGAGGAAGCGATCGAACAACTGGCGAATCGCCCGGCCGCCCAGATCGTCGAACGCCTCGGACCACTGCCGTTCGAGGAGGTGAACTCCTTGCTTCGAGCCCACGCCGAACAGCGCTGGGCGCAGAAAGTTCGGTATGCATCGATCCGCATCCAGAAACTCGGGTGGATCGAAGCATGCCACCAGACCGCGATGGACATCATGGGCTATCGTTTCAATCGCGCGCCCATGCTGCGGGCTGCGACGCTTGTTCCCTTCGCCCACTGGCGCGACGGCGGGTTGGATCTGGAAGCATTATTCAAAACGGTGGGCGGGTGGAGCCTGCAAGGGCAGCGGCCGGCCAACCACCCACGGCTTCGGCTGCATCAATACTCCACGTGGGTCGCGCAACGACCACGTTGGCCGGATACTCTGACTGAACTCGCGCAGTCTTTGCCTCGTTCGAATCCTGAGGCTGCCACGGGCGACTTCCGCCGCCGCGCTGAGCTTCCGCTGCTTCGCGAAACGTGGACGATGGCACTGACAGGCGGTGCGATCCGCGGCACACGATTCGATAATCTACTGACCGACGGATTCTTCCCGTTGCTCGCGGCGAATGGGACGCCAGGTCTGCGCGACTTCTGGTTTCATTGGCTCGTGGGGGACGTCCCGCCGTTGTGGCGTCAGGCTCTGCGCGAGTTGGAAGTTTTCTCCGGTCGCGCCCGACCCGCGTGTCACGGAATGACCCAAGGTCTGCTCGGCTGGTTGATCGAACGAGAGCGCTCCGCGCTGGTGGCCAAGGGGCGCAGTGCTTGACAAGTTTTACCTCGGACGAATAAGTTTTCCAACTCTACAACACTCACTTTCCAAGAAGTGGGCCCTGCGGCCCGCTTTTTTTGTCCCATAATACCAACCCTATGAGCAGCGAAATACTTTCCGTCCTCGAAT
>JBDSSD010000097.1:0-48543 GCA_039928945.1 Opitutus sp. | reverse complement strand
GCAACTCCCGATACGTCCAAAGTGGCACCGGCACCAACCGATCCTTCTGGCCCTTGGCCCCGCGGACGTGCAGCCGCGGACCGTCGCGCTTGATGTCGCCTACCTCCAGCCGGGCCGCCTCGCCCACACGCAGGCCGCACACATAGATCAACCGCAGGATCGTGCGAAAGCGTGGCTCGCGGATGACGCTCAACAACCGGATGACCTCCGCATGCGTGAGCACGCTCGGCAGCGTTTGCGGCGAGGGCGAACGGAGCAGGCGGAACAACTTCCAGTCGTGTCCGAGGTGCACGTTGTAGAAAGCGGTGAACGCGGCGACCGCCGTCCGCATCGAGGACGCCGAGTAACCGTGCCCGTTCTTGCCGTCCTTGAGGTGGAGCAGATGAGCACGCAGTTGCGCCTCGTCGAGCTCAGCCGGATCGCGTTTCACGCGGGCGGCGAGTTTGCGCACATAGCGCAAATACTCTTCCTGCGTGGAAGCCGCCAGGGAGCGGAGTTTAAGCGTCTCCGCAAAGCGGAGCAGCGAATCGGAATCGTTGAACGCCACCTTCGCGGCGTCCTTCTTCGTGGATTTATGGGAGGACATCCCTTCCAGCCTTGTCCGCTGTCAACCTCCCGCCCACTGTCCGCCTCGTGTCACCCAATCAACCCGCCGCTCCCGCACCCCTGCGCCGCGCAGCGGCTTGGTTCAACCAGTCGCCAGAGCCAACGTCGGGGCTGCGCCCCGCCGCGGCTCATCTGTAACGTTAGCCAGAGAAAAGCATCCAGTGATAAAACCATTATACTTCCTCGCTGCTGTCTTTGCCGCCACGACCACCGTCTTTTGCGCGGTCTCAGATCGACCGCCGTTTAGCACTCAGGCACGAGCCGCACAGGACGAGTTCGAACAGCGCGGCAGCGAGCACCACAGATGGAAGAAAGGCCAGACGTTCCCCGAGTCGTTGGCTGAAGTAGGACTGCTCCCCGATGCTACCTTGGTTTGGTCCGGTTTATATAAGGACGGTGGAACGACGGGATACCTGTTAGAGGATTCGGGCGGCAATTTTTTGGCGATTTGCACAGGGCCTGGCTTTCAAACCAAAGATCATCCGCTGCGGATTGACGCCCGCTTACACTCTCGGTTGTTCATCGGCGGCCTTCACTACACAAAAAAAACGGCGGAGATGGTTCCTCACGGCAGCAAGGCGGAAGCTTGGCTACGAAATTTACTCGAAGACAAAAAGAAGGCTAAGCATACGTCAGAGCCAAGCCGGCTATAAGCGAAGCAAGGCATTTTTCAGGCGGGTTGGATTACGCTGAGTGGATGGCGGACAAAAGGTTTGCGGTCGTAGAGGACGGCGACGAGTCGGCGTAGTTGGATTCGCATGATGTGGCTGACGCAGACGAGGTAAAACTTTCCTTCCGCTCGTTTGCGATCGAACACTGCCTTCATCTCGGGGTCGTGGAGCAGGGCGCAGGTGGCCGCCTGGAAAAGAGCGGTGCGGGCCAGCTCGATCCCGCGTTTGGACATGCGAACCTGGCCTTTCCAATTGCCGGACTCCCGGAGTTTCGGATCGCATCCGAAGTAGGCCTGGACCTTGCGCGCGACTTTCTGTTTGCGAAAAGTTTTCCGAATGTCATGCACCGGCCAAAGCGGCACGCAAAACACGATGTCAACAGTGGCAGCTGGTTCGGCGTCATCCTGTGCGGTGAATATCGAAGTAGCTCACTAGCGGGCCAATGATGGTAAACCACGTTATGGGGTACAAACCTGCTGCGATAAAAAGGGTAGAGGCGCCGATAAGGAAGGGTCGTTTTCGGCTGGAACGAAATCTGAGTATCAAGTTCCAGGCTACGCTCGCAGCGACGGTGTACTCAAGAGTCATACTCGAAAGTAGTTTCCACATGTTGAGCGGTTCGTGATCCAAAAATAGAAGCGGCGCACCGAAACCGACAGCCACCACGGCACAGACGCCAACGCCGATCGCCACGACTGCTGGTGTTTTACGGTCGTCGTCGGTCCGCACTGCTTCGGCAGCAAGTCGAAGCCCTGGAACCCACATAAACAGGAGTACCAACAGCAGAGGTAAGGCGATCAAATCCACGAGGGTTGGCCAACGTTCAACGTGCGCCACCGCCGCTCGAAGGCGTTGGATCTGGCGACTTGCTCGGCTCTTTTCTTGTCAGGGCTTGGGATGCCAAAAAGGTGCCCGCTCCTATGATGGCCGCCTGACCGCCATACAAGTACTGCAGAGCGAGACCACGAAAAACCAACCACAGCGCAGTGAAACCAAGTGCCGCCCCGATGGGGCCGCAAATCCAGGGCCGCCAAAAGAGCCTCTCTTTCCTAATCAGGAAGTGAGCAGGCCGAAATGACACAGCCCCTACGGTGAAGGTAAAAAGGGCAACCAAGGTTAAGACGGCTTGATAATCGTTCCAGCGCGTTGCGCTATTTGCGAGGCAACCTGCCGTGAAGTAGAGCGCTCCAGCAAAATAACCGATGGCCAAGGAGAGTGGGGCAGATACGATCGGTTTCATGTAGTTACCAAACATCCGATATCAGGTACGCGACGGCACTGCTTCACCTGCATTTCATCGGTCCCTGCGCGCCAAAACTTCAATGCATCAGCACTCGTTCGTGCGCCCTCACTAATCGCACAAGAAGCCCGAACGCGTAAATAGCAGCGCCTACGGCTGCGACGAAACAAAGAAGCGGAAAACCTGAGCAAGGATCTTGGACGATGTTCATTTATTTTGGGGTAGACTGACAAAATCTTTGCCGAACGTCGAGGTCAGCGGCGGGACGGCGCGGCCTGATCTGCGAGAGGAACCGCGGTCGCGCTGTCCTGTAGCGACCCATTCTGCTCTTCTTCTTTCAAAAAGTAGACTGCGGTCCGGATTCCATTACGCATTCTTTCATCCCCCGGAATAAGCGGAGGAAACACCCAACGGCTAACAACTTTGAGGGCGGCTTTCCCCAAAAGCTGGTGGTCCGCTTCGACCACTTTTGCGTCCACCACTGAGCCGTCCGAGGCTACGAAAAAATCAAGCCTTGCTTTACCTTCTATTCCAGCGGCTCGCAATTCAGCGGGATACTCCTCCGAGGGGTCTCGGGGCTGATTGGGCTCCATAAATCGTAGCTGCCAATTGGGACAACCGAAAACGCAGGGGGCCTCCTCAGCCAAATACAAAACGCGCTCAACCACTCTTTGTTTGATTCGCTTTCCGATTCTCTGTGTCCAGTAGATTTCAGCTTGTTTACGCCTCTCCGTTGATCGGGGCCTAGGATAGTACGAAGCGAGGATGGAGAATTTTCTTCCTTTCAGGCGTGCTGGTGAATCAATGGAAAAAACAAGAGAGTCCCAATCCCGGTAACCAGTCGGTTCAGCCTTATCGAGTGTGAACGCTGTCATGGTTCCCACGATGTCGACCTCCTTCAAGTCCGGCAGCGCGAGATTTTCTGCCAATGCACGGGCATCAACAACTGCTGCGACGCATGCACCGACGAGCAGCCAAGCGATCATTTTCATTTTGCTGATCGTTCAAAGTCTATCGAGTCGAACTGCGACCCTATTTGGGGCGACTGTTTAGGTTTTTTCAAAAACGTGGCCATCTTTGATGGTATCCCCACAAAAAATGCAGCGCAATGGCGCCGTGCTGACCTTTCTTCCGCACTTGTGGCAAAGCACAACGCGCGATGAAATCTTCCCGTCGTTGCTTCCATCGCGCCCGTCGATCTCAGCCATCCGAAGAATGACTTCTTCTTCGGTGATACCGATCCTCGTTTTGAGAATCTCGAACAATGCTTGGTTCGCGAGCGCCATCACCTCGACGCGCCTCTTGAGATCGATGCTCCCAGATAAAGCGTCAACGGCTTTGTCGTTTGCGCGCTGGGCGGTTTTGTCCGCCGCGTGAATGTTACCTTCCTGACCGATATCGAAAAGGAAATTCACAGCATTGGAGCTTGCGCGAAAACCGCTGCATGAACCTGGTCGGTCGTTTTTAGATTAAGACGTGTGCGCGCAGATTAAACGGACATACCACTTTATGCCGTTGGCCTGTCGGATTTCCGAGTGGTACGTAAAATTACGTATTCAAGCGCTCTTGCAGCGGGCTCGGTTGTTAGTGCGTTAATTCGATGAACAAACGGCAAATTCTCTCGGCCGCTGAGTCTGTAATCCGGGTGCGTCGCGAGGGCCAGCGAAAGGTCGCTAGTCGCTTTCGAAGTGCCCGATCGGCAAGAGGGAAAGCCACAAACGGAGAAGTCGAACAGAGCGCAATCAGATAGAAGATAAGATGAAAACCATCGGCCTAATCGGTGGCCTGAGCTGGGTGTCCACCGCCGCGTATTATCGAATCATCAACGAGGAAATCCGCCATCGCACGGGTGGATACCACTCTGCGTCCATGGTGCTCAAGAGCTTGGATTTCGATCCGTTGGTCGAATGTGAAACACCCGGCCAATGGAAGCGGGCAGCAGAGCTCCTCGCTCAGGCAGGCCAAGCCGTCGAACGTGCTGGCGCGGGTTGTGTGCTCATTTGTGCGAACGCATTCCACAAAGTTGCGCCCGAAATCGAAACGGCCGTGAAAATCCCGCTACTTCACATCGCCGATGTCACAGCGGCATCAATAAGGCGGGCAAAAATGAGCCGGGTCGGGCTGCTCGGAACGCGGACAACGATGGAGCAGCCTTTCCTGATCGAACGAATCGTTGAAGGCCATCCCGTGGATGTGATCGTGCCAAAGTCTGTCGAGCGAGAGAGGGTGCACCGGATTATCTTCGAAGAACTCTGTCGGGGCGAAATTCGGGACGAATCGCGGATTCTACTTACCCGCCTTGTTGAGCAATTCAGGCGAGAAGGGGCTCGCGGCGTAATTCTGGCGTGCACCGAATTATCGCTGCTCTTTCACCAGGAGGATTCCGTGTTGCCCGTTTTCGATACGACGGAGCTCCATGGTATGGCAGCGGTGGAATGGTCGCTTCAAGCGCCCGAGATAACAGCGGACAGCAGACCTTCAGATTTTTCGGCAGAATTGACCAGAACTCCCGCTATAAACGTTCGCGATCATAAACATCGTTAGAACGTTCGTCGCTCGCGGGCGGCTGAGTTCCTCCAATGTCGCTTATCTCTAGTTCCGACTGCGGTGTATTTCGTCCAAGATTGCCACCCGCCGTGCTACCATGCAGCCGACCGCTCCACGCGACCGACTTAGTTGCGGTCCATGCAGAGCACCATCGGGTTAACTTTTGGGCGGAACACGAACATTCCGATACAAAGATTATCGTTTTCTTCGACGGTGCGCCGTTCGATTTCACCTGGCGCGATTCGAACAGTGTAGCGTATAACCGTAACATCGCTCCCGGCGAAGTTGTATTCATTCGGGAACGCGTACGACACAGCTGGTGGCTGCGCCGATCGGCGGACATCGCGACGATTTTTTTATCTCCTCGCTACTTGGCCAATTTGGGCCTTTGCGCCGTCAAGAATCTACAGGTGGTTTCGCTGACAACGCTGATTCGACAGGCACCGATGCTCGCGCATCTGGAGCAGGAGATGCGAATGCTTTGTTTGAACGACGGTGACGTGGAGCACGACTATGTCACGTCTCTCGGACTGATCTTCTCCCTTCAACTCCTGCACGCGGAAGCGAAGTCGCGCGGAGTCGTCATGGAGAAGGCGGTTGGATTGGAATCCGATATATTGCGCCGCGTGGTCACCTATATTCACGACCATCTCGACTGCAAACTTCCAGTCGAAGAACTCGCGGAACAGGCCCGGCTTACGCGGGCGCATTTCATCGAACGTTTCAAGCAAAGCACCGGATTGCCGCCGCATCGATACGTGGTCCGTGAGCGCGTATTGAAAGCGCTGAGACTGCTGCTGACGACGCGGGCCAAGCTGATCGATGTCAGCTTGGAATGCGGGTTCGCCGATCAGACTCACTTTGCCAACTGTTTTTTTGACATGCTCGGTTATCTGCCCAGCGAAGTGGTGGCCGGCAAAACGACCGGACTTTCTTCCTGGCTAATGAGACGAACCTACGAGCCGGTCCACTGAACTTCGGCTACTGTCTGCGTCGCAATCTACGGCTTCGCGCTCACCCCGCGCGGGCTGAAATCTTCGTTCCAGTTATTTTGAAATTTTAAGATGAAAACGAGAAACTCTAAAACCATTTTCGGTGCCGTCTTCGCGACGCACCTGTTTGCAGCGAGCCCGATGCGAGCGGCAGTGTTTGTTAACACGCTCGCGCAGATTCCGCCAGAGGTGAAGACCGGTTTCCAATATGGCTTGGGGATTCTCTTCATGGTCGGCTTCATCTGGGGCGTAATCAACATCTGGGGCGGCGCGGAGAAATTGAAGCGCGGTGACGCCGAAGGGAAAATGGGAATTGTGTCCGGAATCGTGATCGCGGGCGCCTCCACGATCATGACCGCGCTCTTCTTCATCTTTGGGCTTGGTGCCGGCGCACTCACGCCCTCGTTCTGACCATGAACGAGCTGCGGATCACGGACACAAACAGTGTCAACGACAGCAAGGGCCGGGCGCTCGGGCTCGAGGGAAACGACTTCCTTTTCGTCGTGGGTGGACTGGTCGGAGCCATCGCCGTGTTTCTCCTCGCATACGCCATGTTCGGTACAAGTTGTTTGGCGGCGAGCGTGCTTGCCGCACCGGTTTTTGTTCTTCCAACTGGATGGGTATTCCTTCTGCGCCGCAATCGACCAGACGGCTACGCAGAGGACCTGTTCGATCAGATCGTCAACCGCGAAGGGTGGTCTTTCGCGACAAGCGCGCAGCCGAAGCCGATCGTTCGCCCACCTCATGCGTAGCGCCGCCCCCAACGGATTCTTTGCGGGAGGATTGATCCTCTTCGGCTCGCTCGAGAAGGGCGGTCTCGCGAGCAAGGGCTTCGTCCTTCAGCCACCGGACCTGCGCGGTGCCAGCGTCACGCAGTTGAATGCGTATCAGGACAAGATCCGGAGCCTGCTGGCGCACCTGACCGAGGGAATGCGCGCGCAATTTCAGTGGCTCGTGAATTCCGATTATCGCACGGAATTGACGGCGTATTTTCGCGAAACCGAGACCGTCCAACATCCGGCGATCAAGTCTGTGCGCCTTCGGACGTGGCGCCGACTCTGGCACCGGATGCACCGCCGGCTTTTGCGTCGCGAGCATCTGGTCGTTTTCATCTCGATCGATGTTGCGGCGTATTCTGGGAGCTTAAAGACGCGGGGCGGACTTGAGACGTATTACGAAAAAGTTCTCGGGCAACTTCGGACGCAATTCGAGGAATTGGGCGGCACTCTGCACACGCTGTTCGGCGGGGACACCACAGTTACGCCGATGGATGACCTTGCTCACTTCACCTATTGTTCGAAGTTCCTGAATCCCTCGCTGGCCGATCGGTTTGACGTGGATTTCGCTGCGCAATTCAACCCGGCGCTCTCGATCCAGGAAAATTGCTGGCATTCCGACGGTGTGGGTCTCGACAAAATCGGCTTTTATCAAGACGGCCGCTTCCATGCGGTATTCACGTTCAAGCGCTGGCCCAGTCGAACCCATCCGGGGATCATCTACCGTCTGACTGGACTGCCTTTCCTTGATTACCAGCTCACAGCGAACGTTGATCCGTTGCCAACGAAGCGCGAAGTCGACCAGGAGGAAAAAGCGATTGAGCGGCTCCGCGGAGAATACCAGGACAGCGAACGGCATTCGCTCCTCGTCGCGATTGGGAAAAAGGAACGAAAGATCGAATCGCTCTCAACCGGATTCATTCGGCCGTTCTCGGTCACGTACCTGGTTCGGGTTTGGGACGAGACCGAGACGGGACTCAGCGCGAAATGCGCGGCGATCAAACTTGCGATCAACGCGCTTGGCGGAGCGCAATACTATGAGTGCGCGCTGCCGTCGACGGCGAAGAAACTCTTCTTCGCCTCTTGGCCGGGCTGGACCGGATCGACCTACCGACATCGCGCGCTTTACGCCGAGGACAGCTACCTCGCTGATCTCCTCCCATTTTCCTCCACGTTTACGGGCCATCTTGCCGGTGCTGAGGCGCTGATGGAGGGCTCGCAAAACAACGTAGTCGGATTGCGCACCTTCCTCGGCATGCCGCCATCGCCGCAGCATCTCCTCCTCAGCGGCGCCACTGGTTCGGGCAAGTCGATGCTGATGCGCAATTTTATCGAGCAGACCGCGGCCCATTACTTCTACACAGTTATTATTGAGGAGGGTCTATCCTACGAAGCGTTTACGCGGGGGCTGGGAGAGCGCCCGATCATCCTTCATCCGGATGGAGATCTCACGATCAACTATTTCGACACAGGCGGAATGCCACTCGCCCAGCTTCAGCTCGCGACTGCCGTTGCCCTAGTCGCCCGCATGATCGGCGAGGCGCCAGACGGAGAGACGCAACAGGTCCGCCAAGCCATTCTCGCGCGTTACATCCACCAGCTCTACGACGACATGTTCGAGGAGTGGTCGAAACGGAACCGCGAAAAACTGCCTTCAATTCAGCGGATGGCCTGCGCGACCCATCGTTGGAAGCAGGAAAAGATGGCGCTCGGCGCGACAGAAATCGAAGCCTACGCCGATCTGCGCGATCGACTTAGATCCAATGAAGACGAAGCGCAGCAGTTCGTCTCGGCCGTGCCGGAAGTGGCGATCACGGCGTTTCTGAAGCACCCGCAGACGGAACGTCTGGTCATGGCGTTGGCTCATGCCCATTATCAACGCGAGGACTACCCGGTCCATGCGAGTCTCGTTGAATTGATGCAGTTCGCGCGCTTTGCGGAACACAAGAAGGAGCAGGTCGACCATCTCGCCACTCTCCTCTCTGCCTGGTGTGCACAGGGCCAGTACGGGAAGCTGTTCGATGGACCGACGAACATATCACTGACGGGCCAAATCGCGCATTTCGAACTCGGATACATCCCCGAGCAGGCCACTGAGCTGAAGACGGCGGCGGGACTGCTCATCTCTGGTTTCGCCCGGCAACACATTATTTCACTTCCACGCGCTTCCTGGAAGCGGATCATCTACGAGGAGCTGGCGCGGTTTCTCGACGTGCCTGGCGGCGAGAAGATTGTCGCCGAGTCGTACGCGCAGCTCCGGAAATTCAACTGCTGGACTGCTTCGATTGTGCAGCAATACAGCAAATTCAAGGACTCGCGGATCCGGCCGGTGGTTGTTGGAAACAGCAAACAGTTTTTCCTTATGCGGCAGTTCGACCGCGGCGACGTGGATGATATCGCCCGAGATATCAGTCTGCCGGAGTCCGTTTGTGCCTCAATCCAGAGTTATCCGATGCCGGAGCAACTCCCCGAGGGAAAAAAGTTTTCCAGCGTCTGTTTCTTTTCACCCGTCACTGATCCGCCGCTCTGTGGCACGGTGCGGAATGTTCAACCGAGCAAGGAAGACGATGAAGATCATGAAAAGTCCGCCTGATTGCCGCACGCTGAGTAGACTAGGTCTCGCAGCACTCGGCAGTGTGCTCGCGCTGACGGGTTGCACAACCGCTGGCCGGGTCGCGTCTGATCTTGGCCTTGCCGGGGCCGGCGGTGTCGTGGGCTATAAATTATCCGACGGGAAAGCGGGTGGGGCTGCGGCGGGGGCCGCTGCCGGCTACCTTGCCTCGAATCTCGCACAGAACAAAGTCCAGCGCGCCCTGATTGACGCTGAACAACGGGGCTTTGACCGCGCGATGAATCAGGCGGTGAAGCAGCAATACTGGGTTATCCAGAACCAGCAACGCTCCCGCGTAGCCCCTGAATCAACTCCGGCGCGTTACGTGCCGGTGCAACTTCCCGAATCCAAAATCGACGGGGTGATCCACAAGTCCTCCGTCGAGTATCTCCGCGTCGAGCCATGAAAATACGTAGCCACCTCATTCCGTTTGTTTTTCTCCTGTGGTTCGCCCAGCAGGCGAGCGCGCAGATCCCAGTGACCGACGTCGCCAACCTCGCCAACAACACGATCCTCCACGTCGAAAGCATTGCGAAATGGATCGAAAGCATCGCGCAGCTCAAGACGCAGATCGATCAGCTGAACCAGCAGATCGCCCTGACCAGTGACATCCGGACATGGAGCGGCAATCCCGTGGACGCCGGGGCGAAGGTCGTCCTCAACGGACTTGGTGTGGGCGACCTCCTCACGACCTTTGGCCAGACTAGGCCAACGATTCTGAGCCAGACGAACAGCCTCGATTCCATCGGGCAAACAGCCAGCGGCAGTTATCGCGCGATTAGCAGCATCGACCTCGACGGCAACGAACTAAAGCGCGATCCCCTCACATTTCGCAGGTACTCGATTCTCGACGCGCAGCAGGCGAACGCCGCGCAGGTTCGGACTGACGTAACGATGCGCGAAGCCGACCTGCAGACGGAAATCGCGCTGACGCTCGACGACATCAAGGCGGCGCCGACGGAAGCTGAGGTGCAGAAATTGTCCGCGAAACTGGCCGCGCTCAATGGCCAGCTCATTCAGGTGGAGACGCAGCGCCGACGTGAGGTGGATGAGGTCGCGTTGACGAAAATCGCCAATGACGCGCGGCTCGAAGAGGAGAGGCTGGCTGCGGCCGAGTTAGCCGCGAAGGACGACTACCTGGCCAATCAACGGGTGAGCGTCTACATGAAGACACTCAAGTTCCGGGAGAAAATGCCATGAGCCGCGCCGCGCTGCTATTGGGTGCGGCGGTCCTGATCGCTGCTCTGGGCGCGTGCGGTCCGAGCAACGCCGAGCGCGATGCGAACGAGCGCGCGAGAGTTGAGTTGGAGAAGCGAGCGCAGCGTGAAGCCGCGATCGCCAACCAGGCGATCAGTGACATGAACCGGAAAGCGTTCCGCAAACGCACACCAGACGAACAGGCGAAGTATGAAGCCGAACTGGCGGAAGAGGCCCACAAATTGATCGAAGCGCAGAAGAAAGCCGAGGCCGACGCGGCGAGCCGAAAGCCCTAATCATGGAAATCTATTTGCCCACGCTCGAAGCCAAGATGGTGGCGCTGGTGGCTGCGTTTCGGTTTATTGTTTTTGCAATCATGGTGGTCGGATTGGTCTGTTACACTATCGGCAACCGAGGGCACGGGCCCGGTCTTGTGGTGATTCTGGCGAAGGCGATCGTGATCGTTGCAGCCGTGGCGACGATGGATCAGTGGTTCCCGAGGGTGGAGCGGATCTTCATCGAGATCGCCAACTACGTTGACCCTGGCTACACGGAAAATCCGACCGCCTCAGCAGACACCATCCGCGAATCCACGACGACCAATCCCGAGGGAAAGGAGTGGTCGTGGCGGCACCTCAACGAGTCGATCTATCAGGCCGTCACAAGTGCGCTGGCCAATATCTTCATCTACGTCGGTACGCTGATCACGGTCCCGATGCTGATCCTGCAATACGTGTTGCGGTGGCTTCTCTACCTGATCACGCCCGTTGCTCTCGCGATTTTCATGCTGCCGGGTTTCACCGGCATTGCCGTACGATTCTTCCAGCAGCTTCTTGCGATTCTTGCCTGGCCGATCGGGTTCGCGCTTACGAATCTGGTCGCTCTCGCGATCTGGAAGGATTTTCGCGAGGCCGTCGGGGCCAATCCGGCGAGCTTGGGTGACGCGCTTTATTCGCCGTTGCTGACCTTCATGGGCGGCATTCTCGCCACAATCATGATCGTCGTCGGGATGGTCTCGACGCCGGTTGTCATGCAGATGCTTTTCGCGCAGGGTTACGCCTTTATCGGTTCGTCGGTTCGACCGACCGGCATGGTGCGTGACACCTCGAACCTGATTTCCGGCGTGAGTCACCGGCTCCTGGCGGGCCGAGGTAGTTCGGCGCCTACACTCGCAACTGCTCCCTCGGCTTCGCCCTTCGTGCCACCGCCAACCCGAGCGACCGCTGGCGGAATCTAAATAATGCATACGCGATGAATACGACCAGCTCATCGGTTGCTTCCCCTCTACTACGGGACACGCCCGTGGATCAGACGCGCCGCTTGCCGGAAAATACCGCGAGTCGGGTGGCCTTTTCGCCGGTGCGGCTCTTTGCCGATCATGCCTTCGCTGCCCGGATCTGGTGCCTCGTCGCGCTGGGTGCTGTCGCCTTCTGCTTCATTCAACCGTATCTCATCATCAACGCGTACCGGGCACGTGAACGCGTGGTCGTGCTGGATGGGGCTGGCACGTATTCAATTTCGCCGCTCCTCGGCTTCGAGGAAGCGAAATCGCTCCACGAATCGATCGCGCTGTCGGCGACGCTCGCCCTGTTGCAGCGCAATCCCAAGAACTTCGATTTTCCGGACCTACTTGCGAAGCTATACCTCAAAGATGCGCACACCCGCGCCGAGGCGGATCGCGACAAGACCAAGGGTGAATTTGAGGTGAAGAACATTCACCAAAAGCCCGAAGTGTTTAAAATCGAGCTCCTCCAAACCCGTGACGCCACGGTCCTCGTCAAGTTGGAGGGCCAGTTGATCCGCACGGGCGTCTTCGAAAACCAAATGTTTACCGAAGCGCTCAAGTTCACCCTCAACCTGACGCTCGCACGAAATCCGGACATGCTCGCGAACAAGCGGTTTCCGCTCGGCGTATGGAACTACGACTGCACGATTTTCTGATGTTCGGCGCTGCTTTCGTAGCGCTGGCAACCGTTCGGGCGGAGCGCGATGCAACGCCGGCTTCCGTCGTGCGGCAGTTTCCGCTCGACGAACGCACGGTTTACGAAATCGGCATTGGCCGGGACGTCCCGACGACGCTCATGTTCCCTTCGGCTCTAACGGCCATCGAGGCCGCGAATATTACAGCGGAGCCGAACACGCCGGCGCCGGTGCTCCTCGCCTACACCCCAGGCCGGTACTTCTTCAGCGTGCGTGCACTGGAGCCAAACGCGAAGGCAGCCGTCAACGTGGTCTGGAAGAATCGAACGTTCGTCCTCCGGTTCATTTCGTCGATTGAACCTTATGGCGCGGTCACGTTTTACGAGGACGAACTCGCAGGTCGCAGTGCGGGGCTCGCGCGACGGGCCACGCCGGACGTGCTGATCGGACTGCTGGACCGCGCGAAAGGTTATTCGTTTGTGCGCATGCAATATCCCGAAGCAGTTCAGCAAATCGAGTACGCTCAGCCGCTCAGCGTTTCTTTCTACAAGGATTTCCGAGTCACAATCGAAGAGGTGTTTCGCTTTGACGCCGAGGACACGCTCGCCTTTCGGCTGCGCTTCGACAGCAGCGCCGACCATGAAATCGTTTATCAACCGCAGCGACTCGCCGTCCGGGTGGGGGCGCACGTCTATTACGCCTCGATTGCTGATGCCTCGGGCATCATCCCACCGCATGCCAGTTCCACGGGCTATGTAGCGATCACCGGCACTCCCCGCGGCGGGCGGGCCAACCTCAGTATCAAAAACCGCTTCTCCGTCATTGTTCCGCGAGTGGATCGGGATGTGAAGCTCGTCATTCCAGAGTGACCATGAGGCTCCTGCGTTTCTTCAAGTCACCGGCTGGGACGCTCTGCGTCTTTGTGGTCTTCGCCGCCGCGGGCGGTTTGATGATCCACCGCAGCAACGCGCGCGAGAAGGCTCAAGCGTCGCAGATGACGGTGGTGGAATCGGCCGACGCACCGACAGGTAGACAGTCGATCGTGCGGGTTGGTCAGCTGCTGAAAATCCCGGCCGCGGTCAGTCGAAAGTCCCCCGAGCCCGTCGCTGCGATCGGCTTAACTTCTCCGGCAGCCGAAAGCGCGGGCCTCGCCGGTGTCCGTGGTCCGCGTCCGTCCAGCCCGCCGACAGAGGCCAAACCGCGCGCCCTGCCGATCAGCCTGTTCACCGGCGGGAAAGAAGAGCTCCAGGAATTAACCAAGACGTATGCGCCCTTCGGCCGGCTGATTCCCTGCGAAACCGTCGTGACGCTGGAGTCCTCCAAACTTGACACACCGGTGATCGGCCTCGTTACGGAAGATGTCTGGCACGACGGGCGCCTAGTTATCCCCGCGGGCACCGAAGTCCACGGCCGCGCTGCACTGGACCGATCGCGCGAGCGCATCGCTGTATCCGGCCGATGGGTCGTCGTCTGGCGCGACGGCAGTCCGCTGAACGGCACGGAACTCGTGCTCAACGGCATTGCCTTGGATCGCAAGCGGGACGACGTCAGCGGAGAATTCGGTCTTCGCGATGGATCGGCGGGACTGGTCGGCCAACTTCTGAAGTCGGACAACTGGGAGGAGGTCAAACTGTTTGCCTCCACTTTTCTTGCGGGGTTCGCGAGCGGGCTCCAGGAACTGCAGAATCAAGGTACTGCCCTCGGGGGGATCGCGCAGGTACCGGTTGCGTCCAGCCGCAACGCGGCGCTGCAGGGGACCGCCGATGTGCTAAACGCCTACGCGCGCCAGATTCAGGAAACAGTCGCCCGCGACGGCTTCTTCGTCCGAGTCCCAGCAGGCAAGCAGTTCTATCTTTATGTTACCGAAACTATCGATCAGGGGAAAGGAATGCGCGGTAATCGCGCGCTCGCGGACCTTTGGAAGGGAAAACATGAAAACTAGAGCCATTGTTTTTGTCTGCGCCGTTGTGTTGCTCGGGGGCTGCGAAACCCTACCCGAGAAAGCTACGACCGCCGTATTCACCCCGCCGCCGACGGTGGCTCCGCCACCCGTTTCTGGCACAGACCTCGATCACAGCAATACGGAGAAAGTCCGTGTTAGCGAAACGCTAAAATCGTATCCGGTAGGACGATTCATCGATCCGCATGATCCGAATGTGATGCATGAGGCGCATGTGGTGTACCGGAAGGAGATCGGAGCGTCGTGGAATCTATATCCGAACGCTCCAACGATTGTGCCGCTTGGTCCGGTGCTCGCCGTTGCTGATCCGGCGAAAACCCCGAACCCCCTGCCAACGGAGCTGGAGCAGAGGATGGCCGAACAGAACCAGCTTGTCGCTTCCCTGATTGAGCAGAACGAGGCCCTGACGAAGGAGCTTAGTGATCTCGGTAAACAGATCGCCGATCTTAGACAGAAGTCCGTTCGGGCACCGATGGAGGACAAGTAATGAGCGAACTAAAGCTCGACCTCGAGTACCCGGCGATAAAAGAAATGATCGTGCGCCGCTCGAGCGGCGATCCGGACTATGTCACGGGTGTTCGTGCTTACCTTGTACAGGGAAAGGAACCGCCGAATGATACTGCTGCCCGTCGAGGTTATCTCGATGCGCACGACATGGTCGGATATCTTTCCACGAAACTCGCGGAGCTGCGCGCCGACACGCTGGAAAAGGAAGTGAAGCTCTTCTTCCTGAGGACAGAGAGCGTCTGCGTTAACCAGATTGCGATTGAGAAATCTGTTGGAATCTCGACCCGGACCGGAGGCCTCAAACTTAATCAAGGTCCAACTATCGAGATGTAGGTGACGTAACTGAACTGGACACGCCTCCTGGCAAAAACGAACGAAACAAAGAAAGGAGCCCGAAAATGAGTCTTGATACGACGGAGCCGGCGGCGGTGGAAGCGGGGTTATCGCTGACACTTCCGCCCCATTTGACCCAGAATTTTGAAAAGGCCGATCGACTGTTACGCGAGGCTTATGGCAGCAGCCCGGGCGTTGCCGATCTGGTCCGGCTTTGGCTCGCGTGTGCCACATCACGAGAAGTTCAGCGAGAGTTCGAGCGCGCGGTATTGGATATCCGACGCAAGACGCTGACCCCTCCCGAAGACGGGATATTCGATGAAGACTGCCTTTGAATTTGGGCGAATCTCGCCCAAACAAGGTCAATTGCCGCTGGCGACCAGCCGCCTTGCTCAACCAATGGCTGGGAAGAAACAAAGGGCACTATGCCACTAAAACAACACGTCGCCGAAAAAAAGGCGGAGGAATCCGCGCTGCGGAGAAACCCGGAGATCGATGCCAAGCTGGATAAGTTCATCGGGGAAAATCCAAAGCTGGTCGAGTACTACAATGGACTCAGCAAAGATGAGCTGATCCGGAAGCTAGTACTCGGAAAGATGCAGCGGAGCGAATACGCCAACACCCGCAATGAGGAAATCCGGACATGGGTCGAGGAACGTCCCGAGATCAAGGCAAAGATCGAAGAAAGGCTTCGGAATGTGCCCGCGGCCAATCGGGAGCGCGCGTTTATCAACGCCGCGAAGACAGAGGTCATGAACCAGGCGGTTCGGCCCAACGGCGTTCGCGTCTAGTGAGGGATTCCGGCGGCGGGCACTACCACAGTGCCCGCCGCTTTTTCTACCTTTCTGCAACGGAGAAGGCGTGTTGCCAGCTGCTATTCCGCGTTGCTCGCGTGAACCGCCACGCCTTTCGATTTGTGCCTGATAGGTCGTTCGCCGAGAGAGTCCGCGCGGCGCCCATCCAGCGGCATAACAGCTGAACGCCCGCTGTGTGCAGGTCCAATGTCGCAGCCGATGCCGTGACAATGCTGTTTTTTTTAGCTTCTTTAAGCTTCAGTTTCAATCGAGGAGGCCATTTGGCTCGTTACTGACGTCCCCTCTCTAGAGACGATGACGTCTCGGCATTTATCAAAGGCAGTCGTCTCCTACTCGGCTGCCAACGGGGCTGCGCCTACTCTACCAGCGCTCCAACGATTATTCGATCGATTTCGAAATTGTGTTGGATTTGGAAGGCGGCTAACGCTCATCTCATTTATGATTACCGACAAAATAAAGAAATTGGCTGAGGCGCGTGCAGAACTCGAGAAATTCGAGCAGTTGATAGCAAGGAAACTCGCAGGTCTGCCGGCGCAGTATGGCTTCAACTCCGTGAACGCCTTTATCGCTGCCGTCCGGGCCGCCGTGGGGAAGCGTCGTGGCCGGAAGTCGAGTCAGACCAAGTCCGCAGCTGCAAATACTAGCATTAAGCGTCGCAAGCGGGCCATCATTACAGTCGCTACTCGTGCTGAGGTGAAAAAGCTCGTTGGAGATGGAAAGACGGGCAATGAGATCTCAAAAACAGTAGGGATCTCGCTACCTTCAGTGCAGAACATAAAAAAGGCGTTTGGGCTAGTTCGCAAAAAGAAGAAGTAGCCAGCCGTTGTGGCAGACTCCAAAGCGTTCGTTCGATACTCTGCTCGTCTATTGCATTCTCATTCCTGGGGCTTTGTCTCGACCAATTTGGCTAATTTATTCAAGGCCATCTGCCAGCCCAGTCGATTGTCCG
This sequence comes from Opitutus sp., assembly GCA_039928945.1. Classification (GTDB taxonomy): domain Bacteria; phylum Verrucomicrobiota; class Verrucomicrobiia; order Opitutales; family Opitutaceae; genus Opitutus. Next base: position 31,419 of record JBDSSD010000097.1, on the reverse strand, counting down.
CTGACGAAATGCCGCTCGGCAGTCCGTCATGTACCGCGATCAATTCTGTGCCGTCGATCTTGTCGAACAATTTAATCGTAATTGTCATCTCTCCTTGAAACGCAGGATTTGTGGTCTCGAACTCGTCAACTTCAATGATTTTCTCATTGGGGACAAGCGTGAGGAAGCGACCGCAATAAGTGTCCGTATGTGCGCTGGTCTTACCGGATCCGGTAGGCGTCTCGTGCGTAAGGGATATTCGGATGCGGCCGCCTACCTTCGCCTCGAAAGTGTGCACAAAGCAGGTCATGCCGTCCGGAACCTTCCACTGCTTTACCATTTCACTATCGAGCAGCGCCGCGTAAACGGAGGCACGCGACGCACGTATGTGACGAACAATGCGCATCGAACTCATCTAATGAAACGATGTCTGCTCAACTCATTCGCGACACAGTGCTATGCTGGCCTTCTGCGCTTCCTCAGGTGACACATTTTTCACGCGGGTCGCGATCGACCATTTGTGGCCGAATGGATCTTGAACGAGTCCTTGCCGATCGCCCCAAAATCTCTCCTCGACCGGCATGACTAACTTAGCCCCCGCAGCAACCGCCTTGGCTGTGCATCGTTCAACGTCCTCTACATAAAGGTGAATCGTGACGGAAGACCCCTTCAGGGAGAGCGGCCCTAGCGCTCCCCATTCAGGCATCTCATCAACCAGCATGATTCTGGAATTCCCGAGCTGTATTTCCGCGTACATCAATTTGCCGGTCGACCCAGTTACACGGCTCAGCTCAGTTGCGCCGAAAGCTTTTCGGTAGAATGCGATAGCATCGGATGCCCCCGCGCAGATCAGTTGTGGAGTGACGGAAGTAAAGCCTTTCGGAAGAGAGCCGGTTGTCGATTTGCGAGACAATGCTTTTGCAGGTTTGAGGGTCATGAGATGGACGTTGGAGAGTTGGGGAATATTGGTGAAGTTGTCGGGCTTAAGCCGTAGCAACTATTCAACGAACGAACGGCCGCTGTTTGGACATCCCGTGAAAGTTTTTCCTGAAGGCTCAAATTCGGCCGAGGCTCCTCTTTCAACTGCCACACCCGATTTTTGGGGCACTTGTCCCACACCCACTTAATCGCCGCTCCGCTTTGCGATGTAGAACGTTCTGCAGCGGCTGCGTAATTAGTTCGTCGCAATGAACGATGCAGATTAAACATTGGGTAAGTTTCGTGCGTTGTGTGCTCCTTCAGTTTTCAATTGCTCACGTAGTCCGCACACGAGATCGACTATGCCATTTTTTGGCCGAGAATGTTCCAGTGATAACAGCAAATCCCGAGCGATTTGCGCGGGTGCTCGGTGACTCGAACCGACCGCAGTGCCAAATGTTGGTTCGTAGAGAGCAAAATTGCCGTCTGGAGTGGTCCAGCTTAATACGGTAACCGCTTGACCGCGAAATTCGACGATGACGGACTCTGGATGTGCAAACGAGATGAGTGCCGCTGCGAGGTTGATCTCTCCGGTTCGCTCCTCGTGTGTATCGGTGGGGCGGACTTTATAGTTGGGCCATTCTCTGCGTTTGCGCCATTGTGCTAAAGCCCGGTCGAAGCTAAGTTGTGGCAGGCCATCGATCGGAGCGACTCCGACAAACGGATCGCGCAAGAAAAATTTTCTTCCCCATTCGATGGTAACAATTGTATGGAGTGCTCCGTTGGAAAGGCGAACCGTTGCGGGCTTGACCACTACGCCACTGAAACTTTCGCGAAGGTGGTTCATGTATACAGAAGCACTGATGTAGCAGCCATTTTTTCATAGTACTTGTCCGGCCACCAAGGAGGTTCGGGAGGACGGTTGGCAGCGGACAGCGACGCAGATGTCACAACGTGAACTGCTAAAAATGAAAACAGAGGGAACGAAAGGTATAGGCGAAGTTCGCTGAATGGATCCATGGTCGTAATCTACCGCCAAGTAGCCTGCCGGGGTAGAACCACTTCGTGACAATGAATGGAGCCACTTAATCTTAGATGAACATCTCTCGCCCAGCCCCAGCGACGCTCCGCCTATTGCGGTTGGACATTCGTTCGCCTCTAACATTGCAACAGCAACTGCTCGATAACCTGAGGAGCCTGATTCTGCAGCGGAAACTCTCTACCGGCCAGCGTCTGCCTTCGAGTCGCGCCTTGGCGAAACAACTCTCGATTTCACGCAACACCGTGCTCGCAGTTTTCGATCAATTGACCAGCGAGGGTTATCTACGTGGCATCCGTGGTTCAGGAACAAGTGTAGCTGCTGAGCTGCCTGAATCGTTTCTAAAAACGAGACTCACTTCGAATATAAAGGGCCATTCGGTCATTCCATTGCCCGAAAGTCCGCAGCCCATTTCGGTGAGACCTTTCAGGCCGTGTGTACCGTCAATAACAGAGTTTCCGCTTGAAATATGGGAGCGGATACGGAGAAGAGTGCTGACTCGTCGTGGCGCGAAGCTGCTAAACTACGGCTCGCCCGCCGGCGACAGGCAGCTACGTGAACAGATCGCGTCGTACCTTCAAGACTTTCGCGGAGTCCGCTGTGAGGCGGCTCAAATAATTGTCACGGCAGGCGCGCAACAAGCTTTTTGCCTAGTCGCTCGAACGCTTGGCGGTCAGGTAAGCAACATCATTTGGTTCGAAGATCCCGGCTACATCGATGCGCGATTGGCGTTCGAGGAGGCAGGATTGTGCGTCGTTTCACGAAAGATCGACGAGCAGGGGATCACAGTTCCAACTTGGGAAGAGGGAGCACCACGCTTAGTGTACATGACTCCCTCGCGGCAGTTTCCCTTGGGAACCACGATGTCCCTTGCGCGTCGTTTGGAATGGTTGGAATTCGCCCGGAACCACGGTGTTTGGATTATTGAAGACGATTACGACAGTGAATTTCGGTACGAAGGACGTCCGCTAAATTCCCTGCAGGGGCTTATCCCTAACACCCAAGTTTTCTATATCGGCACGTTCAGTAAATCGCTGTTTCCATCACTGAGAATTGGATATATCGTCGTGCCGCCGTCGCATCTCGCAGCAATTTGGGAAACGAAGGAAACAATGGACGTACACTCGCCCTTGATTGATCAATCGGTTCTGGCCGAGTTTATAGAGCAAGGTCATTTCGCACGCCATCTCCGTAAAATGCGTTCGGTTTACGCACAGCGAGCTCATACGTTTGCAGAGTCTACCCGAGAGCACTGGGATAGCATCGTTAAGGTCGACTCGATCAGTTCGGGTTTGAATGTCGCAGGGTGGCTGCAAGGTGGCGATGCTGACATGTATGCTAAGACTGCTTTAGCGCATGGAAATCAGGTGTTGAATATCGCCCGATACTGCCGGACAGTGCAATTACCTCCGGGTTTTCTTTTCGGTTTCGCTTCCACTTCTGTTCCGCAGATTCGAAAAGCGGTTCAGGAACTCGCACGAATATGGGCACCGCTCCGGAAGTAAGATTCCCCTTTTCGAAGAACATCCGGTGCGGCCGGGATGCCGATGAGACTGACTGCTCGGGAACTGATCACGGGAGTCTCCTCCTCTGGATTGCCAATGGTTCACGCCTAGTTACCTGCGTGAATTCACGAATGACCACTCACGTCTCGCGTGCTTTCAGTATATTTCCGCCGGCGCTCTACGCGCGAAAAAACCTGTAGGCGTCGACACTTGACCTCGCCCGAAAAGGTTCACGGTCGGGGAGCGGTTTGCCGTCGGCGTACGCTCCTCATTAACGTTTACCTGTAATCGCTTTGAGCGTAAGCGTGCGGGCACCCTAGTCTGGTGCTCAATGACCAAACTACGTGTTTGCATCTTTGGTGCCGGCCACATCGCCGAGGTGCATCTTAAAGCTCTGCTGAAGTCCACGCAGGACGTCGAAGTGATTGGAATTTGCGACATCGACGCCCCAAAAGCGGGTGCCTTGTGTGCCAAATACGCGATCCCGTACGTCAATCGAAGTAGCGATGATTTACTCTCATTAAGACCTGATCTGGTAAACATATGTACACCGCCTAGCGTGCACGCTCAATTGGCAATACGGGCTTTAAGAGCCGGCTCCAACGTATTGGTTGAAAAGCCACTTTGTGCGTCACTTGCGGAGCTTGACCTGATTCAACGCACTGAACGCGAAACCGGACGGTTCTGCGCGACCGTGCTACAGAAGCGATACAGTTCATCGGTGAATCACATCAGGGGATTGCTCCAGTCGGAAAAGCTCGGTCGGCCGCTGGTCGCTGTGTGTAACACATTGTGGTACCGCGCTCCCGAGTATTACAATGTGGACTGGAGGGGGAAGTGGAGTACAGAGCTAGGCGGTCCGACGGTCGGTCATGGGATCCATGCGATGGATCAATTGATATATATGCTCGGTGATTGGCGCTTAGTTCGTGCGACTGCTAAAACCGTAGATCGCAACATCGAAGTAGAAGACGTTTCTGTTGCGATCATAGAGTTCGCTAACGGTTGCGTTGCAACTGTGATCAATAGCATCGTGAGTCCTCGTGAAGAAACGTATATTCGAATTGACACGCAACGCGGCACAGTCGAGCAGCGCGGCCTCTACGAAGTAGCAAATTCTGACTGGAAGTTTACGGCTGCAGCTTCGGAGGATGCTGCGGCGTTCTGTCAAGACTGCGAACTACCTGCCGAGATATCCGGAAATCATCAGGTATTAATCGATGCCGTGCTTGAGAATGTGAAGTCAGGAGAAAGACCAAAAACTTCAGGTGAGGAAGCGGTCAAAACTGCCGACCTGCTTAGCTCCATATATAAGTCTGCATTCTGCGGTTTGCCGATTCTGCGTGGAACAATCAAACCAGGGGATGCTTACTACTACAAATATCATGGTGGATCAACGCCGGCGAGAATCATATGAGGGTAATACGGCAAGTTGACGTTTTTCCTGTCAATCTTCCGATAAGCCGGTCGTTTGTCTTCGCTTCCGGGTCAGCTGGACATTGCGGTGGAACTGCAGGCATTGTGTACGTCAAAGTCACCGATTCAAGCGGTGAGGTAGGGTGGGGGGAAGGGCGGCCGATGCCAAGCTGGGGCTATGAGACTCTCGAATCGGTCGCATCAACCCTTCGTCTGTATCTAATTCCGGCGGTGGTCGGTCAGGCTATTTGGGATAGAATGGGGCTCCATTCCCGGATGTCGAAAGCGATCGGCAGGGGACCGAGCACCGGTCAGCCGATTGCGAAAGCTGCACTCGATATGGCGCTGCACGATCTCTGTGCAAAAGCTGCAGGGATTTCGCTGCGCGAGTTGCTTGGTGGGGCCTCGAAGGTACCCCCTCTTGATTTGAGTTGGACGTGTACCTCTCATTCTGAAACGTCCGCAACGGAGGACGTCGAAGAGGGTCTCAAGCTCGGGTATAGGCACTTTAATTTCAAAGCCGCTGTCACACCCCAGACTGACATAGCGGTCGCGCGAGCCATTCAGGCTCGAGCTCCTGCAGATGCGTTTCTGTGGGCCGATTGTAATCAGGGTTACACGTTACCGGATGCCGTCCGAGTTGCTCAGTCCTTTGAATTGTCCGGTGTCAAGCTGCTCGAGCAGCCGTTTCCCGCAGATCAGCCCAATCTTCTTCATGAGCTACGGAAACGCACCTCAATTCCTCTAGCAATCGACGAGGCAAGCGTCAGCCCAAGCGATTTTTTTCAACATGTGCGGACCGGGCTGACCGATTTTTTGGTCGTTAAGCTGACTCGCACCGGGGGCATTTGGCCTACCCTAGAACAACTGGGTGTAGCAAGATCGGCAGGTCTCCCCGTGGTTGTAAGTGGATTAACAGATAGTTCGCTCACAAAGGTCGCAGCCGCTCAGGTGGCGGCAGCCTTTAGCGTTCGCTTTCCACTGGCACTAAACGGATCGCAATTTTTGGACGATTCATCGGTGTTCCCCGACAAGGGGAGGTGGGAGCACAACGGCCAAATACACTTAGACGAGACTCCTGGTATTGGGGTCCAGCCGAGCGAGGAAGCCCTTCGTTCGTTAGCCGTTAACGTTTAACCAATATATATCTATTATGCCACTGATCGATTTGCCCTCAAAACCCGGCCCTGTCGCACAGCCAGGTGAATTTGTGTTTGCAGCTGCCTATTTCGACCACGGCCACATATATACGCAGGTCGAAGAATTAATTAATGCAGGAGCTACGTTAAAATGGGTATATGATCCGGACCCTACAAGACTGCAGGCGTTTCATGCCAAGTTTCCGTCAGCGCGTGTGGCGCGATCGTTCGACGAGATACTTACTGATCCGGACATTCGGCTAGTGACAACAGCTTCGATTCCGAGATGCCGAGGACCTATTGGATTGGAGGTATTGAAAAGCGGTAAAGATTATTTTACTGACAAACCGCCATTCACCACACTCGCCCAACTTGAGGAAGCGAGACGCGTTGTTAGTTCTACTTCGCGTAAATTCATGGTCTTTTTCAGCGAACGTCTCCATTCTGAATGTGCGATTTATGCGGGTATGTTAATCGAAGCCGGTGCAGTTGGTCGAGTTATACAAGTCACTGGACTTGGTCCGCATCGGCTTAACAGTAAGTCACGTCCATCGTGGTTTTTCAAAAGAGAAGAGTACGGAGGGATTCTGTGCGACTTGGGAAGCCATCAATGTGAGCAATTTCTTCACTATTCGGGAGCAAAAAAAGCAACCGTTACTCACGCTGCGGTCGGTAACTTTAACAACCCGCAGGATCCGCTGTTTGAGGACTTTGGAGAAGCCTCATTTCAGGGAGAGAATGGCGCGACCCATTATCAACGAGTAGATTGGTTTTCTCCAGATGGTTTACGCACATGGGGAGACGGACGAACGATGATCTTGGGGACGAAGGGCTATATAGAGCTGAGGAAGTATATCGATGTTGGTGTCGTTGCGACGAGCGATCACCTGATCCTTGTGGATGAGCAAGGCGAACACCGAATGGGTTTGAAGGGTAGGGTGGGTTTTCCTTTTTATGGTAATCTTATTCTGGACTGTATGTACCGGACCGAGGTCGCTATGACCCAAGCTCATGCTTTTGCTTCGGTGGAGCTATCGCTGCAGGCTCAAGCGGCAGCTCATAAAATTCAGTTCTGACGTTTGGTCCTACGACCGTGGGTTTCGGCAGCTAATCTCGTCAGGTGTCCGTCCCGGTGACAATGCAGCAGGCGCATTTGCCCAAGGAGCCGAGCCCAAGCGGCTCCTGTCCAAATGCCCCGACTTCAATCGTCGTAGAGGAATATGCAAAGTCACCACGTTCCAAACCGTCCCCGAGGCAGCAAGTTAAGGCCCGCAGTCGTTTGCTGCGATTTTGTATCTAAAGACGGAACACTTATTTCTGCTAGCTCGTTTGGAAGTGGCCCTCCCGTCATTCTGATCGATGGAGCATTGTGCTACCGTGGGGTTGGACCTAACGAATCATTATCAAAGAAGCTGGCACGTAATTTTACCGTATACACTTATGATCGCCGAGGCCGCGGCCGGAGTGCCGATTCAGGCGTTTACGATGTGAGACGGGAAATCGAGGACATCGAGAGCCTTCTTGCAGCCTCGGGAGGGCACGCTCAAGTTATCGGGATATCCTCAGGGGCACTCTTGGCTTTGGAAGCCGCAAACACGCTCGCAGGAATCAAGTCTTTGGCGCTTTATGAACCGCCGGTCATTGTCGATTCCAGCCGTATCTCGACGGAGTCAAGCTGGGATGCAATAGTTGCAGAGGTCTTGCTTAATCGTCGGGACGAGGCACTACAGCTATTCTTGCAGTTGGTGGGAACACCTAGACTGATGATGTGGGTTCTGCGAATAACGCCAATGTGGCGGAAGCTTCGCGCTATTGCGCACACCCTAACGTATGATGAAAAGTTGGTTAGTCCCTTTCAGAGGGGCGCTCCAATTCCGACGGATCGGTGGAAGCATGTCACAGCGCCAACCCTAGTGATCGCAGGCGCTAAAAGCCCTCCGTGGATGCATACAGGAGCCAAGGCCGTCGCGGAACAACTTCAAGAAGGCGTTCTACTATTGTTACCTGAAGCTAACCACATGGTAAAAGGAAAGTTAGTCGCACCGTTGGTTTGCTCATTTTTCGAATCAGCCGGTAATCTATCCGCGCGTTCGAACGTGGATACCCATTAAAAGCCCCATGACGCATAAGAACACATCCGATCGAAATGAGAATACGTCGATTTTGCTGGGCGCTCGCGTTTATGGGATCGGCGGCATTGCTGTGGGGCTGGTCGGCATATTTTTCGGACGGTTCGCAGACTACTGGCAGCCGATACAAAGCTTAGGGGACATTTCTCATCTCGCCACCTTAGCGTGCATTTTCGGCGGCGGATTTCTCCTAAGCGGAATTGCAGTTCAATTGCCGCGTTTCGCTCATGCGGGCATCATTTCACTGACCGGACTTCACTCGATATCCGCACTCCTGTGGTTGCCGCGTATATTTGGTTTTCCTGGCATGCTCGGTTGCTGGCAGGGACTCGCGCAAGCGCTGTCATTGGTTGCTGCAGGTTGCGTAGCGTGGTCGTTTGTTTCGAACCGATATCGCGCCGTGGCGCTTTGGGCGCTCTTTATCTATGGGGTATGTGTCTTTTCATACGGTACTGTCCATTTCACGGCGCTAGGTGCTACGATTAACATGGTTCCTGAATGGCTTCCGCCCGGCCGGAAATTTTGGGCCATTACGACCGGCGTTTTCGACATACTTGCCGCACTAGCGATTGTCAGTCGAGTATGGGCTCGGCTTGCAGCCTACCTACTAACGGCTATGATCGTTGGATTCGAAGTCTTGATTTGGCTGCCAAGAATTGTGGCGAAGCCTACTGAGCACATCTCTTGGGCGGGCAATGCGATGAATCTGTGCTTCGTCGGAGCCGCATGGATCGTCGCAGACTGGTTTTCACAACGCGCTCGACTGAAATAAAATCCAGATGGTCGACGGCGGGCGGTGACGTATTCGTCATGCCGTGCTCCGACTGTCAAATCGGAGAACCGAGATTCGTCGTGAATATCTGTCCGTGCGGGGTCGTCCCGTTCGTCGCATTAACACGGGCGCATTGTTGCCCGCCTCTTACATCGAAAAAATTTATTCCTATGCTCACGACACCCAGAGTCATTCAAATAACCAGTCAAATTACCGCCGTGATTCCATTAAAAATCCCGAATGAGCAGATGCGGAACGTTATCGGGCCCGGAATCCGAGAGCTTATGAGTGTCGTGGCTGCCCAATCGGCGGGACCTGCGGGACCTTGGTTTTCTCATCACCTACGATTCGACCCCGACGTATTCGATTTCGAAATTAGCGTGCCAGTCTCGAAACCAGTAGAGCCCACTGGCCGAGTGCACCCAAGTAGCCTGCCTGGAGGTATAATTGTTCAAGCAACCTACACGGGTCCATACGAAGGGTTAAGTGAGGCTTGGTGCGAACTTAGAGACTGGATCGAATCGAAGGGCTACAATCTGGCTCTGAATTTTTGGGAGGCATACGTTCGCGGACCTGAGTCGACGTCAGTAGCTAGCGAATACCAGACTGTGCTCAGCCAGCCTTTGGCTGGTGGCACCGATCAGTTGTCTGCCCGAGGCTAACGCTCGACCCGTTGCCGAAAGCCAATTAGCCGGACAAATTTTGCTGAATGATCGACGTGAACACGCAACGCGATCGCAGCAAACGATCCCTCCAGTATGAGCATTCCAACACAGGTTTCTGAATTTTATGAGCGACTCTGGCATCTCAGAGATCGTTCGGCTCTCACTATCCTTCTTGATGACAAATTAGTTTTCCGTGGGTCACTCGGTGCAGAGGCAGTCGGTATCGAAGCTTTCTGGACGTACCTAACATCGGTCAGAGACGCGCTTGACGATTACCGTTGTGAAATACTGAACTGTGTCACCGAAGGCGACGCGGCGTTTGCGCAGATGCGGTTCGTTGGTACACACGTTGGACCCTTTCGTGGGTTTGATCCCACGGGTAAAGCCGTACATTGGCTTGGAGCCGCACTCTTCACGATCGCTGGCGGAAAAATTGTGCGAATTTGGGTGCTCGGTGATTTAGCCGGTCTCGATAACGCACTTAGGGAAAACCGCGATTGCTTAACCAATTGAAGACTCGAATGTACCCGCTGTGCAGTACTATTTATTGGCTCGGTGGTAGTCTCGTGGTTCACCGCAATTCTTGGTTCAATAATTTGGAGAACCTTTATGACTAAGTATTCGGAGTTTGGTGACCAGACTTATCTTCTACTCTTTCGAAACGCGGGACTGGAGGTCCACCGCCCCCTATCGGCCAACGAACGATTGCAACTCACAGTCCATTGGAACGAATGGTACGACACGCTTGCGGCGCAGCGCCGCGTCGAACAGGGCCGGCCACTCGCACCGCAAGGTAAGGTGGTTTCGGGCGTTCACGGGCACCGCGTAGTCGATGGTCCTTACGTAGAGGGGAAGGAAGTGATCGGAGGCTACCTTTTAGTGCGAGCGGTGAATCTCGACGAAGCCACTGAGATTGCGAAAGGCTGCCCAAGCTTGCCGCTGGGCGTTACGGTCGAAGTACGGCCCGTCTCCGAATTCAGCCAGGTTTTGGAAGGTGTGCGCGGGCACGGCCCGTAGCAGCTGTACCTTATTATCGCTATCTCCGTGTTGATGTTCATCGAGGCTGTACTCCCGTCGCTGAGCACGGTTAGATTTTCGTGGTCTCTACTCGATCAGATTGGCCCCAGCCGTATGTAAATAATCGGTACCCTTACAGCTTGGCGCCAGAGCGCATACAATTGAGAGTATCTTAAGGGTTCACAAAGCCTGTAAAACGAAGACACGGCATGGATACACGCGTCGTGTGCCCATCTGGGCGCGTCGTTGCTGTGTGTGTGAAGCTAGGTTGCTGCCTCAGCTTTTCGTGGTTTATCATCGCCGGTCTTGGAGGTTTGAAGGGCCGCTACGAGCTCGGTCGGTCCTGCTACTGACCGAGCATGTTTATCTTGGCTCGGGTCTAATCCGGTCGATCGAAGCCCTGTCGGTAGTTTAACCGGTTCAAGCATCCGTTGCGTGTAGCGTTTTTGGAAATCCTCGCGACCAATTCTTACATCATCTTGCGGACTTTGAAGGTCCGAAATGGGTAGGTTCGTTCGTAGAGACTATGAACGGTATCGGCGTGTTCCGAAAATCAGAATAGTTAACGTTCACAAACGGAGAATTTGAGCGAGGTGAGCGACCGACTATTCGTGAGCCGTTCCCTAGGCAAACAACTACAACCCCAAATCAAATGAAACGACAGCTAAAGATTGCGGGCTTGCTCTGCATGACCGCAGCAACACCGTTGCTAAGATCTCAGACGCGCGAGCCCGCAGAAAAACAAGAGGAGTCGACTGTACTCTTAACACCATTCACCGTTACTGGCGAACCGACGGGCCGCTATCAGTCATCAGCTTCGACTTCGGGAAGCAGAATCGCGACGAACATAATGGACGCGACGCAGAGCATTTCGATTGTTACCCGGGACTTAATGGAGGACGTCGGTGCAATGCGCATTCTCGAGGCCGCCAAATACGTTGCGGGTGTCGGTGAATCGACTATTCCGTATGGATTGGACCGCATCAGTATTCGTGGCTTTCAGACTGAGGGCCAAACGGTCGATGGATTCCGGTCTCAAGCACAAGCGAATCTGGATCCGGTGTTCATTGAACGGATCGAAATTGTGAAGGGCCCGAACGCGATTCTTGCACCGGCTGGGGCGCCTGGTGGTGCAATCAATAATGTTACTAGAAAGCCGCAATACCGCGACTTCGCTAGCGTTGCCGGGATCGTTGGCCTATTCGATGCGCAAAGAATAGAAATCGATGTGAACAGGGCGTTTAGCCAAAGTACTGCTTTTCGCGTTTCAGCGGCTTTTCAGGATACGGAAGGCTTTGCGGACAACTACAAGAAGGTGTTCGCGGTCATGCCGATGGTCGCATACCGAACCAAAGGAGGTGCGGAAGCGCTTGTACAGGTGGCCTACACTGACTGGAAGGCGCAAAACTACATGGGACTGCCGCTTGATCCGGCGATAGGCCCGGACGACAGCGCCCGGACATTAAGCGGCGTGCCGAGAGACCTCAACGTTTTTGGCGATGACTTCCGTCTCGAAAAGAGGTTCGAGGCGAGAGGTCTGCTGACCGTTCCCTTGACCGAGACGGTCGCCATGAGACTCGCGGGACGATATACCGATTTCGACGATGCATTCGGCGGAACTCTACCGTCAAATGCCGCTGGTTCCGGTGGAGCGATCAATCCGCTGACTGGCCGCTATACGCCTGGCTTCGTCTATGGACCCGGACCAACGTTTACGCCTATAGCTGCGACACCGCAGCCGAGGATTTTTCAGATGGGCGGAACCGTAGAGCGGTTGAACATCAAGTGGACCAATGCGCAGGCCGATTTCGTCCACAAATGGAACTCGTCATTTGTTAACACAACGGTTCTCGCGGGAGCCGCTTTCAACTACTACAGGCAAAACGATAGAATCAACAATGTTTCTAAGCCGGAAATCAACTATGATGCTCCTGTTGTAGCCAAGTTTGTTGAAGGCCAACTTGCTTTGCGTCAAGATACTATCAATTACGATCAGCAGGCCTACGTTAATGCGACAGTTGGGGTCTGGCAGGAAAGGGTCTTACTTACGGGCGGCTATTCTTATAGCAATTACGATCTGGGTTTTGATGATTTCCGTGCTGTCCGTAAATACCGCGCAAGTGTTGAAGCAGACCTGACAAACTATGGAATTGTTATCAAGCCGATACCGTCTGTTTCTCTCTATTATGGTCATTCGGAAAATGCTATTCCGCAATCTGCGTTAAGCATCTCCAACGGCAGCCCATTGCTTCAACAAGGTGAACAGGACGAGGAGGGTGTACGTGTACAACTTATCGATAAGCGACTCTTTGTCACGGTTGCGCATTTTGACATCACTCAACATAATTTCGCAGTTCCCAACCCAGGCAATGCCGCGAATCCAATTCCGCCGTTGCCTCCGCTTTTGTCCGAAAGGATTGCTAAAGGGTGGGAATACGAGCTGCATGGCAATCTCACACCAGAATGGTCGATGATTGCAAGCTACTCGAACTACACGAATCGCGATCCATACAATATACCGGTTCGTGGTTCACCTGAGCAGACGGGTGCTCTTTGGAACCACTATCGGTTTGCTCAAACCTCCCCGCTCAAAGGTTTCTCGGTTGGCTTAGGAATTGACTATCTGGGTAAGCGCCCCGGTGACGGAGCCAGTGGATTTACGGCCGCGAGTACTCCAAGCAATATTATTCCTAACGGGCCCACGTTTTACCTACCGGCACGTACTCTGGTCTCGATTAGCGGAGGCTATTCGTTCAACGAGCATTGGAGAGCGCAGGTGAATGTCGACAATGTCCTTAACAAGGATTATCTTATCGCGACAATTAACCGCTCCGTTGTTACCCCGGGCGATCCAATTAATGTTCGTCTGAAGATGACCTACGGATTCTGAGTGTGGGTGCTGTGCCGGCTGCAGTTGCGGGCACAGCTTCCTATTAGCATTCGGCGAGCGGCTGATTTAGATTCAACTATGTTTCACTTCTGTGTTCAGCCGGTACCAACCGGCAGTGCCGTTGAGCGGACGTGTAGTCGGCGTAACGATCGTTTCGGATGTTAATGTCGCTGTTTCGCTTGTGTGGACATGAGCAACGCTGCCTACTGGCAGCGTCAATAAGCGCACGCGACAGTTCAGGGAATTGTCGCCTGAGGGCTAACGAGACATTAGCACCTGAATCGGCTGATAGTGATTATCTATGCGAAGAATTCGCAGAAATAGTCTGAGAGCAGAGTCGAACCAGTTATTGGACGAGGTTGGCAGCGAGCGCAACTAACCCTAAAATCAAGCTCGACACTATGATCACGCGGATTTGGAGGGGATGGACGACTCTCGCGAATGCAGCCATATATGAAGCCCTTTTCACCGATGAGGTTTTTGTCGACATCGCTCGCGCAAAGTTCATCGGCTACCTCGGCATATCGCTGATCAAGCGTACGCAGGAAGCGGACGTGGAATTCGCTACGATCATGTGGTTTTCTGATCTCGACGCAGTGCGTAAATTCGGCGGTGAAGAGTACCAGGCTGCTGTAGTTCCACCGAAAGCTCGGGCTTTGCTTTGTCGCTTTGAGGCGCACGCGACGCATTACGAAACCTTGCTCGCGCCGCCCGGTGTGGCTCGTTGACGGAAAGCTTTCTCATATCTAAGCGGGGTTGAAAGTGAAGCACCTCCGTTCCGGAGAATTGGAACACAGCGACTGAAGGAGTGCTATTTTAGTAACTCCGCCAGGAAGTCTCGAAGGTCAAGGCAACCCTAAGGAACAACCGTGGCTTCGGTTCCAATCAAGGAGCGAGCGTCGCTTGCTTGCAGTACAGCTCAAGCGCGCGAGGTTGCAGAAAAAAAAGTCGCACGCAAGGTCCGAGCTTTCGACTTTTGATCGGAAAGCAAAGGTGCTAGGTAATTTAAGCCAGGCTCGGCGTAACAAAAAGCGGTAGTTTGCCGCGATTGAGCAAGTCAGACATATCGATACTCAGGAATTCGCGGTATTGTTATTACGACGGCGGCTGTTTTCCTCGGGGACCTGGATTGTGAACACCGTATAGTTAAAGCTAGTCGAACTGGAGTTCACCTGCGGGTTAGAACAATGTGCGTTGCACGCTCCGATCCAATATGCCGAGTGCACGTATATCCCAATTCTGCAAGGTTTACGCCGTCTAACAACGGCTCACCCGTGCCAAGTAAGAGCGGTGAGATGGCGATATGGACCTCATCGACGAGTCGTTCTCGAAGGTACTGCCTGATGGTGGCAGCTCCACCCCCGATTCGGACATCCATTTCATTGGCGGCATCACGTGCTCGTTCCAGCGCGGCGTGAATCCCTTCCGTCACGAAATGGAAGGTCGTGCCGCCGTCCATTACGAGAGAGGCCCGAGAATGGTGAGTGAGAACAAAAACTTGCTTGTGATAGACGGGATTATCGCCCCACCAACCTCTCCAGCTTTCATCGGCCCAGGGACCACGCACGGGCCCGAACATGTTTCTGCCCATAATCCAAGCGCCTACATTGTGGAAGCCCTGGGCTGCAAAGTCGTCATCGATGCCCGTCTCCCCGTCTTTTTTTTCGAATAGTTTGGTTTGAAAGGTGCGAGTAGGGAATGCCCATCCATGAAGGCCACGTCCGCCTACTCCCATCGGGTTCACCAAGCTCTGATTTGGTCCTGCCCCAAAGCCGTCGATCGAGATAGTAAAGCTTACAAGAGTTTTTGTCATTATATAAATGGTTTATGTGTAGTGTCGTGGTGAGGACGTTCGGAATACTAAAGTTCTGACTCTCCTTACCTGAGCTAATCTTTTACAAAGTGCCGCCTCGCGAAGTCGAAGGAACGTCCTCTTTCTCGTTCGGTGGGTCCGTCATGGAGGCGGCTGCGGCAAATCTCGGTCGAGCTACATCTTCTGAGCCCGACGATCGCGGACAGCGGTGCTCCCGCACCGAATGCAACCCGCCGAGAGAAGCGTTGGCCCACGGCTTCTCAATTCTTCTCAGCCCGTCGGCGAACCTCGCTTTGCCTAACGATTTCGCTGAGGTCGGCGGCGGGACGGACTTCCCATGGGCCGATCTTCGTGCCTGGATGCTTCGAAATGATTTCGATCGCGTGGTTCAGATCGCGGGCCTCGAGGATCAAGATGCCGCCGAGTTGTTCTTTGGTCTCTGCAAAAGGCCCGTCCGTTATGACGATGCGACCGTTCGAATACCGCAGGGTTGTCGCGGTTTCCGGCGGCTGCAGCGCTTCGCCGCCCTTGAAATTGCCGTTGGCGCGGAGCTGATCGTCGTACTCGCAACAGCGGTCCATCATTTCTTGTTGGTCGGCTTCGGGCGCGGAGGCGAACGTTTCGGAATCATAGTAAGCGAGACAGATGTATTTCATAAAATAGACAGGTTAGCGGACACGGTATTGGGCCCAGTATAGCTAGCCGAACAGCCGGCGTAGAATTCGACATGCTCACGAATAATTTTCAGCCGAGCTCTCGGAGCCTGGTTGCGAAATAGCGCTGCTCCGGTTCAGATTTTGTTAGTGCCTGCGCCTGCGTGTAGGCGAGACGCGCCTGATCTTTGTTTCCGAGTCGACGATGTAGGTCGGCTCGCGCCGCATGTACGAGATAGTAGTCCTGTAATTCGCCACGTGCAATTAGGTCATCGATGAGAACCAACCCGGCAGTCGGACCATCCCGCATCGCCACGGCTACGGCGCGGTTCAGTTCAACAACCGGCGATGGCTGCATCGAGAGCAGCGCTGCATAAAGAGCGCAAATCTGTTTCCAGTCCGTTGCCTCCGACCTAGGCGCCTCGGCGTGAACGGCCGCGATGGCGGCTTGAAGCGTGTAGGGTCCGAAGCGGCGCGTCGCCAAAGCACGTTCTACCAATGCGATTCCATCGCGGATGTGATCGTAATTCCACGACGCTCGATCTTGGTGTTCTAGCAGCACGAGTTCGCCCTCTTGGCTGACGCGGGCTGTTCGACGCGATTCGTGCAGTAACATGAGAGCAACCAAGCCCGTTACCTCCGGCTCTGGCATCAATTCGAGTAAGATCCGCCCAAGACGGATGGCTTCAGTCGACAATTCGACTCGTGTGAGGGAGGGGCCAGACGAAGCCGAATAGCCTTCATTGAACAAGAGATAGACAATTGCGAGCACCGCCCCGAGCCGCTCCGGCAACTCCGCCCCCGAGGGCACCTGATAAGGGATGCGTTCATCGCGGATTTTCGCCTTCGCCCGAACAATCCTCTGTGCGATCGTCGGGGCCGACGACAAGAAAGCGTGCGCAATTTCCTCGGTTGTCAGGCCGCAAACCTCGCGCAAGGTGAGGGCCGCCTGGGCGTCGGGTGCGAGTATAGGGTGGCAGCACGTGAAAATGAGTTTGAGCCGATCGTCGGGGAGTTCGTCTAGCTGATCCGTAGTGGGCAGCGAGTTGTTCAACTCGTCAGCAATTTGTTGGTGAGCTGCATCGAGCCGCACGCGGCGACGAATGGAGTCGATCGCCTTGAAGCGCCCAGCCGAGATCAGCCACGCGCGAGGTTTAGCTGGAAGGCCCTCAGCCGGCCAGCGGTGCAATGCCGCATTGAACGCTTCCTGCATCGCATCTTCGGCCAAATTGAAATCGCCGAGTAACCGAACCAGCGTCGACAGAATGCGACCTGCTTCCGCGCGATAAACGGCATCGAGGTGGGTACGAATGTCGAATGAAGGCGGCGCACACATGTGAGATGACGAGCAGGAGCGGACACGGACCGATCGCGGCAAGAGTTGGTGCCGGCAATCCACCGAGACTGAACCATCAATTCTCAATTATCCTGCAATGTGAATGATTTCAAATCTGAGACACCGAAGAAATGCGAAACGTTTGGAACAAGTATGTGAGCTCGACCGTTTGAAAACACGAATGAGCTTAACAGCTACGCTTCGTGGCCAGCAGGACCTGTGGGCTTCGTCATTAATAACCGTTCCGAGTGACGCGTCCAAAAACGGTGGCTTCATTCGTCGTGAAGTGAGGACGGGCAATTATGAGCAAATTTTTGATAGCGATCCACCATCCTGACACTTACGATCCCAGATCAGAGGATCCAACTATGACGTACCGTATCAGTCGACTTAACAGGCAGATGGAAGCTGCTGGGATACGGGTTTTTGTTGGCGGGTTGCACCCAGCCAATCACGCTAAGTCGGTCCGATGGGCGCCAGACGGCAAAATCATAACCACTGACGGACCTTACCTACACACTCATCAACATGTCGGCGGATTTTGGGTGGTGGAAACGTCGGACCTTAGCGAAGCCTTAATGTGGGGGCGCAAAGTGGCTAAAGCATGTCTTGCTCCGGTTGAGGTGCGGCAATTCCACGATTACCTGACAGAACCCGTTTGCGACGCTCCCGGTCAGATCAATGATCAAAATTAATCGGCCTATAACGGGACCGAACGAAACTACGCTGCCGCAGTTCAAAACGTATCCCAACTGTCGATTTGTGGTTTAGGCATCGGGTTTCACATCGAATGTGAAAAATGAAGATCGATTACGAAACAGACCGGAAAATTTCGCCAGAGCAATTCATTGGAGTGCTTCGACGTTCAGGTTTGGCGGCAAGGCGACCTGTTGATGATTTGGAGTGCATCAAATCAATGCTTCTGTATGCGGATTTACTTTGTACTGCTTGGCACGATGATGAATTAGTGGGAGTTGCGCGCTCGGTTACGGATTTTGTATATTGCTGCTACCTCTCGGATCTCGCGGTCGACCAAATATACCAACAGATTGGGATTGGTCGCGCATTGATTCACATGACTAGGTCGAGGCTCGGTGTTAGAGCGAAAGTAATTTTATTGGCCGCACCCAACGCTAAGGGATACTACCCGAAAGTCGGGTTTGTTGCTCATGAATCGGCGTGGATCTTACCGCAGGGTAAGATGACAAGGGAGTCGTCCCAACCGATCGGTGAAATCAACCGACCCGACGAATAAACGCGAAGGAGCAGTAGCATTCAACGACCCTAGCTGAGCAATCTCGCGGACCGTGTCTTTCGTTTAAGAGGTAATGATCTCGCTTCGGTCTGGCAATCAGCAAGCTCCGCCGAAAAACGTAATAAGTTCTGGAGCTAGACGCTTTGGGTCTAAGATTTCGGTCCCACGTGGTATACTTTTGAAAGTTCCATTCGCGACGACTGACACCAGGGCCTTTCCTCCCTCTACGATCCAGTCTGGGCTCCTGCCCCCTGCTGTGACGAGGATTGGTACTGTGACAGACGTCCAACGATCTGTCGGTAGTTCACACCCCAATTGATATTGGCGAACTATGTCTCCGTCATAAAGCAGTGTTCGCGCAACTCGCGTAAGCTTTCGCCATGTGGGAGTTGATCCTAGGACCCACGTTGCGAGCGGCAGCATTCCGCTTGAATTAAGAAACGTGCGAACGGCGTCGTCAGAATTTCCGTTCACACAGGACGCAAAAATTAGTTCCCAATCCGCGGTAGTCGAGGGGCGGCATCCGCTTACGATAAATGGCGGTTCGTGTAGCGCCAATTTGGAGATACTGGTTATACGGCGCGCAGCCTCCAATGCTAAGATCGCGCCGCTCGAAAGGCCGCAGACGAAAGGATTTCCACCTAAGGCAATTATAAGCGCGTCGAGATCCGCGATTTCCTCGTTGATTCGGTGGGTGTATGCGTCGCCGCTTTGTCCCCGTCCGCGGCGATCGTACGTCACAACGGTAAAGTGAGACGCCAGTTTCTTGGCGAGCGCATGGCTTAAGCCAATTTCTCGGTAGTGAAGTGCACCGTCCACGATGATTAGGAGTGGGCCATGACCCATGCGACTGAAACCGATTGAAACGCCGTCGGCGGAATCAACTCGTTCGATTGTAGCCTTGGATGTTCGGTCAGTGTCGAGTTCTCGCATTTCACACCTACGACGAACGAGCGCAATCCGCCGCGACACCTGCGACATAGTTTGTTGAAAATAGGCATGCCGTTCTGAACTGCAATTCAGCGCTCTAGCGGGCCGAAAGTCCGCGCTTCGTAAGTTCGAAGGGTGCAAACATGACAAAAGCAGCAAAATCTATAATTCGGTGAACGACGAGTCGAGGGATTGTACTGCTATAAATTTATTCGGGAACGAACCTTCATGCTTCGCAAACTAACAATTTCACGCGAGGCGTAGCCGCAAATACCACCTATTGGATTGAGCCGCCGTCGTCTAACAAACAACAAACACGTCACCGATATGGAATATCGAAAATTAGGGAACTCAGACCTCACGGTACCCGTTCTGAGCTTGGGAACGGGCACATTTGGAGGCAGAGGGGAACTCTTCAAATCTTGGGGATCGACAGATGTCTCGGAAGCAACGCGGCTGGTCGACATCGCAATCGAAGCCGGCGTGAATATGTTCGATTCCGCGGATGTCTACTCGGAAGGTGCGGCTGAGGAAATTCTTGGAGGAGCAATGAAGGGTCGTCGAGATCGCGTGATCATCTCGACAAAAGGCGGCCTGCCAACGGGAGACGGACCAAACGACCTTGGCTCATCCCGGAGTTATCTCAGCCGCGCCATTGAAAACAGTCTGCGCCGTCTGGGCACAGATTACATCGACATCTACCAACTGCACGCCTTCGACGGAAGAACTCCCATCGACGAGACACTGGATACCTTGGACGGTTTTGTGCGTGCCGGAAAATTGAGGTACATTGGTGCTTCGAATTTTTCGGGTTGGCAGTTGATGAAATCCATCGCGATTTCCAAGGAACGGCGCTCCGCGCGCTATGTCGTGCATCAAGTATACTATTCCCTCGTGGGTCGCGACTACGAATGGGAACTCATGCCGCTTGGCTTGGATCAAAGCGTCAGCGCGATGGTGTGGAGCCCGCTTGGTTGGGGACGGTTGACGGGAAAGCTGCGGCGAGGTCAGCCACTGCCGTCAGAGAGCCGCTTGAAATCACAGGTGTCGAAAGATGTTGGGCCTCCGGTTAACGAGGGATATCTGTTTGACGTGGTCGACGTGCTTGACGCTATTGCGCTCGAGACAGGCAAGACGGTCGCGCAAGTTGCGCTGAACTGGGTTTTGGGCCGGCCAACTGTTGCGAATGTTATTGTGGGGGCAAGAAATGAAGAGCAGTTACAACAGAATCTCGGAGCGGTCGGATGGGCTCTTACTGCTGAACAAATCGCTCGGCTTGATGCGGTCAGCGCGACGACGAAGCCGTACCCGTATTATCCCTACTCGCAACCCGGTGGTTTTGCGAGGTTGAACCCCCCACCAGTTTGAACTCGGTTCAAAATTGACCTTCGCGGCGCCCACAGTGTTGATGGTGTGCTCATCGAATGCGATACAGCCTACGGCAAAGACTATACGAACGGGTTGTCGACAGACGACATCACCTATACGACGGGTAATGACTCGGGCCGGCGCTGGCGTCGCCACTACGACCGACCGACAAGTTGGACGTTGCGGTGTCAGCCCGTTACATCAAGAGCACAATGCCCAACGGGGTACGTCGCCGATCCGACGAACCACTCAGTCAACAACATCAGTATTTACGGAGCCTCGATGCGTTTGCAGGTTTATGCGGCGAGCAGATTGAGGAAAGCCTAGGCAGAGCGATGGGCTGCGATCGTATGAAAGGAGAGATTTCACGTACAGCGCACGGTTGGACCGTGATCGTATCGAACTTGGGCCACGTCGGCCCCAGCGTGGGCAGGATGTATCAGTTCTCCTCCCTTGCTGATATGAAAAAGGAAATGGGAGCCGAAGTACCTTCGTCCCACTGAACTACGCCGTTGGTCGGGCTGGAGCGCGCTGCTCAGGTATCCGCCGAAGTGGGGGTGTAAACACAGGGTACAAAACGGTGACCGGGTTGTGAACAGGAATCCACAGCGCTTCGCTTCACTGCGGGTAGATTTTGTGATGGCGAGCATTGGTCAGTACGTACATGGACCAATTGTTTTGCGCATGCTCATTCATTCGCCCCGGATTCGCATGGGTCGGAAGTCAGTTAACGTTTACCTCTGATTTGTTGCGCCACCCTGGTTGAAGTCGATAGCGGTTTCGCGTACGGCGGCTCGGTGTAGTTTCCCTTTTGCCGAACCCTCATCTATTATGGTTACTTCCGCCTTCCGACTCAGGTCTCGCTTCGGGCTCCGCACAGACCTTGTTGTTTCGTTCCTACTGTATATAGGATTGTTCGTGGCTTTTATGGCCCCAATGCAAGCCACGACTTATTATGTCGATCCCGCCGGTCGCAACAGCAACAACGGCACACGCGAGTCGACGGCTTGGCAGGATTTTGACAAAGTCAACGCCACCGTCTTCAAGCCGGGGGATAAGATCTTGTTGAGGCGAGGTGGTGTCTGGAACCAGCACTTCCAGCTGCACGGTTCAGGGACTGCGGACAACTTCATCGAGGTGGCGGCATACGGCACCGGCAGTCGCCCGAAGATCCAGCGAAACAGTAGCGTGGCGGATCGATGCTTCACCACTTATAACGTCTCTTACGTCAAGATATCCGAACTCGAGGTGTGCGAAGCGGGTGCGGGCATCGTGATTCACTACAACAAAAGCTACCATCATCAATCCGTCTACCTCGACGATATCGTCGCGCATGGGTTTCGGGGCATCAAGACCAACCAAGTGCCAAATCCCCTCGTGCCCGACGTCTATCTCCATCGGGGCACGAATGGTTGGGAAGGTGTCACCGGCGCCGGGCATGGCCCCGACCCGGCTCATGTCTCCTACTGGGCCCCGGACGATGTCGCCTTTTCCTATGGGATCGGCCTGACCGGCGCGTGGGACATGGCTAACAACAGCACCACGATGCTCGACGATTTTCGCGTGACGAACTGCGAAGTCTACAATGCGGGCTGCGGCGTCGCCCTCGATTGGAACAACCATACCAATCGCGATGGCTATTTCGCTGGGCAAGTGGAGGGCTGGAGGTCTCCGCGCAACAAGGTGACCAACGTCTTCATGGATAACCTGTACATCCACGACATCGATTCCCCGTGGGTCTCGTTGACCGGTATCTTCTGGACAAGCGTCAACAAGGGCGTGCTTCAAAACTCGAGAGTCTACAAGGGAGCATATTTCGCCAGTGGAGGGACGGCCCAGCTCCATTGGTATCTCTCAAATGACTGCCTGATCGACAACATTCAAGTCCGTACAAGCGTGCTGCCTGACCCGACCACAACCGACCTTTCGATTGCGGACATCGGCGGGTGCAATGGCTTGGAGATCCGAAACTCCACCTTCGAGAACATCGCCGGTTACGGCATGGGCTTCCTGTACGATTTGGCGGCTGCCCCTGACGTCTCAGTCCACAACCTTAACATCCACCATAACACGTTTCTTAACATCGACTGGCATTGGCCGAATATCATGGAGGTGTTTCACGCGGTCGGCAGCGAGGACAACCACCCTACGGGTACCATCCATCATAACCAGTGGAAGGGCGCTCCAGACGTCGTCCTCGTCGGCGGAAAGATCAGGCAGGGCGACCCGGTAGATGCCAACTGGGACTTCACAACTCGATTTGCGAATGATATCATCGATAGCACCTCGAGTGGCAACGACCTCGCGGCTGGCAAATCGGTAACAGCGAGCAGCGTGCTCGGCACGGGCTACGAAGCTTCCCGTCTGACTGACGGCGACGAGTCCACCAAGTGGACTTCAACCCGGTCTGGAGCCACCCAGTGGATCCGGATCGACCTGGGAGCGGTTATGCCGATCAACGAAGTTAAAATCGCATGGGCGTCGCCGGCCTATGCTGTGAAATACGAAGTTCGCGTTTCTCAGGACGGCCACACTTCCGAAACGGTCCATAATCGAGACTTGAAGTATGATCTCGGAACGACCCGAGACATATTCACGACCCGAGCTGCCCGCTATGTAGAGATTGAAATGACGGCGGGAAATGCCGCGGCTGCCAATCCGCCGGTCTACTCGATTTGGACCGTCCAAGTTTTTAACGACGAGAATCTAGCGCAGGGTAGGCTGGCCATTGCTAGTTCTACGAGCGCATCCGCGTATATGGACGCGTCAAAGGGTAATGACGGAGACGATGCTTCGCGCTGGACCTCAGCGGTAAGAAGCGGAGCGGCCACCTACACCGTCGACCTTGGTACTTCGCACATGGTCAATACTGTCACGATCAAGTGGGGAAGCTCCGGTCCCAAATTTTACACGATCGCCGTGTCACCGGACAACGCTGCTTATGATGTAGTCGCGGAAGGTCAGGGCATCGAGGGGCTAACCACAACTCGGAGTATATTTTCACGCACGGCTGCTCGTTATGTCAAAATCTCGATGACTCATGGCGTCGCGACAGAGCCGGTCGACTACTCAATTGCTGAGGTTCGAATCTTTGGTGCACGGAATCACGCCCAAGACGCAAACGCCTTTGCCAGCAGCACTACCTCCATCGCTGGCTATGATGCCCAGCGTGCAGTCGATACCAACGACAACACGAGTTGGGTCTCGGCCGTTGAGCGCGACGCTTGCTGGTTTAAAGTCGACTTGGAAAGCGCTCATTCAATCAACGAAGTTATCACTCAATGGGACTTAGCGTATGCCAAGAAATACACGGTGGCCACTTCGACAGACGATCTAGACTACGTCACTGTGGCAACCCGCTCCGATCTGGTGTCTGCCGGAAAGACTACGGACAAGTTTACCTCGCGCATAGCTCGTTTTGTAAAGCTGACGATGACCGAAGGACCGATCGGAGGTCCGGCAAATTACTCGATTAAAACTCTCGTCGTAAACAATGACTTGGCGCGCGGGGCTGCATGCAATGCGAGTAGCAGCGACACCGTCGACCAGCCCGCCTGCGCGGTCGACGGGAAGGACACCACGATATGGAGCTCCCTTCACCGGGAAGGCACACAATGGTTTCACGTCGACCTTGGAATGACCCAAATCATAGATCAAGTGATCACGGAATGGGGCGCCGCGTACGCGATAGACTATACGGTCGAGACCTCGACCGACGACGAGCACTGGCATCCGTTCACGAAAAGGCTCGGAGTTAAGAGCGCGATTACGACTGACGACAAATTCGACGAGCCGGTATCCGCTCGATTTATCCGGCTTCAGTTTTCGAAGGGTCCCATCAACGGGATGGCAAGCTATTCGATCAAATCCCTAAGTGTTTATGGTCCGCACCCGTGAATGAATAGAAATTTAATCACGCCCACGTGAATAGTTGTAGCGGTGTGACAAGAGCTGGAAGTACCCAACTACCGCGCCAAGCCCGTAAACTTAACGTTTACCAAACTAGCTTTTGTCAGACGGGCAGCATCCCTCTAATCAGTCGCGAAGTTAGCACTCTGTTACTAACTTTAGCCCCATTAGCATGAACTACTTCAGCATGGTCAGAGCCTCGATTCGCGTATGCACCGCGTTCGCCGGCATCGTCACGTTTTCTTGCACTTCTTTCGCTCAAAGCGCCCCCACCGGGGCGATTGTTGGGCGAGTCCAAAACGTGGTCAAAGGTGACTACGTGGACAACGCCCAAGTCACGATCGAAGGAACCAACCGGTCCACGCTGACGGATTCTCTAGGTCAATATCGATTCACGAATGTTCCCGCCGGGACTACGCAAATCCGAGCTTACTATACGGGTTTGGAGCCACAGATGCATTCAGTGACATTGGAGGCGGGCCAGACCGTTAAGCAAGATTTCGACCTATTGACCGCTGCCGCGACGGCGGCGCGGGAGGCAAACCCGTCTGTCGTCCTCGACCAGTTTGTGGTGACTGCCGTAAAGGACACAAACAACGCTTCAATCGCGATTAACGAGCAGCGTTTCGCGGCCAACATGAAGACGGTGGTTTCGACCGAGGAATTCGGCAACATCGCTGAAGGCAACCTTGGCGAATTCTTGAAGTTCGTACCGGGACTCACGGTCGAATACACCGGAGGAGAAGTGCGTCAGATTCAACTCGCAGGCGCTCCGGGCCAATACACGAATATAATGATGAACGGATTTCAAATGGCATCTGCCGCGTCAGGAGGCACCGCTCGCACGATTGAATTGGAACAGGTTTCGACCAACAATGTGTCCCGCATCGAGTACATCCGCTCTCCTACGCCTGAGTCTCCTGGCAGTTCCTTGTCCGGCTATATTAACATGATCCCCCGCAATTCGTTCGAGCGCAGCCGGCCATCAGGAAGCTATCAAGTGTTCATGGAAATGACGGAGAAGAATTTCCTCAATTTCAGCAAACAACCGGGGCCGTACGGCACCCCGACACGCAAAGTCGGTCCGGGCGGGACTTTCAATTACATCAATCCCGTCAACGATAAATTCGGCTTCACACTCTCCGGGTCAACCAGCGCGAAGGACTTGCTTAATCAAGGCTTTGTCTTCGAGCGATTTGGTTCGAGCAATATTGGGGTGCCGCCCGCCGGCTCGCCTTATAACAACTCCAATCCCTATCCGCAAATCTACGCGATCAGCGACAACCCCATCGCGATCAGGCGCTCATCTTGGAGCACCACTTTGGACTTTAAGCCTCAGCCCAACGACGTCCTGTCGCTCGGGATGACATGGGCTTCGTATGACGGTCGATTCGGCGGCCGTGATATCAATTTCAATGCGGGTAGCGCAGCTTCGCCTGCAACCGCACCAATCTCAGCCGGTGTGGATTACGTTCACGGCGCTCCCGGCGTGGGCACAATCACAATCGGTGCGGGAACCTCTTTGGGTCACAAGACCGGCGTCAGTTACATGCCGAGTTTGACGTGGCGGCATGTCGGACCTGTCTGGAACATGGAAGCAGGCGCGGCGTATTCCCACTCCACTAACCACTACCGGGATATTTCCGAAGGGAATGTCAATGCGGTCGTCCTCCAGCGTTCCAACGTGACCATCAATTTTGATAAGGTCGGTCCACAAGCGCCCGGGCAGATTACGGTTATCGACAACGCGCCTGGTCACGTGGGCGAAATCGTAGATTTCCGGAAACTGAGCAGCTATAACGTCATTCGGCAGGTCTATGCGCCGAAAGAAGGTTACGACATCGTGCGTTCGGTCTACGGAAAAACCAGCCGCTTTTTTGATCTCCCGTGGACATCGCTCAACGTCAAAGCTGGCTTTGATGTGCACGAGCAATCCCGTGATAACGGCCAAGAGGTTTACCAGTTTAATCCCGTTGCGGGATCGAGCAGTGTCAACGCCGGTTGGCTGGTTGATCAGAGTTTCTTGACCCACGCAATGCCGTACGTTGGAGGCGTCATGGAGTGGCAAGACTTCGCGAAGCCCTCCCAGGACTTAGCAAACAATCCGAAAAATTGGGTAGCGAACGGCGCGAGTGCCACTAATCCGACCGGGGGCGACGCGGCCGTACTCAGCGCCCACCGCCTTCGCTCCAAGCACGCCACCGAAGTCGTCAGCGCCGGGTTTTTGCAAGGCGAGCTAAGCTTCCTCAATCGTCGCCTCCAGATGACTGCCGGCCTCCGGGCGGAGCAGACGAATGTGAAGGGCGAAGGTCCGCTCACCAACGCGGCTCTCGGTAAACCTTTTCTGGCGGGCTCGCTGGACTTTGTTAAAGCCACAATCGTGGAACGTGGGGACAAGACAAACCGAGAGTACCTGACGCTTTTCCCTGACATAAACGCGTCCTTCAACATTCGGCCGAACTTGATCGCACGCGTCGCGGCCTATACCTCAATTGGCCGGCCCGACTTCGCCCAGTATGCTGCGGGTGCTACGCTGCCAGACTTAGGAGTGACCCCAACCCCGACGGGTCCGTTTATCACAGTCTCCAACCCGCTTTTGAAGCCATGGACGTCGGTCACGGAATCGGCTTCGCTTGAATATTATTTCCCAGGGGTGGGTGTGTTCTCGGTCGATGCGTGGCATCGCCAATATAAGAACTTCATCGTGACAAACCCGATTCCGGCCACACCGGCGCTGCTGGAAGCGATCGGTGTAGACCAATCCTATATGGGATACTTTGTGTCTACTCAACGAAACCTCCCCGACGAGATGGATTCCAACGGGTGGGATGTTGGGTACAAGCAAGAGCTGAAGTTTTTGCCCAGCTGGGCCCGCGGTGTGACGGTCTTCGCTAATTATAGTCGTCAGCGCTTTTCGGGCCCGGGCGCCGCGAGCAGCAACCTCTTCGTTGCCGTAGCTCCTCATATCGTCGAGCCCTATACGGCCAACTGGGGCATCTCGTTCAACCGGCCGAAATTCGATTTCCAGGCGAATTGGAACTACAAGGCTCGGGCCCGGATGAACTACTTTGTGGCAACCGACAGCTATCTGTACTACACTGCGCGAACCTTTGTCGATCTAACCGCGAACTATCGGCCATTCAAAAAGTGGCCGGTTGGCTTCTACGCCGCCGTGTCGAATCTCCGGAATGAAAAAGAACAGCGGCACGAGTGGGTTGGCGCCAGCGGCGCCACACCAGCTGGTGCGCGGGAACGTCGTGAGCTAGAGTTTGGGCCCCTTTGGACGATCGGCATCAAGGGAACGTTCTGAGCGAATGAAATTATGATTTGCCGGCACGGTAGGTTCTAATCCTGCGATGCCGTTCTTAACGAGGCGCACGGACACGGTTTTGAGGTTTAACGGCTGACTCAGGTGTATCCGTGAAATGATCGATTTTGAAGGAGTTTTTGTAGCTCGCACAACACGTTCGACGCCTTCGTGCCGTCATCCTCTGAGCGTGGTGATTACGACACTGGCATGGCGAGGCTCACCCGTGAAAGACGATGAACGCTCGGCTATCATCGTCGACCTCGAAGCGAAGGTGCTCAACATCTCCGACGCGGCAGGGTTAGATCCCACTTCCGCGGGGTACGGTTCCAAAATGCAAGGGCTTCGCGTCGATCACGACCAGCAATTTTTTGGGGAATACGTGCACTTTTTGCTTTCGCGCACGCCGCCGCGTTGCCCGGCTTGGCTGGAAGATGGATTGGCGCAATTGGTCACGGGTATGAGGTTCGATCACAACTCCGTTTCCTTCGCCAAGCTCGAGGATCCCAATCAACAATCAGTTGAGGCATACTAGGCATCGGTAGCATTGAAAACCGAACTTTTGCTCAGTCCAGTGCCGGCCGAAGACCGCGGCTTCCAAGCCACGCTCCCTGTATTGGCGACACCCTCAGCGCCAAAAGGAAGTTATCCGTCACGGCGAAGCCGGCCGCGGGGAAGCAGCTAAGTGCGAGGCAGGTGGACGCCGAGTTGCGCCTTTTGTTCGTCGCGCGCGGCGAAATTCCGCATCTACCCGACGTCTATTTGCTGATTGCCGACACCTCGCTCCATAGGGCGGTGAAGCCGACTGCCGATAACTTGGCGGTGTTGATTGAGGGCGTGCGTCTGTTTCCCGGGTGATAGAATTGTTCTATGCAACCGCAAAACTTTAAGCCGATGCGGGTCTCATTGGAGACTGCAGATTCACTCGCGAAACAAGGCTTGAGGGTTGCGAAAGACGAGACCTCAAAGGCCAAATTTACAGCGCTTGAAGCAAGCTTGTCGCCTGTCGTGACGCCGCCCGAAAGTGCTTTCAAGCATCACTTATCTTCACCGATCACGGGGTGAAGAGGCGGTTCGGCTGATCAAAGCCCCAGAGCGGGAGTCGAGTCGAGCCGGGCGATTGTACCGCCACGCCCAGGGCCAGGTATATCGTTGCCAGTCGGCGCCCCGCGGCCCGTGTATCCGATGGCGTCCGTATCGAGGGCCGCGATACGGAGCGAGATATCCAGCAGTTTGATCGTGAGAATTCCATCTGCTCGCTTGGAAATGCGCCGTGACGTCCCCGTTGGTTAACGTTCACCAACCGATACTTTGTCAGCGTCAGGATGCGGTCGTTGAATCGGCGTCACCCCTCGATCACCAACCACGATGAACTACCCCCGCTCGTTACTCCGCGTTTATATCGCGCTCGTCGGAATTATATTCATACCCCTCAAATCGTTTGGACAGAGCACCACGATCGGCATAATTGAAGGTAGGGTCCAAAATGTAGTCAAAGGTGACTACTTGGACAAAGCTCGCGTTATGATCGAGGGCACCAACATCGAGACGCTCACCGACGCGATCGGTCAATATCGATTCTCAAACGTTCCAACTGGGGAAGTCCGCGTTCGCGCGACTTTTACTGGTTTGGAGCCGCAAGTTCGCACCGTCACCGTACAAACGGGGCAAACGACGCATCAGGATTTCGAGCTGATGACGACGGCCGCCGCCGCGGAAAGAGAAGCGAATTCAACCGTTCTACTTGATAAATTTGTCGTTAACGCGACCAAAGACACAAACGACGCAGCAATTGCGATTAATGAGCAGCGTTTTGCGCCAAATATGAAAACGGTGGTGTCGACCGATGAATTCGGTAACAACGCTGAAGGTAATTTGGGTGAATTCCTAAAATTTGTGCCCGGTCTCACTGTGGAATACACGGGAGGTGAACCTCGACAGATTCAGTTGAATGGTGCGTTCGGACAGTACACGAATATCCTGATGAACGGGATGGGAATGGCGAGCGCCGCTTCCTCCGGCACGGCGCGCACGATTGAATTGGAACAGATTTCGATCAATAACGTGTCGCGAATCGAATACGTAAGATCACCGACGCCCGAGTCGCCCGGCAATTCGCTTTCGGGGTATATCAACATGGTGCCGCGGAGTGCGTTCGAGCGAAGTCGCGCATCCGGCACGTATCAAATTTTTCTTGAAATGCCGGAGAGCAGTTTTCTTAGCTTCACGCCAATCCCCGGTCCTCAAAACCACGCCACCCGCAAGGTCAATCCCGGCGCGACTTTCAATTACATCAACCCGATAAACTCCAAGATCGGCTTCACACTATCCGGATCCACCAGTGGAAAAGATCTCGTCGGGACGGGCTTCACCTACGAACGCTTTGGAACGAGCAACTTCGGTACGCCGCCCGCCGGATCGCCCTATACCAACGCGAACCCGTATCCTCAGCAGTACGTAATCAGTAACAATCCCATTTTCATCCAGCGGTCTTCTTGGGCGGCTACTATCGATTTCAAACTTGGGCAGAACGACGTTTTTTCGCTGGGCACAACCTGGGCTCGGTATAGCGGTGAATATGGCGGCCGCGATCTAGTTATCAACGCAGGCAGCGGGAATGTTTTGGCGACCGGACCATTGGAAGCTGGCGTCAATTTCGTGCATGGCCGCCCGGGACAGGGGTCGATCGCGATTAATACGGGCGGTTCCGGTGCTCAACATAAGTACGGAACCACCTTCATGCCGACGCTTACTTGGCGTCACAACGGTCCGATTTGGACGATGGAAGGCGGGGCCGGGTATTCTCATGCTACGAATCACTACCGGGACGTATCAGACGGGTATGCGGCCACCGTTGTTCTCAGTCGAACAAACGTTACGGTCAACTTTGACGATGTTGGACCGCAGGCGCCCGGAAAAATTACGGTCTTGGACAACGCTCCGGGTCACGTCGGCGAAGTGGTCGATTTCAGAAAGCTAAGTAACTACAATGTCCTCCGGCAGGGTTCCGGAGAAAGAGATAGCTACGACCTCAAGCGAACCCTCTTCGGGAAACTCAGTCGCCATTTCGACCTTCCTTGGACAACGTTAAGCACGAAGGTCGGCTTCGACGTGCAACAGCAAGTACGCAATACGAACTTTAATCTCGTCACGTGGGTGCCCGTGGCCGGCACGAGCAGTGCAAATGGTGGATATATGGTGGACGCCAGTTTTCTGGCGCAATCGTTGCCATATGCTGGTGGCACGATGGAGTGGGCATCGCAGTGGAAGTCATTTCAAGACCTTAAGAACAACCCGCAAAATTGGGTATTAAGCGGGGCCACCGCTGCGAACCCCACGGCAGGCGAGGGTGCGAAGCTTCGCGATGTGCGAAATCGTT
>JBDSSD010000096.1:0-3209 GCA_039928945.1 Opitutus sp. | reverse complement strand
AACGGGCGCCCGTAAAGGGCCGCCCCTACGTCCTTCGCGCTTATACCTCGAACCGTCAGAGACCACGGATTTCACCAATCCTCACGGATCCGACGTAGGCAAGCGCGCTTGCGTGCGCTCGGGTTCTTTGGTTCAGATCGCCGGCGATTGGGAACGCTCCGCGATCCTCCGGAGCGCGCGCAAGCGCGTTGGCCTACGTGATGATCGCGTAGGGGCGCGCTTTACGCGCGACCGGTTCGAAAACGTTGCGTCGAGGCAGATTCATCCCCAACGGGCGCCCGTAAAGGGCCGCCCCTACGTCATTCGCGTTTAATCCTCGATCCCGGCTCGTTCCGGCGTTGGTACGCAAGATTTCACGTCGCGAGGCTGACCATCCAGCCGATACCGAAGCGATCCGTCAGCATGCCGAATTTCGGCGACCAAAACGTCTTCCCAAGCGGCATGCCGACAGTTCCGCCGTCCGCCAGCGCGGCAAAAACGCGTTCCACCTCCGACTCCGTCGCGAACGTAATCGAAAGTGAGAATCCCTCGAACTTCGCGCCGGATTCATTGCCGTCCGAGGCCATGAAGCTCGAACTGCCCACCTCAACCGAAGCGTGCATGATCTTGTTTTCAAAGCCGGGCGGAATCGAACCGGGCGGCATGGGCGCCGGACTTTCGCTGAATCGCATCATCATCAGCACCCGCGCACCGAGCGCCGTCCGATAAAATTCGAGCGCCTCTTCACAACGGCCGCCGAAGAACAGGTAGGGTTCAATCATGGTTTTCGTCATGGCTGCGAAACCTAGTGGCGGTTCGGTCGGCGTCAAAGTCACAGTGCCGGATCAAACCGCGAGCGGACGTCACGCGTTCGTACGCGGCGAAAAACGGTTCGGTTCTCCTCGTCGGCGGTCATCGTTTGCGTTGACAATGCCATCACGTCGACGAGTCCATTGCCCCATGCCATTTCGGCGTGTATCTGCGAACGAGAGACGGCTTTCTTTGCGTAGCGGGCCGACGGAACGCAAGGACTCCGCTCGACGTTGCGTTAGTGTCACGGGAACCGGCCGGCACGCCGCTTTCTCTGGGTTGTTCGCGGTAGCAGTGGTGGCGGGTCTGTTTTACGCCTGCGACACCAAGGCTGCGCAAGCGCGACCGAACGTTCTGATCATCATGATTGATGATCATCCGAGTAATTACACGGATGTCTTCCAGACCAGCGCGGTCCACACGCCGAATATGCAGCGGCTCGCAAAACGGGGGACATGGTTTGCGCGCGGCTATAACGATGCGCCGATTTGCTGCGCTTCCCGCACCGCCCTGCTCACCGGCGTTCACGCGACCCGCTCCGGAGTTTACTACAACAATCACGCCTATCGCCGCACTGACACGTTCATTTCAAAAGTCACCACCCTCCCGGGGCTCTTCCTTCAGCACGGATATCTGACAATTGGATATGGTAAAGTCGCGCACAACTCATTTCTGCAGGACGACGTGGGTGACTACACACCGGGGTATTACAAGTACCTCGATAACCCGAGCGATGTCACCCATCCCGAAAGCGAGCTGGCCGCGCACATCATCCCCGGTTCCCTGCACGAGGTTCCCGGCCCGGCGACGAAGAACTGGTCCTGGGGCATCCTGCCCGACGATTGGGACCGCGATGACCCCACAAAACTCCAACAAGACACGGAGCAAGCCAATCGCACCATCGCCGTTCTCCGCCAGAAACAGGATCGGCCGTTCTTCATGGTCTGCGGCTTTTACCGACCGCACGGACCGTGGACCGTGGCGCAGCGGTACTACGACAAATTTCCGCTGGATAGGATCGAATTACCCGTGGGCTATAAAGCCGGGGATCTCGAGGACGTGCCGAAACCTGGACGCTGGATTGCGACCAATCGTCGCGAGCACGCCGCCGTTGTCGCCGCCGGCATGTGGAAGAAGGGAATTCAAGCCGTGTCTGCTGCCACCGCGTACATCGATGATCAAATCGGCCGGGTACTCGACGCGTTGGAGCAGGGTCCGAATCAGCAGGACACGATTGTGATTTTTGCGGCAGACAACGGCTTTCATACGGGCGAAAAGGATCACTGGCTGAAGTTCGCCCTGTGGGAGCAGACCTGCCGCGTCGTATTTGCGATCTCAGTACCCGGCCTGCCGGTCCAGCAGAGTGCGACGCCGGTGAGCCTGCTGGACAT
Organism: Opitutus sp.; assembly: GCA_039928945.1. GTDB lineage: Bacteria > Verrucomicrobiota > Verrucomicrobiia > Opitutales > Opitutaceae > Opitutus. Next base: position 1,029 of record JBDSSD010000096.1, on the reverse strand, counting down.
CTACCCGACGCTGACGGCGCTCTGTGGGTTGCCGGCTCCCGCGACGCATACGCTGGATGGAATCAGTCTGGCCGGTATTTTGTCCGGCCAGACCAAGGACCGAGGCGAGCCGGTGCTGTCCACCTATGGTCGTGGCAACCACAGTCTGCGGGATGACCGATTCCGGTACATTCGTTATCGGAATGGCGACGAAGAGTTCTACGACGACCAGAACGATCCGTACGAATGGAAAAACCTCGCGAACAATTCCCAGTACCACGCCGCGAAAACCAACCTCGCGAAGTGGCTCCCCAAGATCGAAGCGCCCGATATCGCCAAACCCATGCCGGCGTTGACGCACGCGACGTGGGAGGACGAGGCGTTTGAGAAATGAACCATGCGCCGGTCACGGCCTGACCGATCAAATCTCCATCTCCATTGAATGGTACGCGTCTGTCGCGTCGTCGGGGAAAGCGATCGGGCCTTTGAAGCCGACCGAGGGGAGGGGATCCTGCGACGCTCGATCCGCGGCCTCTTCCGATGCCTTGATCGTCTGATCTACTTCCAGTTTTAGCGCCGGCTTCTCTTCGAAGGCGATCGCCTCGATCTTCAAACCCGGGTCGTTGGCCGACAGCGCTTTTTTCATCAATTCGCTGTGCAGCAGTTCGTGGCGACGCATGGCGGCGAGGTAGCCGTCCCGACGCAATGTGGAAATCAGGGAATCAGGAAGAGAATTTGAATTTCATCTGGATGTAGCCCGGTGCGGGAGCAGCGGGATCCGGGGAGGTTTGAATCTGGAACTCAGGAACGCTGGAACGAGCCTCAAACTGTAGGGGCGTGCCTTGCGCACGCCTGATCGAGTTGGAGCGCGGCGGCTCAAGGAAGAAAGAAGAATGAAGACTGATGAACCGAATCGCTCGACACACCGCTCTGTCCAAACCCCGCAATGTGGAAATCAATAAATCAGGAACAGAATTTGAATTTGATCTGGAAGTAGCCCGGTGCGGGAGCAGCGGGATCCGGCAGGTTTTAATCTGGAACTCAGGAACG
>JBDSSD010000095.1:0-14394 GCA_039928945.1 Opitutus sp. | reverse complement strand
CGCCCTCCAGAAGTGCTGCACGGATTTCCATGTACAACATGGAGCAGGTGCACAGTTCGTCGTACAGTTGTTGCCAGACTACCGGATCAAAGTGAGCCTTGTTCTCATTGAGCCGTTTCATCAGCTGGTTCAAATTCGATTGTGGTCCAGACATCGCGGACCATTGCGTGTCGGAAATAGCGTCACGCTTGACGACCTTGCCAGCGGACATCATCTGTCGGCCGTATTCGGATCGGGGAACTCCAGCGGCTTTGCGTTCGCTTTCGATGAGGTCAAATTCTTCTTGGGTGCAACGGAAGTGAACCGTCTTTGGGCGTAGTAGTTTCTTAGGCATACTACTAGTGTACGTGATGTGTACCGCACCACGTAGGGTATGGGTTGATTTTGCCTATAGGGGCAAAATCCGGCTCGGCAAGTAAGCGGGCGTGGTACACGCCTGCCTTTACTTGCTATGGTATCATTCCCAGTCCTAGTTCGTTTCCGGCGAAGCTCTCTTGGTACACAAATCTAGATAGTTCACTGCGAAGCAAACCTGTTACAATACCGTCAAAAAGATAGCCCTTGAGTGTGTACCATGTCGTGCCGATACTGTGTACCAGTATGTCTACCACAAATCCCGATACGCTCGAAATTCAGCAACTGGAAACACAACTGGCAAAGGTGAAAGCACGTGCCGGTTTGCGTGAGAAACTAGAGAAGTTTGCCAAGGACAATGATCAGGAATCAGTCTCTTCCATGCTGGCATTCCTCGGAGAAACTACTGTTCAGAAACCTGGTCGTCCGGCTGGGTCAAAAGCCAAAAAGGTGAAGGCGAAGGGCGACAAAAAGACGGATGGACGAAGCAAGAAAAGTGATGAATTGATCGCCAAGATTAAGGCGTTCATGGCAAAGGAACCGAAGCCCAGCAAGAATGCTACGGCGAAACATTTCGGCATTCAACCGGTCACGCTTAACGACTGGATGGGATTCAAAACCAAGAAGCGAAAGAAGTAGTATTTAGGGCAGGATGGAACCGGTAGTCAGGTAGTCCGTGAGGCATAAGATTGCCCCACCAATGACCAGTGCCGCAACGATCATCAGTTGGATTCGCTCTGCCTGCTCAGCGTAGTTCGTTTCCCGCAATGGGTCAGGGTCGCCCGATGCGATTTCGCGGTCATACCATGCTTTGCCAGCTTCGTTCATGTCGTGTCTTTTCATAACCTTATTTTAGGCTATTTTTCTGTTTTCCGTTCGTAAGATAACGGTAAACGGTGGACCTAACGACGGGCGAATCGCTTACGGAATCCTTTGATTACTGCATTAACGATTTGGAAGGATAGCCAAAGGAAACCGACGATGAACACGATGTGGCCCAGCTCGGTGTTGTGGGACCATTGACCGATGTGAGTGATGCCGCAGAGTTCGCACATCCAGATGACAAAGGATGCAATACCGATGAAGATGATGGTTAGATAAATCATTGGAGTGTTAGTTTTCCGTTGTGGTCAAAGTGCATGTTGGCGGACTTTACTTTGCCGTGAAAGATGGGTTGAATGAGTTCTGCGGTGAAGTATCGGATGTGTTCGATATCGAGCTCTTTTCGTACGACGTGATAGCATTGGGACCCGTTCTGGCCCTTCTTGGCGTAGTAGGCCATACGATGGCGGTAATCGAGTGACTTGTCGCCCGCAGGGTAAAGTGTCACTTGTTTAACGTAACGCCGTATAAAGGGCATTATATCGAGCCTAGAAGAGGGTGTGAGGGTGGTTAGGTCGGGAGGTTGCGTGGCACGGTAGACGTAAGCCTTTTCCCGTTCGAGTTGGTCCACGAGTCCCGTCCGTTCGTTCTTTAACTCCTTTACGCGGTCAACAATCTGGGTGGTGTCCGCTCCCGCTTCGATTACGGCAATGAGTTTAGTCATCTTTGCATCCACGGCTTCGATTTGTCCCTCCAACGAATCAATTTTCCCTTGGTCGATTTTAGAGTTCCCCCAATCGGACAGGATGGGTTCCAAGGCGGTCAGTAATGGCTTTTCGACCTCGGGAACAGGATAGGCAACGCGTACGCATCCGCCCGTAACGGCATTCCAACAAACGTAACTGTTGGACTTGGTGGCGTTATAAATGCCCATGCTGGACCCGCAATAACCGCATTTGAGGATACGATTAAACATATTTGCATCCTCCCGTTGTGGTCGCCCCATCTTGGACGGGCTAAGTTTCATCCTTGCTTGAACGCGATAGAAATCATCGTGGGAGATGATGGGCGGGTAATAGCCCTCGTGGATGACTCCAGTCTTAATCTTCTTTCCGCCCTCACGTTTGCCGACGTGGTACTGCCCGATGACGGCGGGAAAGCGGAGGTAGAACTTAACCGTCGTTTGATACCAGATTAAGCCCGTAAAGGTTTTAACGCCGCGTTCGTTTAGGTATCGGGCAATGTAACCCGTGCCGTGTCCGTCTAGGTACTGTTGAAAGATGCCCGTCACGATTTTCGCCTTCTCGGGTATGACGGTGAATTGGTTATCTTTGAGTTTCAGCCAAGCGGGGTAACTCTGTTTAATTTTTGTCGTAGCGGCGGCCAGTTGGGCTTTCTTCCATGCTTCGGAAGTGCGAACGGATTTAACAACGGACTCTTCGTGACCCCGTGACAGAATCATGATGGAGTACATCAGGTCGAACGGGTTCTTTCTTATGCTCTCTTGAGAGTAAACTTTCCTATCCGTGAGGGTGACGATGTTCACGCCCTGGCGGATGATATCCATAAATATCGGTAACGACTCGGTGATGAAGTTACGGGACAGGCGGTCGAGGTTCTCGATGATGATGGTGGAGCCCTTGGGAATTATTTTTCCCTCCTTAATGACATCGATGAGTTTGAAAAGAACGGAGCCCTCTTCGACGTTCTTCCCCCGGAAAGCGGAAACTCCCATGGCTTCGTAACCCTCCGAGGAAAGGATGAGTCCGTTCTCGCGTGCGTACTTTGCACAGAGGTCCAATTGCCGTCGTTTGGTGTCGCCCTCGCGATGTTGCTTCGGAGTGGAGCAACGGATGTAGGAAAACGCTAAGTTGTTTGTAGCCATACCCAACGGGTAATGACAGACAACAGCGAATAGTCAAATCCTTGAGGACAGGGGTTCATCGCGGCCACTAACATGAACGCGCACGGCAGGGTGATCTTGCCGGCACTGCGCGAAATCGTGACCTCTCCGTCCTCGAGCGGTTGGCGGAGCACTTCCAATGCTGATCGCTTGAACTCCGGCAGTTCGTCGAGGAAAAGCACGCCGTGGTGAGCCAGCGAGATTTCTCCGGGTCCGGGAATCGTTCCTCCGCCGAGCAGGCCGACGTCGGATATCGTGTGATGGGGACCGCGAAAGGGGCGCGCGCCCCACGCCATTTCTCCGCTCAGCGTGCGTCCGGCGGCGGAGTGGATGCTGACAATTTCCAACTGCTCCTCGAGCTCCGGCGCAGGCATGATGGTGGGGACGCGTTTCGCGACCATCGATTTTCCTGCTCCGGGCGGTCCGATCATCAGAAGATTGTGACCGCCGGCGACCGCGACCTCCACGGCGCGGCGGAGCGCATGCTGTCCTTTGATTTCGGAAAAATCCGGCGCGCCTTCAATCGCCGACGCCGGTAACGCTCGCGCCTTTCCAACCGGGAGAGGCTTCAATCTCACTTCGCCGCTCAAGAAACGCGCGGCGCCATCGAGCGACTCGACGCGGTACACATCGATGCCTTCCACGAACGCAGCCTCATCCGCAGAAATCGCCGGCAGGAGCAACCCGCGCTTGCCGAGCTTCCGCGCGAGGCGCGCCATCGCGAGCGCGCCGCGGACCGGCCGCGTGGCTCCCGACAAACTGAGTTCGCCCGCGATCATCCAGTCGCCGAGATTTTCGGCGCGGAGTTGGTCCGTTGCGGCCAGGATCCCGAGCGCGATCGGCAGATCGTAGAAAGGTCCTTCTTTCCGCAGATGACCCGGCGCCAGATTGATCGTGGTTCGCGTCCGCGGTGGCTTGTAACCACTGTTGCTGAGCGCGGAAAAAACCCGGTCATCCGATTCCTTCACCGCGGCGTCGGGCAGGCCGACCAAAATAAGTTTCGGCTCACCCGCTTCGCCGGCGTTGACCTCCACATGGACGAGCTCGGCGTCGATTCCTTGAAGAGCGGCAGAAGCAATGGTGGCGAGCACGAGACGAGATCCGAGAGCTGAATACGCGACTCAGCGTGTACTCGTCGCCGAGGAAGCCGTTTGGCGACGAATGCGCTCGATGTTGCGCTCGACCGCCGACACGTAGTCGAACTCGTCATTGAAACCGGTTGCGCGCAGAAAGCGGTACGTCCCTTGAAACTCGTTTTCCAGTTTCGGCCGGACGACCTGTTTCCAAAAGGCCGGCGTTCGGGCAGTGAGATCGTCGGCCGACTTGAAGAGTCGCCCGGCCGGTGGCACGTGAGTGAAATCATCTGATTCCGCGAACTCAGCGAAAAGACATTCAAGTTCGTCCGGATAGTCCGGCGCCGCCATTTGCCCGAGATAGTCCGCACTCGCCAACGCACTGCCGATGAACCGGTCCGCGGAGTTGCGGAACTGGAGCCGAGCGATCTCGCTCGTGGGGCCGGTACAATTGATCGCGCTGACAACTCCGCTGATCTCGATTTCGTTCGCGCCCAAGAGGGGCAGATACGACGCGGCAAACGCACAGCTGCGCAACACATGGCAGTACGTATATTTCGCACCCGTCCCTTGGGTGTCGGACCGGAGCTTCAAGTAGCCCGTGTCGTGCAACAATACAGCGGCGATCCCGAGTTCAAAGTGGCGGGCATCGAGCCGTGGGCTTTCGTTCGAGCGCACGTAGCCGTTGAGCAACGCACCGAGACAAAGGGTGGCTTGCAGCGTGTGCTCAAAGTCATGGTACCGCAGATCTACAGCCTGATAGTCTGGGTGGTTTCCGCCGAAAAGCGTTTCCACGTCGAGAAACACCCGACTCATCAGGTCCGGCACGCACCCGGGAAACCGGGCGCAAAAAACCTGCTGCACCCAGGCGGCGACCGCTTGGGCATTCTTCGTGTCGACGCGTGGAAGCATCAGATAAGTTGAAGGAGGGACGTGATCTGCCGATCTGGATTCGACAGGTCGCTACCATTAAGGATTTGCGAAATGGGCGCGCAAGCCGAAAGCTGGCGCGGACGTGCATACCATCGTCGGCATCACTGGCGGCATCGGTTGCGGCAAATCAACCGCCTCCGCTCTCCTCGAACAAGCGGGCTTTCGCCGGCTCGATTCGGACCGGTTGGTCCGTGACGAGGTACTGACCTCACCACCGGTCATCGCGGCGTTGCGGGCCCGTTTTGGTCCTGAGGTGATCGACGCGAACGGCGCGGTAAATCGGACGCACCTGGCCTCACGGGTGTTCGCGGACGAGTCGGAGTTACGCTGGCTGGAGGAGCTTACACATCCGCTGGTTTTTGAGCTGTGGAGGTCTGCGTTTCGGAGCGGACGCGGCGTTGACTGGGCAGTGGAGGTTCCGTTGCTTTTCGAAAAGAGCTTGGAAATTTGGTTTGATTTCACGGTTTGCGTGGCCTCTGCTCCGGCTCAGCAACTCGCCCGACTGGAGCAACGCGGACTTCCTCGCGCGCTCGCCGAGCAAAGAATTTCCAAGCAACTGCCATTGGCGCAAAAAATTGAATGGGCCGACTTCGTTCTCTGGAACGACGGCTCGCCCGAGTTCCTTCAGGAACAAGTTACCCGACTCAACGTCTCGCTTCACGCGACCCGTTGATGGCTGCCGCGGACGTTCCGCTTCCGCTCGGGCGTCCCATTTACAGCTAGAACAGATCTGACATGCCTCCGAAAAACGACGATTCTTCCCCGGCCAAGGCCGACTCCAATACGGGCGATGCCCCCAAGAAAACCACGCGCCGTCGCACGACGACCGCCACGCCGCGCGCGACCAAGGCGAAGTCTGGGAGGAAGTCGGCCGCGTCGAGCGAGTCTGCTTCAGAGTTGTCGTTCGCGCCGGAGTCGCGTCCGGCTCCGTCGCCGGAGCCGTCTTCCCCACCGCCAGCGCCCGCCCCGCGCCGCGAGGAATCGTCGGACCGTGCTCCGGTAGAGCGGGAATCATTTTCACCCTCCGCGCCGCCGGAACGGGACGAACGACCCACATTCGAACCGCAACGCTCGGCCGAACGCGACGATCGTCAGTCGTCTGAGCCGCAGCGTTCAGCTAGCGAATCGCAAGGTGACGGTGGTGGTGGCGACCATTCTGCGGATGGATCCGCTCAGCAGGATTCGGCTCCGCCGTCCGGTGGTGGTCAGGGTTATCAAGGAGGACAGGGAGGGCAATCCGGACCGGGCCCAAGCGGAGGGCAGGGCGGTCAGCCACAAGGCGACTGGCAGGATCGGGGTGGTGGTGGCGGTCGCGATCGTGATTTTTGGAAGCGCAACAAGCGCAAGCGTGGTCGGCACGGCGGTGGTGGGGGAGGCGGCCAGTGGCAGCATCCCGGCGGAGCAAATCCACCGCGTGAACAACATCCACCTCAGCCGCCTCCACCGAGCAACACGCCGGTCTTCGGCGAGCTGCCGAATCCGTCACGCTTCAACGATCTCGCCGCGCTGGAAACACAGGCGAACGAGATTTCGTCGGGCGGCGGTGAGCCGATTTACCTGAACGAACTGTACGCGTTGAATCTCGCGGATTTGACCGCGTTTGCGCGGAACGCCGGTGTTGCGTTTGAAGGCGCACCGAATCGAAAACAGCTCCTGGTCCAGATCATCGCGACGGCAGCCGAGAAGAAGCGTCCGTTGCGCGACCGCGGCTACATCGATGTGACGGATCGCGGTGCGTTCATCGTGCATGAGCACGTGAACTATCGTCTGTATCCGGAAGATCCCTATCTCCCGGAGAGCCTGATCAAGATGTTCGGCCTCAAGCGCGGTCACCGCCTCGAGGTGCAGGTGCAGGCGCCCTTGACCGGAGAACGCTGCCCATCGGTGGTGCGGGTGGACACCGTTATGGGCATGCCCGCGGCGGAGATCTCGAAGGTCACCCCGTTCGAGGAACTTGTGCCGTACTATCCGCTGCAACGGATTCTGTTGGAGTCGGAGGAGCCGCAGAAGGATGTTTCGATGCGGGCCGTCGATATTCTTACGCCGATTGGTTTCGGCCAGCGCGCGCTGATCGTGGCCCCGCCGCGCACGGGAAAAACCGTGTTGCTGCAGAATATCGCAAATTCCATTACGGAGAATAGCCCGCACGCGAAACTGATCCTCCTGTTGATCGACGAACGTCCGGAAGAAGTCACCGATTTCAGGCGGCACACGAAAGGAGAGGTGGTTTCTTCGACGTTTGATGAAACGCCGGAAAGCCACGTGCACTGTGCGGAGATGGTGATCGAAAACGCGCGTCGCCGGGTGGAGTTGGGCGAACACGTCGTGATCCTGCTCGACTCGATCACCCGACTGGCCCGCGCCTACAACGCGCTGTCCGGCAATCAGGGCAAGACGATGTCCGGTGGTTTGGAATCGAACGCGCTGCAGAAACCGAAACGTTTCTTCGGCTCCGCGCGCAATATCGAAGGTGGCGGCAGCCTGACGATCATCGCGAGTGCGCTGATCGACACGGGCAGCCGGATGGATGAAATCATCTTCGAGGAATTCAAAGGCACCGGTAATTGCGAACTGCATCTTGATCGTGGCCTGGTGGAGCGCCGGATTTTCCCGGCGATCAATATCGATCGTTCGGGTACGCGCAAAGAAGAGCTCATCTACCATCCGGAAGAGTTGCAGCGCATCTACGGATTGCGGCGCGCGATGCAGGGACTCGGTCCGATCGAGTCGATGGAGATGTTGATCACGCGGCTCAAGAAGACGAAGTCGAACGCCGAATTCCTCCTCGGCCTAAGTCGCACGTAAGGCCGGTTCGACCCGCATACCTGTGATGACCCCAGCTGACGAACTCGTTCTGCGGCTGGCACAGGAAAAAGGTTGGTTGCGTGAGGAGCATCTCGCTGCCGCGCGCATCGCCGTGCAATCCGCGGTTCAAACTCGCGCGACCGAGCCTGATCTGCTGGGCGTGCTCGTGCAGCAGGGCGCATGGGACCAACAGCGAAGCGCGGCGTTGCTCGCCGAAGCGTTCGGCATGGAAACGGTCGACCTGGCTGACAAGGTCATCGCGGCGGACGTACTCGACCTCGTGCCGCGCGCTTTTGCGGCGAAACACCACCTGTTTCCTTTCGCGCGGAACGGCCGGACCCTATCCGTGGCCGTGAGCGATCCGGTGGAGACGGATGGCTTGGACAGTCTCGCGCATCGGTCGGGCTTGCTGGTGCAACCGTTTCTGGCGGACATCGCCGCGATCAACGCAGCGATTGATCGCGCGTACGGTGGCGGTGAGAATTCGTTGGATACATTGATCGGCGACTTGAACCGCCAGCGCGCCGCGGTCGCGAACGACGCCCGCGTTTCGGACTCCGAGGATGACGCGCCGATCATCAAGCTGGTTCACGAACTGATCATGACGGCGGTGCTGCGCCGCGCGTCGGACATCCATCTTGAGCCGCTGGAAAAACGGCTTCGCGTTCGCTACCGGATCGATGGGGTTCTGATCGAAGTGGAAGGTCCGCCGAAGCGGTTGCAGCTCCCGATCATATCGCGGCTGAAAATCATGGCGAACATCTCGATTGCGGAGAAACGCCTGCCCGGCGACGGCCGCATCCAGCTGAACGTGGAAAATCGATCACTCGATTTGCGCGTTTCCACGCTGCCGACGGTGCATGGCGAGAGCATCGTCATGCGCATCCTGGACAAGGAAGGGCTGAAGCTCGGATTGCCGGAGCTCGGGTTTTTGAAGGATGATCAGGCGGCGTTCGAACGACTGGTTGCGTTGCCGGATGGCATCGTGCTGGTCACGGGACCGACCGGATCAGGCAAAACGACGACGCTGTATGGATGCCTGCATCACATCAATAAGGCGGACCGAAAGATCATCACGGTCGAAGATCCGGTTGAATACCAGCTGACCGGAATCAACCAAGTCCCGGTGAAGCACGAAGTCGGCATGACGTTCGCATCGGCGCTGCGCGCGATGCTCCGGCAGGCGCCAAATATTGTGATGATTGGAGAAATCCGCGACGTCGAGACGGCGGAGATTGCGATCAATGCGTCGCTCACGGGTCACCTGGTTTTTTCGACCCTGCACACGAATGATGCGCCGGGCGCCGTGACCCGGTTGATCGACATTGGAGTGAAGCCGTACCTGATTTCAACGGCGCTGCGAGCGGCGATGGCGCAGCGGCTGGTCCGAAAAACTTGTCAAAAATGCCGGCGGCCGATCACTCCGGACCCGCAACAGCTCAGGGCGCTGCAGGCGGATCCGGCGGTACTTGTGGGGGCGACCTTCATGCAGGGGAGCGGTTGCGAAGCGTGCAATGGCACCGGCTATAGAGGGAGAATGGGGATTTTTGAGATGTTTGTGGTGGATGAGGAGCTGCAACGGCTCATTTACGCGAATACGCGCTCAAGTCAGCTGCGAGCGACGGCCCGGGCGGCGGGGATGCGCACGATGCGCGAAGATGGGATCCGGAAGGCCACCGCTGGTTTGACCACGGTGGAAGAAGTTGTCTCAGTCACAGTTGGCGAAGCGGGTTGATCGCCATCCAGCATGTATTTCTTCCCTGGTCGTCCGTTTTCCTGGACAATGTCGCTGTTCGCACGCGAAGCCCGGCTTCCGGTGCCGATATACCATGCGACCTACGTGCATTGATCTCTCGCTTTCCGCATCATCACTGACCGAATCCGCCTCATGAGCTACGAAATGAACGAACTGCTCGAACTTGTCGTCGAGCAAAACGCCTCGGACATCCATCTCCAGGTCGGTCAGCCGCCGACCTTGCGGCTTAGTGGGAGCATGATGCCGATTGAGGGCCCAAATCTCACTCCAGGCGACACCGAGAAGCTGATGCTCTCGATCACCCCGGATAACCACATCAGTGCGGTGAAGCTCAACGGTGGATCGGACTTTGGTTTCGCCTTCGGTGATAAAGCCCGTTTCCGCGTTTCGGTGCTCAAGGCGAAGGGCAACTACGGCATGGTTCTCCGCCAAATCCCTTACAAGATGTTTGGTCTGCGGGATATTGGACTGCCGGACAAAATTCGTGAGCTGCTCTATCGCCCCCGTGGATTGATCCTCGTGACCGGACCGACTGGCTCAGGCAAATCAACGACGCTCGCGTCGATGATCAATTACGTGAATGAGAACCGTGACGGTCACATCATCACGATCGAGGACCCGATCGAGTATTATCATAATCACAAGCGATGCGTCGTGACCCAGCGAGAAATCGGCGCGGACGTCCCCAGTTTTTCTGAAGCGATCCGTCGAGCGTTGCGGCAGGACCCCGACATCATTCTCGTCGGCGAAATGAGAGATTTGGAAACGATCGAAGCGGCCATCAGCGCCGCTGAGACGGGGCACTTGGTCTTCGGCACCCTGCACACCAACAGCGCGGCCAAGACCATCGATCGTATCGTCGACGCCTTTCCTGCGACGATGAAGGACATGATTCGCACGCAACTCGCGTCGTCCGTCCAAGCGGTCATCTCCCAGGTTTTGTGTAAGAAGATCGGCGGCGGCCGAATTGCTGGCTACGAGATCATGGTGAGCACGACCTCGATCGCGTCGCTGATCCGCGAAAACAAGACATTCCGCATCAACTCGGATATTCAGACCGGAGCGAACTTGGGCATGATTACGATGGATACGCACCTGATGAGTTTGTTTAACCGCAATCTGATCAGTGCGGACGAATGTCTGGAGAAGGCGCAAGACACCACGGTCATGCGGGAAAAGTTGATGGCACTCGGGGCGAAGTTGAAAGACCTCTGAGTTCGTAGATTCACGCAATCAGCGGCGTCGGATTTCGACCGAGGTTCGCTAGCGTTTGGTCATGCGTTCGCATGACTCGGTAGGTTGATCGCGGGGGTTCGAAAGATGTTCGAAGGCCGCGATCAGGCGATTTATGAGGTGCTGGTTGCGCAGAGGCGCGTACCAGTGGAGCAGCTTGACCAACTCCGGGAAGAACTTCGCGCGACCGGATCCACGCTGGCAGATGGGCTGGTGCGGTTCGGATTCCTGTCGTTGGACCAGCTGCTGGCCGCGATTGCCGATTCGCTCGGATGCAAACTCGCCGGAGAGATTCCCTCCGCGCTGAGCGCTGAACTCCTCGGACGCGTCTCCGGTGAGACGGCGCGCAACTATGGCGTTCTCCCGGTCGCGGCTGCGCCTGGACGGATCGAGGTGGTTTCGATGGACCCGTTCAGCGCCCGGATCGCGGACGATCTCGCGTTTGTTCTCGGGAGCGAGGTGCAGTTGCTGGTGGGCGATCCGTCGGTGATCGCCGGGTTGATCAAGCGTTACTATGGGGACGACGAGTCCACCCTGGCTGAGTTGTTGCGAGAGGTGAAGTTGCAGGAGGGTGCGAGCGGAAATGCGGCGAATCTTTGCGTCGACGACCTCGAGGCAATGGCGGGCCAGACGCCGGTGATTCGACTGGTGAACCTCTTCCTGGGGCAGGCGATTCGCGACCACGCGAGCGACGTTCATTTCGAGCCGTTTGAACATGAGTTCAAAGTTCGCTGCCGGGTGGACGGTGTGCTCTATGAGATGTCACCGCCGCCGAGGAGCCTCGCGCTATCCATCGCGTCGCGGATCAAGGTGCTCGCCAACCTCAATATCGCGGAGCGTCGACTGCCGCAGGACGGACGGATGAGGCTCACGATTTCCGGTCGCGCGGTGGACTTGCGGGTTTCGACGCTGCCAACGCAGTTTGGGGAGAGCGTCGTGCTGCGAGTACTCGATCAATCGGCGGTTCAGCTGCGTATCAGCGATCTCGGTATGGCAGAACGCGTGGTGGAGGGCGTGCAGGAAATGGTGCGCCGGCCAAACGGCATCTTCGTTGTCACGGGTCCGACGGGCTGCGGCAAGACGACGACGCTCTACAGTGCATTGCGGATCATCAACACGCCTGACATCAAGGTTCTCACGGCGGAGGATCCGGTCGAATTCGAAGTCGACGGACTTGTTCAGGTGCCCGTGAACCCGGCGTTCGGGGTGACCTTTGCCGCGACGCTGCGGTCGTTTCTTCGGCAGGATCCGGATGTCATCATGGTCGGAGAGATTCGCGATGTGGACACGGCGCAAATCGCCGTGCAGGCCTCCCTCACAGGGCACCTGGTGCTCTCCACATTGCACACCAATGATGCGGCGGGTGCGGTCACCCGGCTTACGGACATGGGGGTTGAACCGTTTCTCATCGCATCGACCCTGGAGGCAGTCCTCGCGCAACGACTCGTCCGAAAGATCTGCCTTCGGTGCATCCGCGCTGATGAAGGCGCGACAGATGCGAACGGAATTCGATGTGAGGAAAACGCCACGTATTCGGGCGGTGGCTGCGTTCATTGCGCGCAGTCGGGTTATCGCGGACGAACGGGAATCTATGAATGGCTGAGAATGAGTGAGGCGCTACGGGATGCGGTGGTGGAGCGCGCGCCGACTTTGATCATCCGGCAACGGGCGACGGAGCGAGGGATGGAGACCTTGCGTGAATGCGGGCTCGGAAAGGTGCGTGCGGGAATCACCACCGTGGCTGAGGTGCTGAAATATACCTGATCCCCACGCTCTACGCCTATGCCGAATTTCACGTACACCGCCATTGACGTTTCGACGGGTCGTGAGACCACGGGGCGGGCTGAGGGCGAAACGGCTCAGCAGGTGTCAGAGGGTCTGAAAGCGCGCGGACTCGCGCCGATGTCCCTCGTCGTGATTGGAGCTGCGAGTCAGAGCAAGAATTCCGCACGCGTGAAGGTGAAACAGGCGCGTCCGAATCTTCACCAACCCAACGCGGCGGATGGTACCGCCCGTTTGGGCGGGCAAGAGACGGTGCCGGTCAAACGTTCCTTTGTGATCGGGAGGGTGGTGAGCCGGAAAGCGCTCACTTTGTTCACGCGTCAGCTCGCGACGTTGGTGAAGGCCGGGATGCCGCTTCTGCGCTGCTTCGAAGTGCTGGCGAGGCAGGAGAAAAATGTTCGATTTCGCGAAGTCCTGCGGGGCTTCGCCGAAGCGATTCGGTCGGGAGGAAACTTCTCCGAGGCGCTGCTCGTGCAACCGAAAATCTTCGATCGACTTTACGTCAACATGGTTCGAGCGGGAGAGGCGGGTGGGGTACTCGAAGTCGTCCTCGAGCGACTGGCCCTGTTCATGGAAAAATCGGAGCGGATCAAAGGAAAGATCAAAGCTGCGATGACGTATCCCGTGATCGTTGTGCTGTTGGCGGTGGGAATCGTGGCGGCCTTGATGGTCGTCGTGGTGCCGAAGTTCGAGCAGATATTTTCGGGATTGTTGAAAGGACAGCCACTGCCCGCGCTGACGCGGGCCGTTATGGCGGTGAGTTCGTTTGTCCAGCACCACATCGTGATGACGGTCGCGTTGACGGCCGCTGGGTATGCGATCTTCGGGTTGCTTCGCCGAACGGCATTCGGTCTGCGCCGTTGGGACTGGCTGATGATCCACTCACCGGTGATCGGCGATCTGTTGCTGAAGGCTGCGATTGCGCGCTTCACGCGGACGTTTGGGACTTTGCTGGCGAGCGGTGTTCCGATCTTGCAGGCCCTCCTGATTACGCGCGATACCTGTGGCAACGTACATCTCGCCGCAGCGATCGAACACGTTCACGATCGGGTGAAGGAAGGGGAAAGCGTCGCCGGCCCGTTGCAGGCCACCGCGGTTTTCCCCGGCATGGTCACGAGCATGATCGAGGTTGGGGAGGAAACCGGATCGCTGGCCGAGATGCTTACCCGGATTGCGGATACGTACGACGATGAAGTGGACAACGCGGTCAACGGACTGACCTCCGTCATCGAGCCGTTCATGATTGTGTTTCTGGCGTTGATGGTCGGAACCATCGTGATCGCCCTGTTCCTGCCCATTGTCTCAATCATCCAGCATCTCCAATGAGCGCGTGATCTCGCGAAAGAGCGCGGAGATCCTTGAAGCGATTATTGGTTGGCCTGGTACCTTCGATCCGCTCGAGCCGACCACGGATTTCGCTGATGGATCCCGGATGTCCGATTGTGGCCCGCTCCGGGACAGACTGTGTGAAAACTCGGTGCTTCGGAAAAGTTGTAAAATGAAGGCGACCTTTGGACGCGTATCCGACCGCCTTTCGATTACGTCGACGGGAGAATCTGGTGCTATGCGATTAGGCGAAAAGTTTTCACACAGTCTGGGGAGCAGCGGGAAGGGTTCGGGTTAAAAACTGCGCTCGACAGTAGGCCCGGAGGGATTGCGGGGTCTGGATCGAGCGCGGCTGATCACTCTTCGAAATGGGGATACTGCTCGGGCGGAGTGCCGTCGGTCGCGAC
>JBDSSD010000094.1:0-24221 GCA_039928945.1 Opitutus sp. | reverse complement strand
GTACTGAGCAAGACCTGCGGATCCCCATCATCCGCTTGGAATACGATCCAATTAACCACGAATGGACACGAATTGACACGAAGCGGGCGGCGAGATGGATCGAGTGGGCAGAGCGGTTGAGCGCTCGGTGCAGGGTGCTCAAGCGAGGAAGCTCGTCGCGCTGGAGTCTCGGGTCGGTCGCGACTGCTGAAGCGGCAGCCTCGCCGAGTGACTGACGTTTGGCGCGAGCAAGCTCGCTGGCCTACATCTGGCGGAAATCAGAACGTCTTCGTATAGACCATGCCGTTACGATCTGAGAAGGTCAGTAACTCGGGTTCAACTTTCACCAGCTTCAACGCCAGGGTGCGGTCAACGATGTCGTTCACCCGGAAAACGCGGTCGTTCATCAGAACTTTGCTTTCTCCCCCGGATGACCGAATGCCCATCACGCGAATCGAATCCACGAACAGTTGAATCTTAAGCTCAGGTTGGCCAGCCGTCGTCACCTCGGGAATTGCGACGGGTGGCGCGGCCACCGCGGCGACGACCGTTTCCGTCGCTGCCGGCGCAGAAGTCGCTGCGCCGACCGGAGGCGGCAGCGCGGATACGGCGGGTGGGGGCGGAGTGGTACTCGCCGTCGACTCGACCGCTGCTGGGACGACCAACGGCACCGAGATGGCGGGAGCTGCGACCGCTGCGGTCGTTGGTGGCGGCGTGGCTTCGACCACCGCGGCGGGTTTGGCGACCGTTGCGACCGGTGGGGTGGCGGCCGTCGAGCCGCGATTCACCAGATAGAACGTGATCAGCACTGAAAACACCACGAGCACGGCGGCTCCGGCGACGATCAGGATGATGGCCTGCGTGCCCATCGGCTTCGCGCGCTGATCCATCCGATCAGCGCCTGGCATGCCAGGAGGATGGTCCGAGCGCTGCCGCTGGGCCTTTTTGAGGGCTTCATTGATCAGGCTCATGGGGAAAAGTGCGGTTGGACGAAAATCATCCGTTCATCAACGCGGCTCGCCGCTTGGCGCGGCGGACGTCCCAATAAGTAACTTCATCGGAATCGCGAATGAATGCGGCGAGGAGGGCACCGTCGCAAATGCTATTTACGCCTCCGGCAACGCCCTTGCTCAAGCGGTGGATCGCCCGCAAGGCCCAGCGGGTGAAACTTGGGCGGCCGGTGCTTCCGACCATGGCGAGGCGATGTTGAACATAACGCTCCAGATCATCGGCCGAAAGTGGCTGAAGTTGATAATGGACCAGAATCCGTTGGCGGAGTTGACGAAGTTCCTGTCGCGCGAGGACTTCTCTCAGTTCGGGGCGGCCGATCAGCACAATCTGCAGGAGCTTCTGTTTGTCGGTCTCGAGATTCGACAGCAGTCGAATCTGTTCCAGCACGTCAAACTTGAGCTCGTGGGCTTGATCAATGACGAGGACGATGTCGCGACCGCGCTCGATCCGATCCAGCAGCACGTTGTTCATCTGCGCCACCAGGTCCACCTGACTGCGGGCCAGTCGCGTTTCGCCGAGCTCCGCCAAGATGGCCTTCAGCATCTGCGTCTCCGTGACCTTCGGGTTCAGAATGAGGGCAGAATCGAAACGCGTCCGGTCAATTTCTTCCAGGAAACGGCGGCAGATCGTGGTTTTACCGCTGCCGGCTTCGCCGATCAGAACGATGAATCCCTTTCGCTCGACCACCCCGTACTTCAAATGCTGCAGTGCTTCCTGATGCGTGTTACTGAGGTAAAGAAACCGGAGGTCCGGACTCGCCGCAAAAGGCATCTCCGTGAACCCATAAAAACGCTGATACATCGATGAGGCAAAAGTGCAGGCGGTTGCTCAAAACGCACGCCCTATTTCCGCGCGAAGCCTGGCCGCGCGAAAAGATTTGCGTGGGTGATTTCGTAGCCCGTTCATTTGTCGTCAAACCATCGTGAATCTTCGTCGCGTGATCATAAGTGTCTACCTCCTGCTGTTTCTGGCGGTTGGCGCGGCCTCGGGCCTGTATTTCTGGGACGCACGGGAAGAGTATAACCGGCTGCGGCAACAGGAGGAGATGAGCCGGCGTCGCCTTGCGGAAGCGGAGGCTAAGCTGCGCGATCAGGAAAAAATCCTCGAACGCCTTCGTCATGACCCGGTCTATGTCGAAAAGGTGATCCGCCGACGACTGGGTTACGCCCGGCCGGAAGAATTCATTTTTCGCTTCGAAGACTAACTTTCATCTCCGCATTCATGGCCCAGCATTCTCTGATCGAGACCTTTCAACGCGCCGGACAAGGTCATGTGTTCGCCTTTTTCGACCAACTCAATCCGGAGCAGCAAAAACAGTTGTTAGCCGAGGCGGGCGAGATCGATCTCGGTGAGATTGCGCGGTTGACCGAGACGCTCCTGAAAAAAGGCGGCGCGGCCGGAGTGAACCTGGAGGGCTTGGAACCGGCTCCGTACGAGCACCTGCCTGAACACGGCGGCGATGCAGCGGCGTGGGCGAAAGCCAAGCTCGCCGGCGAAGAGGCGCTGCGGGCCGGGCGGGTCGCGGCGTTTACGGTGGCAGGCGGGCAGGGGACGCGGCTGGGTTACAATGGCCCGAAAGGCACCTTTGCGGTTACGCCATTGAAGCAAAAGACGCTCTTTCAGGTTTTCGCGGAAAAAATCCAGGCGGCGGGTCGGCGTTATGGGCGTCCGTTACACTGGTTCATCATGACGAGTCACCAGAATCACGCCGCGACCGAGGCGTTTTTCGCCGAGCACAAGAATTTCGGACTCGAGCGTGGTCGCGTGCATTTTTTCCGCCAAGGCCGGATGCCGGCGGTCAGTTTTGACGGGAAGATCCTGATGGAATCGCCAGGCGCGATCGCGTTGTCGCCGGACGGGCACGGCGGTTCGTTGCGAGCGCTGAACCGAAGCGGCGCACTCGATCTGATGGAGCGGGAAGGCGTCGACACGCTGAGTTATTTCCAGGTCGATAACCCGCTCGTGCGTTGCATCGACCCGGCCTTCATCGGCTGGCACGTGATGAAACGATCGGAGATGTCGAGCAAGATGGTCCCGAAGGCGTACGCCGAGGAAAAGCTGGGCCATTTTTGCGCGCAGAACGGCGAACTGGTGGTGATTGAATATTCCGATTTGCCGATGGAGCTGCAGAAGGAGAAAGACGCGAGCGGCCAGCTCCGGTACATTGCGGGCAGCATTGCGATTCACATTTTGGATCGTGCGTTTGTTCGTCGCATGGCCAAGGCAACCGCCTCCGCGTCGGCCGACTCCTCCGCGGCGGCCGAGAACAAGGGTGCCTCGCTCGCGTTTCATCGCGCCGACAAAAAGATCCCGACGATCGATGCCGACGGAAAGCCCGTGAAGCCGGAGAAGCCGAATGGGGTCAAATTTGAGCTGTTTGTCTTCGACGCACTCCCGTTCGCGAAGAATCCGGTGATCATCGAAACGCGACGCGCGGACGACTTCTCGCCGGTGAAGAATGCTGAAGGGGTGGACTCGCCGAAGACGTGTCGGGAGGATCAGCTGCGGCAGTATGGCCGGTGGTTGAAGGAAAACGGCGCGGAACTCACGACGGACTCAACCGGGTTGCCGGATGCGGTGATCGAGATATCGCCGCTATTTGGCTATGATGAGGATTCATTCGCGGACGCTTGGAAAAAACTATCGCCGAAACCGGCGGTTCGTGACGGCCTATATCTCGCGTAACGGTGTTGGCGCGAGCGCCGTTCGGTTCTGGTTCGGTTTCGGACGCACGGCGCGCGACGCTTTTCTTCTTTCCCCATGACCACCCTTGATCGCATTCAACAGGCCGTTCAGGCCGGAAGCTTGCTGCCGGCCGCGGCAGAGAACCTGCGCACGTTTCTCGCCGCGCCATTACCGGCGTGGGCCCACGCGAGTATCGATGAACTGGTGACGAAGCAGGCGTGGAGCGAGTTGAACGATCGCTTTTACCGGTACCTTGAATTCGGGACGGGCGGCATGCGCGGTCGTACCATCGGAGTCGTCGCGGCGTCCGTGGAAACGGGCGTGCTGAGCGCCACGGGCTCACCGGAACACGCGGCCATCGGCAGTAACATGCTGAATGACTTCACGCTGATTCGTGCGGTGGTGGGGTTGCATCGCTACACGGCCGCCTACCTGAATTCGCGGAAGGTGACTGGTCAGCCACGCCTCGTGATCGCGCATGACGTGCGGCATTTCTCGCGGCATTTTTGTGAGCTCGCTGCGTCAACGTGGGCGCGACTGGGTGGCGAGGCGTTCATTTTTGACGGACCGCGTTCAACGCCGCAGTTGAGTTATAGTGTGCGCTGGTTGAAGGCGCACGCGGGAGTCGTGATCACCGCCAGCCACAATCCACCGCACGACAATGGATTCAAAGCCTACTTCGAGGATGGCGCGCAAGTCGTGCCACCGCACGACAAAGGCATCGTCGATCAGGTCAACGCGGTGCCGTTGGCGGAACTCGCAGGATTTGTGGAAAAAGATCTGAGTCGGGTGACTACGCTGGGTCGCGATGCGGACGCGCAGTACCTTGCGGTGGCAGCAAAGGCCGCGATCGATCCATCGGTTTTCAAGAAGACGGCGTTGAAGGTCGTTTATACGAACATCCACGGCACGGGCGCCGTGATGTCGATGCCGCTACTGCAGAATGCCGGATGCGACGTGCAGAGCGTGCCGGAGCAACTTGATTTTGACGCGCGGTTCCCGACCGTGAAATCGCCGAACCCGGAAAACTCCGCGGCCCTTGCATTGGCCGTCGCGCAAGCGGACAAGACCCAAGCCGATCTCGTCCTGGCGACCGACCCGGATGCGGATCGGATGGGCTGTGCGGTACGGAACCGCTCGGGCAAAATGGAATTGCTGACGGGCAACCAGATTGGCGCGTTGCTCGCTGACTACCGACTCACGAAAATGAAGGAGCTGGGCTGGATTCCGCGCGAAGGTTCACCGCGCGTCTGCATCATCAACACGTACGTGACGTCGCAGTTGCAGGATGCGATCGGCCGCGCCCACGGCGTGAAAGTGATCAAAACGCTGACCGGCTTCAAATGGATCGCGGCCAAAATGCGAGCCTACGAAGAGACGCTGAAGACCGCGATGGGCGCCGGATTCGATTACGAGGCGACCCCGTTTCCGGAACGAGTGAAACTGTTGCAGCAGCACAGCACGTTTTACGCGTTCGGCTGCGAAGAGAGTTACGGATACCTGCCGAATGACCTCTTGCGCGACAAAGACGGAAATGCCGCGTGCTTGATGTTCGCGGAAGTGTGCGCGTGGGTGAAGAGCCGGGGGCTGACGGTGCCTGAGTACCTGGACGAAGTGTTCTTGAAGCAGGGCTTCTTCCTCGAGGGCACGATCAATCTCTATTATGAAGGCGCGAGTGGGAACGCGAAGATCAAGCGAATTCTGGATACGTACCGCTCCAATCCGCCAAAACAGTTCGGCTCGGTCGGTGTCACGAAGTTTGAAGATTTTGGTCGTCAGGACATCCGCGACGCCGACGGCGAACTCATCCCGAAGCAGGATCTCTATTTCGTGACGCTGTCGAACGGCTATTCTTTCGCCGCACGCGGCAGCGGAACGGAACCGAAAATGAAGTTTTACCTGTTCGCCAGCGACAAGGCGAAGAGCGCGAGCGAACTCGCCACGGTGAAAACGCGGGTCAAGGCCACCTTGGATGAACTCAGCAAGGTCATTGAGGCGGACGCGAAAACCCGGGCAGAAGCATAAGGGATTGTCCGGAGCGCTGACGAACAAACGTAAATCACCGTGGTGGTTGAGTGGATGGCATTGCGGTTCAGCGTAGCCAGACGTGGTCGCGCTAACGCACCCCGTGCTTCATGTTAATTTTACGAGCGGCGGTGGTTTGAGTCTTGGACCTTGTGAGGGTCGATGGCACCACAGTGCCTGGAATTCATGGTGCTCCTTCTGTTACATGCGCTCTGCACCGTGCTGAGAAAAAGACGGCGATTTGTCGGAGTACTGACGATGATGGCCGGACTTGTTTCCGGAGTCGCGGCCGCGTCGCCGCTGGGTGGACCGCCGAAGGAATTTCAGGTGAAGGCGGTGTTCCTGTACAACTTCGCGCAATTCGTGGAATGGCCGGCGAGTGCGTTTGAGGGACCGGAAAGTCCGCTGGTGATCGGGGTGTTGGGTTTGGATCCTTTTGGAAGTTTCCTCGACGAAACGGTGCAGGGCGAACGGGTAAACGGGAGACCACTCGTCGTACGCCGATATCGATCGGTGTCCGAAATCGATCGTTGCCATATCCTTTTCATCAGCGGGTCGGAAAGCGCCGACGCCGCCAAAGTCGCGGCCACGATGAAGGAGCGAGGTGTTTTGACGGTGTGCGATTGGGAAGCTACGAACTGGGAAGGGAGCATGGTCCGGTTTGTGATGGACCGGGGGCGGGTGAGACTTCGGATCAACCTCGAGTCGGCGAAGGAAGCCGGGCTGAACATCAGTTCAAAACTCCTGCGTTCAGCGGAGGCGGTAACGCAGTCGGGCTCGATCCGCTGATGAGGCGAACCACTCCCATTCGCCGGAAATTGATGGGCATCATTTTGCTCACAAGCGGAGCCGCGCTCCTCTTCACGTGCGCCTCGTTTTTCGCGTATGAGCTCCTGACGTTTCGCACCAGCACGGTGCGGCAACTCACGACGCTCGGTGAAGTCATCGCAGCGAATAGCACCGCGGCGCTCGCGTTCGATAATCCCGCAGACGCGGCGGAAACCTTGAGCACCATCCGGGCCGAGCGACACATCACTGCCGCCGCGTTGTACACGGCCCAGGGAGAACTTTTCGCCTCGTATCCGTCGTCGTTGGCGCAGAGTGAACTGCCGGCCACACCGGAATTGCAGGGCACCCATATCAGCCGTGCGTCGCTGTCGACCTTTCTGCCCGTGATGCAGAACGATCGACGGCTCGGGACGCTCTATCTGCAATCTGATATGGGCGCGATGATGGACCGTCTTCGACTCTACGCGGGCCTCGTGGTGCTCGTGGTCGGCTGCTCATCGCTCGTAGCCTATGTGCTGTCCCGGAAACTGCAGGCGGAAGTCTCCGGACCCATTATCGAGCTTGCGGATACAGCGCGAGTGATCTCGGAGCATCGAGATTTCACCGTGAGGGTGGTGAAACGGTCGGACGATGAACTCGGGGTCCTGACCGACGCGTTCAATGACATGCTGACGCAAATTCACAGCCAGGAGCGCGGTCTGCGGGAAAGCGAGGAGCGGCTCAGAGCGGTGCTGAATTCGGCATTGAGCGCGGTGATTGTCACCGACGAGCGAGGTAACATTCTGGACTGGAATGCGCGCGCCGAGAAAATGTTCGGCTGGACGCGGGCGGAAGCATTGGGACTCAGTCTGACCGACACCATCATCCCGGTGAAACACCGACAGCACCACGCCATGGGACTTCGCCGGTTTGCGGAGGCCGACAAAGGCGCGGTGACGAATTGGCCCGTGGAGATGACCGCGTGCCGGCGTGAAGGCGGCGAGTTTCCGGTGGAGTTGGCGATCCATCCGCTGAAGTCGAATGGCGTGCGAACGTTTTGTGGTTTCATCACTGACATCACGGAGAGAAAACGGGCGGCAGCGGAGATCATTGGCCTCAACCAGCAACTGGAGCGGCGGGTCACGGAACGGACGGCCCAACTCGAGAGCGCGAACAAAGAGCTCGAGGCGTTTTCCTACTCGGTATCACATGACCTGCGCGCCCCGCTTCGGCACATCGACGGCTACGCGAACATGCTGGGTTCGCATAGCAAAGCGGCGTTGGACGACAAAGGTCGAAGGTACATCAGCGTGATCATTGAATCCGCTCAGCGCATGGGGCGCTTGATCGACGACCTGTTGGCATTTTCGCGGCACGGACGGGCCGAGATGCGTCGCACGCCCGTCGAGCTGACCAAGCTGGTGCAGGAAGTTCGCGTGCAATTGGAAGGTGACGCCAAAGGCCGGCTGATCGTCTGGCGCGTGGGCCCGTTGCCGGTGGTAAACGGCGACAGTGCGATGCTGCGACAGGTGTTCGCGAATCTACTGGGCAACGCGATCAAGTACACGCGGTTGAAGAGTGACGCGGCGATCGAGGTGGGCGCGCTGACGAAAGACGGAGAGGACCACGTGATTTTCGTGCGCGACAATGGCGCGGGGTTTGATCCGAAATATGCGGATCGCCTGTTCGGAGTATTTCAGCGACTCCACTCCGAAAGCGAGTTCGAGGGCACGGGCGTGGGCCTGGCGAATGTACGCCGCATTATCACCCGCCACGGCGGTCGCACCTGGGCGGAAGGAGAGGTGAACGTCGGCGCGACGTTTTATTTCTCGATGCCGACCGTGAGCGATGGCGGCGCGTAACCGTGCGTCCGGTACGCCGGGTTACGTGCCCGGCGGTTCAATGCACGAGCGGAGTGAGGCGGGTGTGTCCGGGGAAACGGAGATCGACGACGATGTCCCATTTCCGCCCGACTGGACGAATCCACTCCACCATCATGTGTGAACGACGCTCGATCTGCTGAAACTCAGGGAAACGCTCCCGGAGGACATCCTTGATCATTTCCTTGGGCGTCCAATCGGAGTTTGAGGACAGCGAGCCGAACTCGTCGTCGAACATTACGGGGAGCCGCTGATCGGGCGCCCACGGTCGTAGAATAAGGATTTCCTGAGTCCGCCTTGGATCAATTTGAGTGGACCCTGCTCTGACGAGCTGCAGCTCGGCCATTTGCGGTTCAGCAATGAGACGCCGGGTTTGATGTCGCGCCGCGATGCTCGTGACGACGACGGCGCAGAGGAGCAGCCATTGAACAGACTGCGTTGGTCGCACGCCGATCCGTTGCGCGATGTTTTCGAGCGAGAGGATCGAAAAGAACAAGATCACGCCGGATTCAGCCAGCAGGGTGCGGTACGGCGCCCAGCGTTCTGCGGCGAGCAGGTTAATTGAAAGCGCAGCCAGGCAGAGCGAAACCAAGCCGAGCGTCCAAAATAGACCTGAACGCCAGCCGTGGGATTTGAACTCGCACCAGCAACCTGCCACCAGGATCGCGGCGACCAGTGCGATGGCGCTGCCCTGGATTCGATCCGTTCGTCCGTAAAGATCGTCCAAGGTGTACAGGCCGAGAGCGTCGCGAATCGGATTCAGACCGAGCCAAACGAGTTTATCGGCCCAGTCGGTCTCGAACGCGATCCGGGCCGACGGGGCGATGTGACCGGACACGAAGCCAAATTGAACAATCAGAAATCCCACGGACAACGCGCCGCCCACCAGCAAAGCATGCTGCACGAATTCACGCGTTCGCTCGCTGAACGGAAGGTGTCTGCGCAACGGGATCAGACCCACGACGAAGACCACGTAGACGAGAGTTTCTGACGGATAAATGAGCGTCGCGGCGACTAAGAGGGAGAACGCGAGAGCCGTGCCCGCGAACAGCCGTGCTCGATTGCTTTGCGACCACGCCATCTGCGCGGTGGCAAACGCGGCGACTGAGCAGACGATCGCCAGCGAGAACGGCCAGCAAATGCTCCAGCTCACGATAATCTGTGCGCCCGGGAGCGTGGTGAGTAACAGCGAGGCCAGCAGCGCGGTGACCAGTGGCCACTTTAGAATCCGATGGAGGACGACGGCGGAGAGCGCGGCAGCCGCACCGAGTAGAATTGCAGAGCAGAGGCGACCTAATGAAAGATCAGCAATGCCCCGCAGACGAGCGAAGGAGAATTCGAGCAGCACGCCGTAAATCGGTCGGGCCTGCGCCGCGCAGCCTTCAAAGACGGTGCCTCGTTCTTCGTGCGCCTCCCGCAGAATCGAATAATCGTCCCGTAACCCAAACTCCGCGAACACCGTGCTGCTATAGATGGCGAGCGGGACGAATATGATCAGCGCGGTGGCCAACCACGGCGCATGACGACGCAGCAGCGTTTGAATTATGCGAGCGGACCGTGAACGCCGCGTGCCGTCAGGTAGAGCGCCTGATGGCGAGAACGTCCACTGGATCGACCTGCTCAAACCAGCAGAAGCGCCGGTGACTCGAGCAGCTGCTTGAGCGCACCGAGGTACTGGGCTCCGACCGCGCCATCAAACACGCGATGATCGCAGCTGAGCGTCATCGTCAGGGTCTGTCCGGGTACGATCTGGCCGTTTTTCACCACGGCTTTCGCGACGGTGGTTCCAACGGCGAGAATGGCGGCGTTGGGCGGGTTGATGATCGCGGTGAACCGCGGAATTCCCATCATGCCCAAATTCGAAACGCAAAAGGTGCCGCCGGTGAATTGGTCGGGCTTGAGCTTCTTCTCACGCGCCAGTTTTCCAAGGGCCTTCGCTTCCGTGCTGATCTGGAAAATATTCTTCAGATGCGCATCCCGGATCACAGGAGTGATCAGTCCGTCCTCCATCGCGACCGCAAAGGCGACGTGAGCCGCGCCGTGGTGACGAATCTGAGTGCCTTCCCACGAGCAATTCACGACGGGGACTTTGCGCAATGCTTCGGCGCTGCCTTTGAGCACGAAGTCGTTGACGGAAAGTTTCACTCCTTCTTTTTCCAAGCCCTTGTTCAGTTGCTCGCGCAGTGCGAGCAGCGGCTCCGCATCGATTTCGATGTCGATGTAGACATACGGAATCTGCGTCGTGGATTCGAGCATGCGCTTGGCAATGATGCCGCGAATCGTGGAAACCGGGACCACCCGCTCTTCCTGAACCGGACCCGTCCGAAGAGAAGCGCCACCCGAGAAACTGCCGGCCGACTTCGCCGGCCGCGGATTCTTTTCCGCGGCCAGGATATCGGCGCGGACGATACGGCCGCCGGGGCCGGAGCCGGTCACGGTGGCAGGATCAATTTTCTTCTCTGCCGCAAGTTTTCGGGCGAGAGGCGAAATCTTGATTCGCGCACCGGCCTCTGCCGATAAAGGTGGTGCCACGGGGGCGGGAGCCGGCGCAGCTGGCGTCGCCTTGCCCGACGGAGCAGGGGTCGTGGCGGGACGTGCCTCGATCTCGTTTTTCGAAGTCGTGGAAGTACCTGCGCCCGTGGTTTCGGTCACGTCGCCCTTCTTTTCCACTGGAGCCGGGGGAGTCTGGGCGACGGGCGCTTCGACCTGCTCTCCGGCTTTTCCGATCGCGCATAACGGATCGCCAATGGCAACTTGCGCTCCGGCCTGGGCGAAAATCTTGACCAACGTACCGTCGAAGAAGCTCTCGAGCTCCATTGTCGCTTTGTCGGTCTCGACCTCCGCCAACATGTCGCCGGATTTTACGGCATCGCCTTCTTTCTTCAGCCATTTCACCAGCGTGCCCACCGTCATGGTGTCGCTGAGTTTCGGCATATCAATGATGTTGGCCATGGAGAGAAGCGGGAGTCAGATCGAAGTGCGACGAGAGAGCGGTCAGGCGAGGGTTTGGAGTGCGGCTTTGAGCACGCGTTGCGCGTTGGGCAGCTGCTCGGTTTCTACAGGTGGGCTGTAGATCGCCGGGGCGTCAACCGTGGCGAGCCGGTTGATGGGTGCGTCGAGTTCGTCGAACGCCTCCTTTTGAATCATGAACGCCAGTTGTGAACCGACGCTGGCGAAAGGCTTTTGCTCTTCCACGATCAGCACGCGGTGAGTCTTCGCCACGGATGCCAGGACGGTGTCGATGTCGAGCGGACGGATGGTACGGAGGTCAACCACCTCGACGGAGACATCGTGTTCTTTTTCGAGCAACTCAGCGGCGCGCAAGGAATGGTGAACCGAACGACCGTAGGTTACGATCGTCAGATCCGTGCCGGTCCGCTTGATGTCCGCCTTGCCCAACGGAATGATATATTCCTCATCGGGAACTTCGCCCTTGTCGCCATACAGAATGGTGTTCTCGAGGAAGAAAACGGGGTCGTTGTCGCGAATGGCAGATTTAAGCAGACCCTTCGCGTCGTACGCGGTCGAGGGCACGACCACCTTCACGCCGGGATGATTCGCGAGGACATTTTCCGGCGTATGAGAATGCGTTGCGCCGACGTTGGTACCGGCGTTGGCGGGACCACGGATCACGATCGGACAGTTGATCAAGCCACCAGACATGTACCGGACGTTCGCCGCATTGTTCAGAATCTGGTCGAACGCGACCGAGTAGAACGACCAGAACATCAGTTCCATCACAGGACGGATGCCGAGCATCGAAGCGCCAACCCCAACGCCGATGAAGCCGGCTTCGCTAATGGGAGTGTCAACGATCCGTTGGGGACCAAATTTGGCCAGAAGGCCTTCGGTGACTTTGTAGGCACCGTTGAACTGGGCGACCTCTTCGCCCATGACGACGACGTTTTCGTCGCGTTTCAATTCTTCAGCGAGGGCGTGACGGATGGCTTCGCGGTACGTGATGAGAGGCATGAAAGAGTCGGGCGAGACCTGGCGATCACGCGATCAGTCGCGTGAGGGAGCAGGTGCAAAGTTGAAGTACGTCGGTGCGGAGTTTCGGGATGAGCGACGAGGTGGAAGGATCAATCGAAGAAGAGACGTCCCTCGGACTTCCGTTCCGATGGATTGTCGGCTTCCCAGTAAACATCCTTTTGGATGTCGTCGACCGTCGGGAACGGACTGGCTTCGGCAAAATCAGCAGCTAGATCGGCTTCGGCGCGAGCGGCCTGGTCGATCTCAGTGATTGTGGCTTCAGAAAGCACGCCCTCGGCGGCGAGGATCGACTGGAAGACCTGGATCGGGTCCTTCGTTTTACGGTATTCCTCGACCTCGTCTTTGCTGCGGTAGGTATTATCGGGATCGGCGACTGAATGTCCGCGATAGCGATACGTGCGAATTTCAACGATGGACGGTTTTAATTCCTCACGCGCAGCGCGCAGAAATTTATCCATGGTCGCCCGAACTTCGTAGACGTCGTGACCATCGCAAAGACCCCAATCCATGTGGTAACCTTCGGCGCGGCGGGCGAGATCGCCGGCGGACGATCGGGCCTGACTTGTGCCCATCGAGTAGCCGTTATTCTCAATTACGAAAACGACAGGAAGCTTCCATAGTGCGGCGAGATTGTACGCTTCGTGGACGGCGCCCTGATTGACTGCGCCGTCGCCCATGAACGCCATGGAAGCGCCCTTCAGACCCTTGTACTTGATTCCGTATGCCAAGCCGGCTCCGAGCGGAATCTGCCCGCCGACGATGCCATGGCCACCCCAATAATTTTTGTCCGGTGCGAAGTAGTGCATCGAACCGCCCTTGCCCTTGGAGCAACCGGTCGCCTTCCCGTAGAGTTCGGCCATCAGCGCTTTGGTGTCCATGCCGACGGCCATCGCGTGGCCGTGATCGCGGTAGGCCGTAATCACGTGATCGTTCTTTCCCATCAACGAGCAGCAACCCACGGCAACAGCTTCCTGACCGATGTACAGGTGGAGGAAGCCGCCGATCTTTTTGCCTTGGTAGGCTCGCAGACTCCGTTCCTCGAAGCGCCGAATACGGACCATCTTACGGTAGAGCTCGATCCGCTCGTCATTACTCAAGCTCGCGTTGATCGTCGCACGGCTGTGATCCACGGGTTTAGCGCTTTCATCGGGCTTTGTTTCGGCAGTGGGAGTCGTTTTTTTGCTCACAGAAGAGGGTGCGTTGAAGTTAAACCGAAAAGTGTCCGTCGGATGTCGGAGAAATCAAGTGTGTATTAAGTTCCAGCCCGTCAGCACGGGTTGAGGCACGGGAAGGACGGTAAGGTGCTGGCCCGACGGATTCCGGCAAAGTACGCATCAGAAGCGAACATCGATGCATTATGCCGGCGTGATCTCTTCGATCTCGACCCGGACGGCCTGCCCGGGGGCGCAATCGGCTTTGAGGGCGACGAAGCGGTCGCGGCAGCGGTCGTAAATGGGCCAAAGGGCGGTTCGGTCCGTTTCGGGAATCAGCAGCGCGTCGATCGCGGCGCGACTGAAAAAGCCGAAGCGACCCTCTTGAATCTCGGGTGGGACGTGGCTGATCGGCTTTCGACAACGAAAAAGGAACATTAACCAGTGGGTTTCACCTTCGTAGGCTTTCTCGGCGATCATCGCAAACAGATGCAAGTCTGCGGTGACGACCTCGAAACCCGTTTCCTCCTGAGTTTCACGCACGGCACATTCGAAGGGCGACTCGCCAATCGACGTCTCGAGCTTTCCGCCGATTGGACTCCAAACGCCAAGATTCGGTGCTTTGGCCCTCAGCAAGAGCAAGTGTTCGCCCGCGGTGTTTTCAAGGAAGACGAGAACGGCGATCTTATAGGCGAGCGGAGTGGGAGAGGTCATGCAGGTCAGCGCGGTGGCGAGCGTGTCGCTGCGTGGAGTCGGCACAACTTCTTTTGCCGGCATGCAACGATCCCGATCCTGCGTCTCTTGCGCGAAGAACGTCGACGAATTCACTGCTGGGCTGGATCACGCGCTACATGGAAGAACGTAATGGACGGACTCGCGGCTGGTTCGTTTCGCTCGCGCAATCCGGATCTTCCGATGCGTTTCTCTCGTGTGATCGTGGCCGACCTGGGTGCAAGTCATATTGCGGCGGCGGCGTTTACGATCACCCGGGGACGGGAGCTCACGCTGGAAGCGATCGCGTCAACCCAACTGGGAACTTCCGATGGCGAAGACCGCGAGTGGATGCACGGCTTGACTGAAGCGATGCCCCGACTTCTCAGCGTGGGGGCTGGAAATGGAAGTGTAGCCGTGGCGATTCCGGGGCATCTGGCATTGGTCAAATGGCTCAAGACGCCGGCGATCCCGCGCGCTCAACGGGCGCGTGTCATTGCGTTCGACGCTGCGCAAAACATCCCGTATCCGCTGTCCGAGGTCGTTTGGGATCACCAGCTCGTGAACGAAGAAGGCGACCAGCACGAGTTCGTGTTGGCGGCCGTCAAGGCGGACGCGATCGCGGCGATCTGCGGCGCGACCGATGCAGGGGGCTGCAGGGCACGGCGGGCGACCCCGGCGATCGGCGCGCTGTATGATGCTTTTCGGTACTGTCATCCCGGAGCAGGCGCTGGTTCGTTGATTCTCGATCTGGGCGCTCGGACCACGCATGTCTTGTTGATCGACGGTAACCGGATGGTTGGCCGGACGCTGCCGACGGGCGGGAATGTCATCACGCAAACCATCGCGAACGAGCTGGGCATTTCGTTCGAAGCGGCCGAGTCCCTGAAAGTGCGTTCGCGCGCCGCGCACGAGGTGGGGCAGTCCGGGGACGAGGTGGTGAACCGGGCGCTGCAGAGCTTTGTGCTGAAGCTGCAAGCCGAGGTCATTCGGACGATGGTCAGCTTTCGTCGGGCTCCCGGCGCGCCGCCGCCCGCGCGCGTGTATTTGACCGGAGGTACGGCGCGTTTCGAAACGGTGCCCGCCCTGCTCGGCGAACGCCTGGGGCTGCCGACGGAACGATTTTCCGCCCTCAATCGAGTGCACGTGGCGGCCGGAATCGACGAGACCACGCTGGCACAGTGCGGCGGGCTCGCGCAACTCATCGGCCTGGCTGCTCAAGAACTGAATGCGTCCCGTCCGCGTCTAAATCTGTTGCCGCTACGGTTGAAACGAGCGCAGTCGTTCCGGCAGCGTCAGCCAGGGATGCTGGCCGCCGCTGTGCTCGGCATTGCGGCACTGGTCCCGCCACTGAACCATTTCAAGAGTGCAGCGAGGCTGGAGCAACGAGAGCGCGTCGAGCTCGAGCGCCAAGTTGCAGCTCTGCGGGCGGCCGGAGATCAATCCGCCGCGCGCATCGCGGAGCTCGAACACACGAACATTCTCATCGGCGAACTTCAGTCGCTCGTGGATCGGAAATCGAGCTGGCTGCGTTTCTTCGCCGACACGCAGCAGCGACTTGGTTCCGTGGAGGACGTCTGGCTCGAGTCGCTGTTCCTCGTCCGCGAGAGTGGACTGACGAGTGCCACGCGTGACAATGCGGTTCACGCGTCGAGCCCGTTGAAGCTCGGGCTGACCGGGCGTTTGCTCGATCGCAGCAATCCGATCTCGAAAGTGAGCGCAGACTCTTACGAACGAGTGAAGCTGCTCATCGCCCATTTCGCCGACTCGCCGTTCGTGGCGTCGGTGGCCCAGGAGCGGTTCGACAACAGTCAGCCCGGAATCCTGCGGTTCGATTTCACGTTAATCGTCGGGTCGAACTCCACGTTGTGAAATGACAACGCCCTTCATTTTGTGCCGGAGCAGCGGAACGACTGGGCGCGGTCGACGAGCGAGCTACGCTCGGCGGGACCGACTGCGTTCGCTGGTATCGGAACAGAGGAAAGCGAAATGAAGCTGCGCCTCAGAGATGCTGTGTTTGTCGTGGGCATGGGACTTCTGGCCGCAACGCTGGTTGCAGAGAGCGTTGGCATCGTGGCGGCGGTGCGCGGGCGACGCGTGGTACACCGGCAAGTGCTCGCGTTGAAAAAAGAGCTCCGGACGTTGGGCAAGGTTCAACCCGCTCTGACGGAAGAGAACTCATCCACGATTGCAGCCGACCTCGCGAATGCCACGAACGCACTTGCGCGATTGCGCGTCGAGCTCACGAGCACCGGAGAAAGCGCGGACGTGTTCCGCCTGGCGCCGCGCCCAACCTCCAAAGCCGACGGGTATTTCGACATCGCCGCGTTCGTCGAGAGGATGCGGGAGCAAGCCGCGCTTCGCGGTGTACGCCTCCGTCCGGACGAGCGGTTCGGGTTTGCGGCTTACGAACATAACGGGCCGGAAGCAGATGTGTTGTCCACCGTGTTTTGTGAGCGGTATGCGACGGAATATTTGCTGGGGGCGCTCTTCGATGTCCGACCGTACGCGTTGATCGGCGTGCAGCGGGAACGAGCGGTGGGCGACCCCAAGACGGTTGCTGGACGCGAAACCACCGAAAGTGGATCGCTCGCGGACACATTCGAATGGGATCGGCAACTGTCGAGCCGAACCTCTGCCGTTGATTGCTCCGCGCTAAGGATCTCATTTGTTGGCGAGACCGTCACCCTCCGCACGCTGTTGAACCGGCTCGCCCGGTTCGAGCTGCCTCTCGTGGTTCGCGCGGTGGAGATCGAACCAGTAGCCACCGAGCGCGGCAAAGCGGCTGCGCCAACTGAAAGCGACCTGCGTGCTCCCCTGGTGGCGAAGTCGCTGTCGCGCTTTGCTGTCACGATTGAAGTGATACATCTCCTGGATTCCGCGGGTCGCGAGCTGTGAAAATGCACCGTCATGTTGAATTGATTGGCCTCGGTTTCGCGGCGTGTTTGGTGCTCGGATCGATCGGGCGTTTTTGGGTGCCCGGTCTCGCCACGGAACGTCAGCGTGTGGTGTCGCGCGCGATCCGAAGTGACACCGCGCCTTACGTTCCGGCGGCCAGAACCGTACGCGAGTCGCCCTTCGGCTCGTGGCGGCCTCCGGTGCCTCAGCCAAACGATCGCGCATGGACCTATGACCTGTTCACGCCGCCAGAAATTTACTATGACCCGAGTTCAAAGCGCTTCACGGTCACGCCTCCGACGCTCTCTCTGCCGAATGAACCTGCTCCTGCGCCGACGGACGCCGTCGACTTCCGACTGCTGTCGGTGAACCGCTCGTTGTTCCCGCTCCAGTTGATCGGGTTCGTGGGGACGGGTCCAGAAGCGGTCGGGGTCTTCGAGAACAGCACAACGGGTGAAACTGTGATCGGCCGCGCCGGGCAGTCGATTCCCTCGATGAACCTTTTCATTGAGACGTTTGCAACCGTTCCGACACCGATCGCCCTGCCGGACAGCATGACGACGCATCAGGTGATCGCGACGGCGAGAGTGAAGAACGTCATCACCGGAGAAGTAACGCCACTCACGTCCAAGGAGCGACATTACGCGCCGAAACTTTCGGCTCTCATCGCAGCTGGGCCCGACGATTTGATAAGGCAGAACGCTGTCGAAGGAGACGTCTTCGTCGCGAACGGAATTTCTTATGCGGCGGAAACGGTTCAGTTAACTCCGCCGAGTATCACCGTCGCCTGGCGACTGAGCGAATCCGGCGCCGAGCAACACCGGACGGTCGTTGCTGCTGGTATTCCAGCCGGTGACTGGGCTGCAGCGGACCAATCGACCCACCATGAAGAACGCCGCTAATTTCTATTGCGGGCATTTCGGCTCGTTGCGACTGCTGGCACTCGCACTGTCAATCCCCCTGACCACCTTGGCCCTGGAAAACGCGGGCGGCGAGCGCGGAACCTCCGCGGTGGTGCAGGATTCCTCGAGCGAGCCCGCCCTTGGTACTTACGCTCAGGATGAAACTCAGGCGGTGAGCGCCGCGATCGAGAAAGGCCGGAGTCAATACCTCGCGGGCGATTCAGAGGCGGCGCGCGAAACGTTTCGCCGGATAGAAATGGCCGATCCTGAGAACAGCAAAGCGAAGGAGTTTTTACGACGCATCGCGGCGGATACAACGCGAGCAGGCGAGATTAACCGCGAGAAGACGCGCGCGCAGCTTCTGGAGGAAGTCACCACCAGCTGGCAGCGTCCGGGCTTGCTGGCGGAGCGGGGCGCCGAGACCGTCGTGAAACTAGAAACGTCCGCCATCGCCCGAAAGATCGATCAGATTGTGCTGCCTAATGTCAGCTTCACCCGCGCCGAGATCGGGCAAGTGGTCGCGGCGCTGACTGCGGTGGCTCAAGAGTTTGACACCACCGGCAATGAACCTCGCGGGATCAATTTGGTGCTGCTCGATTCGGCCAACAAGACGCCGACGATTACCCTGACGCTCAGGAATGCATCGGTGAAACGAGTGCTCGATTTTGTCACCGAATCAATCGGCTATCATTACGAGATCGAAGCCGATGCCGTGGTGATACGACCCGGTGCTGAGACGGTGACACTGGACACCGCGTTTTTTCCGATCACGCGAGCGACGGCCGCGCGACTGGTGGGACAGGCGCCGACGGGCCCACCGGCCGGGAAAAATGATGTGGCCGGGAATCCGCGAGATAACCGGACCGATTCCACCGCCAGCACAAGCTCGGCGCGTGAGGGTCAGGTCATGAAAGGGTTCCTGCAGCAGGCAGGGGTGAACTTCGACACGGTGCCGGGCGCAAATCTGGCGTATGATGGCTCTGCGCTGATCGTAACTCAGACCGCCCGGAACCTGGAGCGTATTCGCAATATCCTCACGCGATACAACGAAGTTCGGCAGGTGGAGATTGAGGCAAAGTTCATGGAGGTGCAGGAAGGTGCGCTGGAAGAACTCGGGGTGAATTGGAGCATCAATCGCAAGGCCTCGCAGCACAGCGGTGCGGCCGCCACGTACCAAAGCAGCGTGAGATCGCTTGCTGGAGTGTTCAGCAACTCATCCAGCAGTCCACAAGGCAGCATCGTCCGGCCGGCGCTCATCGGCGCCGTGTCGCAGGCCGTCGATGAAACCGGAAATGTCCTGACCACGGGAAACTCGACGCTGGAAACGCTCCCGATTCAGAACAATGCACCGCAGTTGCCCGGCGCCGCGAATCTGGCGGCGGGTGCCGGGGCCTTCGCGTCGATCACCGGGATCGTGGGCGAGTTCGACGTGAACGCCGTAGTCAGGGCGTTGGCGCAGCGACAGGGGACCGATTTGCTCAGTGCACCGCGCGTGACGGTCCTCTCAGGAAATCCGGCGAATATCACGGTCGCCCAGGAAATGCGCTATCCGCAAAGTTTCGGTCAGACTCAGAGCCAGGTGGGAACGGGCAGCGCAAGCGGAGGAGGATCGGCGGGTGTGGCGATCACGGCCGGAACGCCGCAAGAGTTTACGGCGCGCAATGTGGGCGTGGAGCTAAAGGTGATACCCACCGTGGAAGAGGACGACTATAGCATCAGTCTTGATCTCAACCCGAAGGTAACGGAGTTCGATGGCTTCGTTGAGTTCGGAGGTCCAAGCATCGCGATCTCCGGCAGCACGACTGTGACGGTTCCGTCGGGATTTTATCAGCCCATTTTTTCCGTACGCGATATCTCGACCAAGGTAACGATTTGGGACGGAGCCACCCTGGTCATGGGCGGACTGACGCGGGAGGAAGTGAAGAAGGTCAACGACAAGGTCCCCATTTTGGGCGACATTCCCGGGCTGGGGCGATTGTTTCGCTCGAAAGGCGAGAGCTCACAAAAGCGTAATCTGTTGATTTTTGTGACGGCCAATCTCGTCAGCCCGGGTGGATCACCCAAGCGTCAGGGCTTGCGCAATGTGCCAGCGAGTTCGATCTATCAAAACCCGACGATCGTGACTCCCGCCAGCACGGAGGTGCGGCCGAGATCTCGCCGGTAGCCGACGCGGCGAGGCGTGAAAATTCGCCAGAAAAGTCGTTTACCCTCGGAGCTGTTTCGCTTCTTCCTACGCGGATGTCAAAATGGCTGCTCGTTGACGGCTACAATCTCGCTTACCGGTGTTTTCACGCGATTCCGGAGCTGACGCGTGCCGACGGTTTTCCGACCAATGCCCTGCATGGCTGGGTGAAGTCGCTCTGGATGCTGTCGGATGAAACGAAGCCGGACGCGTGCGTCGTGTTTTTCGACCTCGGTGGGCCGCAGGATCGGCTCGCGTTGCACCCGGAATACAAAGCGCAACGCGAAGAAATGCCGGACAGCCTGGCTCGCCAGCTGCCGTACGTCCGGTCGTTGACGAAGGCGATGGGTTGCGTGGGAGTGGAACAGGACGGCGTTGAAAGCGATGATCTGCTGGCCGCTCAGGCGGTCGCGCTGGCGAAAGACGGCCATGAGGTGCTCATCGTGAGTTCCGACAAAGATTTCGCCCAGATCGTCAACGACCAGATCAAGCTGATGCTGCCGCCACCCTCGGCCAACCCGAAGATCGGTTGGCGGATGCGCGATGCTGCAGGCGTAAAGGAAAAATTCGGCGTACCGCCCGCGTTGATCCCGGACTACCTCGCGCTGGTTGGTGATACCTCGGATAACATTCCGGGCCTGGCTGGAGTGGGCCCGAAGACCGCATCCAAGTGGCTCAACGAGTTTGGCAATCTGGAGAACGTCCTCGCGAATTGTACGAAGTTGAAGCCTGAGCGGTTTCAGGCGCCGATTTGCGCGGAGGCCGACAAGCTCCGACGCAACCTGAAACTCACCACGCTGAATTTATCGCTGCCCACCATTTCAGTACCGCCCGTGCAGCCGCACCCGGACGAGCTCTTCGCCTTGTTGGAGGAGCTGGGGATGCGCTCGAGCCTGGCGGAGGCTCGGAAGCGGTATGGCGGAGCAGCGCCGCAGCCTGTGAACCAGGTTAGTCCAGCTGCACCAGCGGTCGTGCGAGCGCCGAAGGCGACCCAAGGGGAGTTGTTTTAAGGTCGAGCGGCGTTGGACAAAGGAGAGCAATGAAGGCGAAAGTTAGGGCGATGGAGGCTAAAGGTAGGGCGAGGCGTCCCCGCCGAGCCGTCATCGAGCCCGGTTCACCCGGAGGGTTCGCCCTACCGGTGGGTGCCCATAGGTTCGCGTCGTAACACAAAAAAGGCGGGTCGAAGACCCGCCTCTACTTTATCGAAACGCAGAACCGTTCGATCGGACTACTCGCGACCCTCTTTTGACACGCCGGCAGGATCGAAAATGTAGCCGATGCCGTGGACGGTGCGGAACGTCGATAGATCGAGGCCGTGCTCTTTGAACAGCTCGCGCACCTTCACAACGTACTGGTCGAGCGAACGACTGCGAACATCGGCGTGAATGCCCCAGACCGCGTGAATCAGCGCTTTGCGGGTGATCACCGAGCCTTGGTTTGCGTTCAGATAGGCCAGAATACCGAGTTCTTTGCGGCCCAACTTGAGCAACGCGCCGTCCGGGAAGCCAATTTCCAGTCGATCCGGAATGATTTTGGCACCGCAGAAATCAAAGGGCTGATCACCGACACGCACGTTCTTCGTGAGATTGAGGTCGGCCTTGGATTCAGCCCGGCGCAACACGGCGCGAATCCGCGCCACCAGCTCCGGGTAGCTGAACGGCTTCGTGATGTAGTCATCGCCGCCCATCTCCAGACCCTTGACCTTGGTATTCTCGGTGATCTCGCCGGTCAGAAAGATGATCGGAATGGAGATGTCAGCCGCCCGAAGCTCCTCGACGAGGGAAAATCCGCTTCCGTCGGGAAGGGTGATGTCCAGCAGCAGCAGGTTGGCGAAGTTCTGCTTCAGGAAGCGGAACGCGTGGGCGGTACGGTTGCAAATCTGGGTCTGCATGCCCGCCCGTTCGAGGTGAACAGCGATCAAATTCGCAAGTTCCATCTCATCTTCGACAACAACAACTAACGGTTTGGGTTCAGCGCGCATGTGGGAGACCGCCGGGCGATCATGCGCCTATGTAGATTTGCTGGAGCATTTGTCAAAAGAGAATAGCCGGCAATTGCCGGGACCGGACGAGAGAACCGAATTCGCTTGAAGGCAGAAACGGCCCTGTGAGCGTGGCCGCGTGTCCTCCCGCACCCCGCTTTTGATGCTCGGACTGCCGAAAGGCAGTCTCGAAGAGTCGACAAAAAACCTGTTTGCCAAAGCAGGTTGGAAAATCACCACAAGCTCGCGCTCGTATAAGCCATCGATCGATGACGCCGAGCTCGACGGCCGCTTCGTGCGCGCACAGGAGGTGAGTCGTTATGTCGAACACGGCTTCTTCGATTGCGGTCTGACCGGGTTCGACTGGATTCAAGAAAATGGATCCGACGTGGTCGAGGTCTGCGATCTCATCTACAGCCGCGCGTCCGTGCAAAAATCCCGTTGGGTGTTGTGTGTACCCGAGTCGTCGTCGGTGCAGCGGGCAGAGGACCTCGCGGGCAAGCGCGTAGCGACCGAACTCGTCGGTACCGTGAAACGCTATTTCGAAAAAAAGGGGATTCCGATCGAGATCGAGTTCTCCTGGGGCGCAACCGAAGTGAAGGTTCCGGATCTAGTGGATGCCATCGTGGACATCACGGAGACCGGAAATTCGCTGCGAGCGAACAAGCTCCGGATTGTCGATACGCTGCTTGAGACCAACACCAAGCTGATCGCCAACAAGGCGAGCTGGGCCAACCCGGCGAAACGGAAAAAGATCGAAACGATTGCACTGCTCCTGCGCGGCGCATTGGAAGCAGAGAGCAAGGTCGGGCTGAAGATGAATCTGCCACGAGGCTCACTGGATGCCGTGGTCAAAGCGCTTCCGGCCCTACGGAATCCCACGATTTCACAGCTCAGCAATGCGGACTGGGTGGCGCTCGAAACCATCATCGACGAGAGCGTCGCGCGTGAGATCATTCCTCAATTGAAGGAACTCGGCGCGGAAGGGATAGTTGAATATCCGCTGAACAAGGTAGTGTATTGATCCATGAAAAAAGGTCGGACTAAACTCCCTGGTGGTGCGGCGTACAGTGAACCGCCGACGCGCGCCAAAATAATCAAGCTCGGCCTCCTCCAGCACGCGTGCTCGGCGAGTCCAGCGGAGAATCTAAAGAAGACCCTTTCGCTCGCGGAGCAGGCGGCGAAGCAGGGTGCGAACATCATTTGTACGCAGGAGTTATTTCGCTCCCAGTACTTCTGCCAGAGCGAGGACCACGACCATTTCAAGCTCGCCGAGTCGATTCCCGGACCCAGCACGGAAGCATTCCAGAAGATCGCGAAGAAGTACGGCGTGGTGATCATCGGCTCGTTGTTCGAGCGCCGCGCGAGCGGTCTTTACCACAACACCGCCGTCATCATCGACGCCGACGGCAAGCTGCTCGGCATTTACCGGAAGATGCACATTCCGGATGATCCGCTGTACTACGAGAAGTTCTATTTCACGCCCGGCGATACGGGTTTCCGCGCTTGGGAAACCAAGTTCGGCAAGATCGGAGTGCTGGTGTGCTGGGATCAATGGTATCCTGAGGGCGCTCGGCTGACCGCGATGCAGGGAGCCGAGATTTTATTTTACCCGACTGCGATCGGTTGGCATCCCGGCGAGAAAGCAGAGTATGGAGAAAACCAACACGGCGCGTGGGAAACGATTCAGCGCAGCCACGCGGTCGCCAATGGTTGCTACGTCGCCGCCGTGAACCGAATTGGCACCGAGATCCTCAAGGATGTCGGCGGACCGGGCATTGAGTTTTGGGGTCAGAGTTTCGTCGCGGGTACGAGCGGGCAGATTCTGGCGAAGGGGAGTCTGGACAAAGAGGAAATTCTCATTGTCCCGATCGAGTTGGGCAAAGTGGATGTCACCCGAACGCACTGGCCGTTTCTGCGCGATCGAAGGATCGACGCGTACGAAAATCTCACCAAGCGATTCATCGATTGAGGCCCGTCCGTCGAGTTCGGGTTCGTCCCTGGCCGACACTGCGCAGCGCAGCGGCGCGGTGCCTGCCTCTATTTTGAAACACC
>JBDSSD010000093.1:0-9220 GCA_039928945.1 Opitutus sp. | reverse complement strand
GAAAAACCTCACATGCAGACGGATCCAGATCAGGAAATAGCTTCGCCGCCTCAATCAGGCACTCGTAGCGCGGCAGATTTTTGATCAACAAGAACGGCATGGCAGAGGTCGTAGAGAAAAGATAAGGTGCCTGATAGTTAGGCAGCTAATCACAAAATCAAGCGCGTATTCCCGCAATTGTTAGATTTCGAAACATTCCCCGCCCGACGCGCGAAGATAGCGCACCGATCGCCCCGTGCTCAGAACGCACTGAGCATAGCGATTTGTCGGACGGCCGAGTGCGGGATTTTGCGTTACAACGACTGAGCCGCCGCGACAACAGCCTCCGCCGTGATGCCGAGTTCCTTGAAGATCACGGGAGCAGGAGCGCTCAATCCAAAGCGATCGATTGCGACCACCTTACCGTCGAGTCCGACGTACTTGTACCACAGTCCGCTCACGCCTGCTTCCACCGCGACGCGCTTGCGACATGCCGCAGGCAACACGCTCTCGCGATAATCAGCGTCCTGACGATCAAATCGAGAGAACGAAGGCATCGAAACGACTCTGACGCCGGCACCGAGAGTTTTCGCCGCGCCTATCGCCAGCTGCAACTCACTCCCGCTCGAGAGCAGGATGTGCGTCAACGGCGCCGTCTCCCGGATCGCGACGTATCCACCTTTCGATACGCCATTGCGCCGGACTTGGGCGTCAACCTCGTTCAGTTGCGGCAACGTCTGCCGTGACAAGGCGAGTAGCGTGGGCCCGTCGGTGCGCTCCAGCGCCGCCGCAAAGGCCCCCGCCGTTTCCTCCGGATCCGCTGGACGAATCACGTCGAAGTTCGGAATCACGCGCAAACCGGAGATCGTTTCAACCGGTTGGTGGGTGGGTCCATCCTCGCCTACTCCGACCGAGTCATGCGTGTAGATATAGATGACCGGCAGCTTCGAAAGTGCGGCCAACCGCATTGAAGGACGCGAGTAGTCCGCAAAGACCAGAAACGTCGCGATGCTCGGCCGAAACAACCCGTCATAGGCCACGCCGTTCGCGATCGCCGCCATTCCATGCTCGCGGATTCCGAAACGAATATTTCGCCCCCCGCGATTGCTCGCATCGAAATCTTTGTCCGCTGCGATGTAGTTCAACGTGGAACCGTAAAGATCCGCGCTGCCTCCAATCAGGAGCGGCAGGGCCGCCGCGATGGGCTGCAAGACATCCCGACCAGCCGCGCGCGTCGCCAGCTTTGCATCCGCCGGGAAGAGCGAAATTTTTTCCAAGAGCTGAGAGGCCACGGGCGCGGTGTGCACCGAATCCAGCAAGGCAGCCTTTTCCGGGTTCGCTTCGCGCCAGGCCTTGAACGTCCGGTGCCATTTGTTGCACGAACGAATGAGGCGCTGTTTGTGACCGGCAAAATAGCCACGGACATCTTCACTCACGAAGAAGTGCTGATCCGCCGGAAGTCCGAGTCCTGCGCGCGCCGACTCGGCAAATTTAGCTCCTCCCTCGCCGTGTCCTTTCGCGGTCCCAGCCACCTCAGGAATGCCGCGGCCAATCTCCGTTCGAGCAACAATCAGCTGAGGCTTTCCGCTTTTTGTTTTCTTCGCGCGATTAAATGCTTTGAGGAACGCCGGCATGTCATGCCCGTCGACCGTCTGCACGTCCCACCCGATCGCCTTGAAACGGCCCGCCGTGTTTTCGCTCTGCGTCTTTGCGGCCATCGCATCGAGCGTCACGTCGTTCGCATCATAGATGAGAATAAGGTTATCCAGCTTCTGGTGACCGGCGAACTCCACCGCTTCCATCGCCACGCCTTCCTGCATGCAGCCGTCACCGGCGAGACACACGACGTGGTAGTCGAAGATCGGATGTTCGGCGGTATTGAACCGTGCCGCTGCCATTTGGCCCGCGAGCGCCATTCCAACTGCGTTGCCTACGCCTTGACCGAGCGGTCCCGTCGTGGCCTCAACCCCGGGGGTTTCGTGAAACTCGGGATGGCCTGGGGTGACACTGTGAAGTGAGCGAAACTTCGCCAGCTGCTCCGTCGGCACATCGTAACCGCTCAAGTTCAGCCAGCTGTACAGGAACATACTGCCGTGGCCCGCAGAGAGGATGAAACGGTCACGGTTGATCCAACGCGGACGCTCCGGATTGTGAACCAGCGCGTGGCCGTAAAGCACCGCTCCGATTTCGGCGGCTCCGAGCGGCAGCCCCAAGTGTCCCGAGGAGCACGCATGAACCGCATCAATCGCGAGTCCGCGGGCCTGATTGGCTGCTTTGGCAAGAAGAAGAGTTTGGAGCGTCATGAGTAGAGGAGTAGAGAGCTATAGGCGTCGCTGGCAGCCGGGGAAGCAGAATTTATCCGCCTCACCCTGATTAATATGACCGTGTGGGCGGCTGCGCAGCGTGCCGCCAGACGAACTTCCGCCACTCCCCGAACCAAAATCCCCGATCTCCTCGGACCTAGAGCAATTCTTTCGGCAGCACGGGGATCAGCTTCTTGATGTCCTGGACGGCATCCCGATGACAGACGAGCACGGCATCGGCCGTCTCGACGACCACGAGATCATTGACCCCGACCAGCGCAATGACCCGGCCATTGCTGATCGCGATGTTGTTCCGGGCATTCACTCCGATCATCGAACCGCGGTGGGCGTTGTTCGCCGCGTCCTTCGGCAAGTGCGCAGGCAACGACGTCCACATTCCGACGTCGTCCCAATCGTATTCCGCGAGAACGGTCTCAACGTCCTTCGCCTTTTCCATGATGGCGTAGTCCACCGAGATTTTCGGCAGCGTGGAGAATTTATCCGCGAGATAGGCCGTTGGATCGCCCGCGGGAAACTCCCGTACAAACCGCGCGAGTTCCGGCGCATGTTGGTCCACCTCCTGCAGGAAGGCGTCGACCTTCCAGATAAACATTCCGGCGTTCCACGCATAGTCGCCGCTGGCCACATACCGCTCGGCGGTCGCCAGATCGGGCTTTTCCACAAACCGCTTTACCCGACGAATGATGCCGGCGGCCGGAGCGCGCGAAACGTCCTCGCCCATCTCCAGGTATCCGAAACCAGGCGACGCGTAGCTGGGCTTGATCGCAAACGTCAGCAGCGCCGTCGTCGTCGCCGCGCGAGCCAGTGCGGCGGACATCTGTTCCGCGAGCCGGGCATGATTCTTGATCAACGCGTCTGCTGGAAGCAGTGCCATCACAGCGTTTGGATTGCGTGCGCGGACCAACCCAGTGGCCAGCGCCGCCGCCGGCGCAGTGTCGCGCTTCGCGGGCTCCGCGACGATCTGCTCCGGACGAAGAAACGGCAGCGCAGCTCGACTTGACTCAAGCTGGGCGGCATTGGTCAGAACGAAAATATTCGTGAGCGGAACGACTCCTTCGAAACGTCGCACCGTATCTTCCAGCAGCGTTCGATCTCCGAAAAGCTTCAGCAGATGCTTCGGCGTCCGTTGCCGGCTCATCGGCCAAAAGCGCTCACCGCTACCACCAGCCATGATGCAAACGAAGGCGTTAGGATTCTCTTTCATACAAAGTGAACGCAGGTTTTTTCATCCCGAGCTGCCAACGCCAAGCCTGAATCCGACATTGGCGCCGCGGTCAGTCATGGAGCCTCACCGCTGGACAAGCGAACGGCTAGCTCACCCGCAGAACGATTTTACCGAACTGGCCACCTTGCTGCATCAGCGCGAAGGCTTCGCTCGCACGTTCGAGCGGCAAAATGTCGCTGATGACCGGCCGCAAGCGATGGTGCGTGAGGTAGTTCGTCATGGCCCACCAATCATTCGGGGAACCCATCGTCGTACCGAGCAGTGACAGTTGACGCCAAAAGATCTTCCGCATCGCCAGCTCAGGCGGATTACCCCGTGTTGCGCCGAAAAACACGATGCGCCCTCCCGGGGCGGCGAGCTCAAGCAACGAGCCGAATCCTTCGCCACCCGCGCTATCGACGATCACATCGAAACCGCCGGCAGCTTCCGCCAGCTTTTTCGCCCAACCGCTCTCCGTATACTTGCCGCCACCTTTTGCGCCCAAAGCCGTGGCTCGTGCGATTTTTTCGTCGGAACTCGAGGTGACCCACACTTCCGCGCCGTGGGCGATGGCGAATTGCAGTGCGAACAGCGCTACGCCACCGCCAATTCCCGTCACGAGCACGCGTTCACCCGCGTGGAGTTCTGCGCGCGAAACCAGTGCCCGCCAAGCGGTGAGCCCCGCGAGAGGGATGGCCGCCGCCTCCTCCCAGGAGAGTGTCGCCGGCTTGATCGCCAACTGTTCCGCCGGCACCGCCACTTGCTCGGCGAAGGTCCCGGCCCGAGGTAGACCGAGAATCGTGAAGTTCGAGCCTTGTGCCCGTTCGTTCGCGCCCCAGCCGAAACTTGGATTGATGATCACCTCGCGCCCGATCCACGACGCGTCGACACCCTCCCCCACAGACGTCACGATCCCCGCTCCGTCAGAACCGGGGAAGCACGGGTACTTTAATCCGGCGTACTGACCGAGCTTGATCCAGACGTCGCGGTGGTTCAGTGCCGCCGTTTTGATCGCGACAACAACTTCGCCCGCCACCGGTACCGGCGCCGGTACGTCAGCAATCATGAG
The DNA here is from genome assembly GCA_039928945.1 of Opitutus sp. Taxonomy (GTDB): domain Bacteria; phylum Verrucomicrobiota; class Verrucomicrobiia; order Opitutales; family Opitutaceae; genus Opitutus. Next base: position 4,644 of record JBDSSD010000093.1, on the reverse strand, counting down.
TTGATCGACAGCCGTGACTTGAACAGCGCGCATGAAAGAACAGGTGACGGAGGAAGAGCCCGTCTGCAACTACCGTGGTCTTTGCCCTTGTCAGCCGATCAACGCGTGCGTGTCACTGGCAAGGTGCTGCTGGCGTTTCACAAACCCTACGGTGTGCTCTCGCAGTTCACCCCTGAGCCGGGTTCGCGCTGGCGCACGCTCGCGGATTTTCAGCTGCCGCCGCGCGTGTATGCGCTGGGTCGACTCGACGCGGATTCAGAAGGACTTCTCTTGTTCACCGACGAACCAGGACTCAACTCCCATCTCCTTGATCCGAAGCACGCGCACGTCCGCGAATACTGGGCGCAGGTCGAGCGGGTCCCTTCGACCGGCGAACTACAACGACTGCGTGCAGGTCTGGAGCTCCGGGACTTCAAAACCCTGCCGTGTAAGGTGCGCCTTCTGGAAGCAGCGCCTGCTTTGCCGCCGCGCGTGCCCGACATTCGCTTCCGCAAGAATGTACCGGATTGCTGGCTTTCACTCGAGTTGACCGAAGGCAAGAATCGCCAGGTTCGTCGCATGACCGCGGCCATCGGACATCCCACCTTGCGATTGGTGCGCGCTCGAATCGGCAAGTTCGCGCTGGACGATTTGCCGCCCGGGAAATGGCGAGAAGTTACTGCGAACGAGCGCGGCCTTGTTTTTGCGTGATGGCGTACGTCCGCGCAACCGACCTCAATACTGCAACGGAGCTGTGACGGAGCGGTTTTCGTTCAGACCCGAACAATCACGTCATCGGTCTTGAACCGGACTTTCTTATGCAGAGCCCGCGGATCGTCCGCAGCGCGATAGCCCGCTGCGCACGCTACCACGGTGGCGTACTCGGAACCGGTGAGGCCCAAAACGTCGTCGAATTTCGCCGGTTCAAATCCTTCCATCGCGCAGGTATCGACGCCCAGCACGGCCGCCGAAGCGATGAAAGAGCCGAGAGCGATGTAGACTTGATGCGTTTGCCACGTATCCAGCCGTCCTTCCACCCGCGCTGTCTCAAGATTCTTAATGGCCATCTCGCCGAACCGTTTCAGCGTGTCACGCTCAACCCCGCGCACTTCGACCATGCGCTCAAGATGGCGGTCAACATGCTCCGCACCCAGATTCTTGCGGACGACGAAAACGACGAAGTGCGAACAGTCGGTCACCTGCGCTTGATTCCACGCCGCCGGACGCAACCGCGCCTTCACCGCCGGATCCGTCACGACAAAAAATTTCCAAGGCTGGAGCCCAATCGACGAGGGCGACAGCACGAGCGCATGCTCCAGAGCCGTCCACGTCTCAGCGTCGATGATTTTCGTGACATCGAACTTCTGCGTGGCGTAGCGCCACTGCAGCGCCTCGACGAGCGTGACCGGAATGATCGGCGTCATGGCTTAATCACACGCGATCACCAGGCGCGCGCGTACTGCGGTGGTGGCGGAACGATGTCCTTATGGCCCAATGCTCGTGCGGCATGTGCCGGCCAGTAAGGATCCCGCAGCAATTCACGCGCAAGCAAAACAAGATCCGCCTGGCCGTCGCGAATGATGTCGTCCGACTGCTTTGCTTCCGTAATCATGCCAACCGCCGCCGTCGCAATTCCCGCTTCTCGGCGAATCCGCTCGGCAAACGGCACTTGATAGCCCGGGCCCACCGGAATCTTCGCTTTCGCCACGCTGCCGCCGGAACTGCAATCCACCAGATCGACTCCCGCTCCCTTGAGGAGCTTCGCGAGCTCGATCGACTGCTCAATATCCCATCCTCCGTCGACCCAATCGCTGCAGGAAAGCCGCACTGTGAACGGCAAATGATCCGGCCACACCGCCCGCGTTGCTTTCACCGTCTCCAGCAGAAAGCGCGTCCGATTCTCAAAACTTCCGCCGTACTGGTCCGTGCGGGTGTTGCTGATCGGCGACAGAAACTCATGGCTGAGGTAGCCATGGGCCGAATGCAGCTCCAGCCACTCGTATCCCGCCACCGCCGAACGTCGCGTCGCTTCGACAAAGTTGTGCTGCACCTCCGCAATTTCCTCCACTGTGAGCGCGTGCGGGATCTTGTCCAGGCCGTCGCCAAACGCGATGGCGCTCGGCGCGACGGGCGTCCAACCACCTTCCTTGTCGTCCAAGTGATTGCCACCTTCCCAAGGCACCGCCGCACTCGCTTTGCGTCCGGCATGCGCAATCTGAATACCCGGGACCGCACCGTGCAGTTTCATGAAACGATTGATCCGCGCGAGCGGCTCAATGTGCTGGTCACCCCAAATGCCTGCATCGCCGGGAGTGATACGCCCCGCCGGCGAAACGGCGGTGGCTTCGACGATGACGAGGCCAGCCCCGCCAAGCGCACGCGAGCCGAGATGCACCATATGCCAGTCGTTCGCGACTCCGTCCTTCGATGAGTACTGGCACATCGGTGAAACACCGACGCGATTGCGGAGCGTGATCGACTTGATCGTGAACGGATCGAACAGATGTGGCATGGATTCGACAGGAAAACAGACGATGGCGGTCGCATGCCTTGCAGCACGCAACCATCGAGAGATGTGAATGGGTGTCGCCGACTAAACTCAATTCAGCGACTGACGCCAGCGACCAGAACAGATCGAGCTGCTGGTTTCTACGACGAGTCTTGGGCCGAGCTATCCCAGACCGTGACGAGCACCAGTCCGGTTAAGACGATAATTAATGTGATCATGACGACGAAAGAAGAGGTTCGTTGAGGAAAATGCGCCGGGTCATTGCTGCGCGAGACGCACCCCAGCTTTGGGCGCATGCCACCCGCCGCCGAGGGACTTGATCAAAGCGACACTCGTGGTGAGACGCTGACCGGCGAGTCGAGCGGCCGCGCGTTCCGCGGTCAGTACCGTGCGTTGCGCATCCAACACTTCGAGGAGGTTAACGTAGCCCGCATCGAAACGGGTCTGTGCCAGCGATCCGGCGCGCCGCGCTGCCAGGAGTGCGCGGTCCTGTGCCGCGGCCTGATCATTGAGCAGTCGCGTCGAGGTCAACGCATCCTGCACATCGCGGAACGCCAGCAGCACCTGCTGCCGGTACACGGCGACGGCCTCATCGTACGCAGCACGGCTCCGAGCAAGGTTCGCCCGATTCCGTCCGCCTTGGAAGATCGGCAGGTACAGTGTCGGACCAATCGACCACACGCGTGAGTCAGCGTGCGTCAGCCGGTCGATATCTCCGCTGACGAATCCGGCGCTCCCGGTCAACGAGATGGACGGAAAGAACGCCGCTTTGGCTACGCCGATTCTAGCATTCGCCGCGGCAAGCGCCCGCTCAGCCGCAGCAATGTCCGGACGCCGTTCGAGCAGCGTGGCTGGTAGTCCGGAGGGAATTGCCGGAACGGATGCGAACGTACGGGCGGAATCCGCCGCAGCTGGAACGGCGAAACTAGAGGCGGCCTCCCCAACGAGGACCGCCAGCGCATTCTGTAAAGCAGCCCGGTCATTGTCCAACCCCGCGATCTCCGCCTCGGTCGAAGCGAGTTCCGTTTCAGCCCGAGCAACATCGAAATCGGTCGCTGTGCCACTCGTGCGCCGCGACGTAATGAGATTGAGCGCACGGCGGCGCAGTTCGATCCCACTCGACACACTGGCGCGTTCAAGATCCAGCGCCCGCAGCGAAAAATAATTGTTCGCCACGTCGGCGGTGAGCGCGAGGCGAACCGACTCGAATGCCGCCGCAGACGCCTCCGCTTCCGCGCGTGCACTCTCGCTCAATCGTCGAACACGACCGAACAAATCCAACTCCCAACTCGCGTCCAAGGGCGCGCTGTAGGTCGTGGTGAGCGACGTCGGCGCAACGTTGGTGGTCGTACGCGAGGTTCGCTCCCGGGTCACGCCCGCGCCGACGGCGACCTGCGGCCTATAGCTGCCGCGAACAATGCCAGCGGCTGCTCGCGCTTGCTCCACGCGGGCAGCGGCACCTCGGAGGTCCTGGTTTGCCGACAGCGCCCGCGTCTCCAGCTCGTTCAACGCTGGGTCAGCGAAGAGCTGCCACCATTCTCCGCGGGCGAATGCATCTGCCGGCTCGGCGGTTTTCCAGGCAACGGCTTGCTCCGCATCACGGAACTGAGAGGGCACGGAAGCGGAGGGGCGGGTGTAGTTCGGACCAACGGCCGGCAGCGCACCAAACGCCGCGCTGGAGAGGATCAAAAGCAAGTAAGCTGATTTCATGGCGAAGGAGTATTGATAAAGCCGATGCATGAGGGATTACGCGGACTGAGGCGTTGCGAGTGCCACGACCGGAGCCGGTTTGCGGACCCCGAGTTTTTCCAGCACCACGTAGAAGACCGGCGTGAGGAAAAGTCCGAAGATCGTGACGCCGATCATACCGGCAAAGACCGCCACACCCATGGCGCGACGCATCTCTGCGCCGGCGCCCGCGCTGACGACCAATGGGAAAACGCCGGCGATGAACGCAATCGATGTCATGAGGATCGGCCGCAACCGTAGACGTGCGGCATCGAGCGCAGCGTCGGTGATGCTGGCACCTTCCTCCCGGCGCTTGAGCGCAAACTCGACGATCAGAATCGCATTCTTCGCCGCCAACCCGATGAGCACCATCAATCCAATCTGCGTGAAAACATTGTTCTCACCGCGCGTGACCCAAAGTCCCAACA
>JBDSSD010000092.1:0-5711 GCA_039928945.1 Opitutus sp. | reverse complement strand
AATCACTACACTGATGTCCTCAGTGCCCTCTCCCTCTGCGTGCAAATCTGCACCTCATGTGCGGACGCGTGTTTGGACGAAGGGGAGCATGTGACGAGACTGCGCCGGTGTATCCGGACGGACTTGGATTGTGCTGACGTTTGTGGCGCGACAGCTCGATTGCTGGTACGTCAAACGGAAACTCCCAACGAGCTGCTTCATGCACAACTTCACGCGTGCATCCTCGCGTGCCAGCTATGTGCGGATGAATGTGAGACCCATGCGTCGATGCATGATCATTGCCGAATTTGTGCGGAGACCTGCCGCCACTGTCAGGAACGCTGCAATTATTTGCTCGGTGAAATTTCCTCGTCGGGCATCGAGGAATCCGCTGATCCCACGGACAGTCCGTCGCTTTCGAGGTGACGCTGACGAGTCCGGGCCGATCGACGGTTCTCCCGCCTGCGGTGGGGGGCAAGATGAGGCGTGCGCGAGGGTTCACGTTCGCCGTTGGATTCCGTAGACCGAATTCCTGCCATGGCTGACCGGCTTCACGACGTGATCGTTCTCGGAGGCGGTGTGGCCGGATTGGAGGCAGCACGGAAACTCGGTGAGGCCGGGCGGAGGGTTTTACTGCTGGAGGGACGCACCCGCTTGGGCGGCCGGGTCTGGACCCAGGCATTGAAAGGATGGCCTGAACCGATCGAGTTGGGCGCCGAATTCGTGCACGGCGGAAACCCGCTGATGAAAACACGGGTGCAAGACGCGGCGATTGGGATTTCGCCTGTGCCGGAACAGCATTGGTGGGTCGAAAACGGTACCCGCCGGCAAATGCCCGGAACCTGGGAAAAGATCGACGCCGTCATGAAGCGCATCGGCCCGCGGTTTCGGGGTTCCTTTGCGGATTGGCTCAACGGACCGGGAGCGACTGTTTCCAGTCCGGATCGTGAACTGGCGGAAACGTTCGTGCGGGGTTTTCAGGGAGCGCCCACCGAAGAGATGAGCGCCCATACCTTGTTTGAAGCCACGAAGGAGGAGGAAGAGCAGTCGCGCTTGAACGGCGGTTATGGACGATTCATCGCGTATCTGGCCGACGCGCTACCACGCGATCGAGTTGAAGTACGGTTGGGTCAAGTCGCCCATCGCGTAGAGTGGCGCCAAGATGGCGTTACGGTGGTGGCGGGTCGATCCCAATGGCGCGCCAAGGTGTTGCTCGTCACGGTTCCGCTAGGAGTGTTGCGTGCACCGGCAGGAGCGAAGGGTGCCATTCGATTTGATCCGCCACTGAAGGACAAGGAACGCGTTTGGGCTGCAGTGGAAACGGGTGAAGCGTTGCGGGTCATCTTCCGGCTGAGGGCGGACGTCTGGCAACGCGGCGTAATGCCAAAGGAATTACGCGCGCGTTCAGGCCGGGCGTTCGGTTTCCTGCATTCGAAGGAGAAGTTTTTTCCCGTGTGGTGGTCGGAAGCACCGGCGCCGATCATCGTGGGATGGACGGGTGGGCCGGCGGTGCGGAAGCTGGCGGGTCAGTCGCGATCGCGGATCTTCCGGGAAGCGAAGCGCACCTTGGCCAGGCTATTGGACTGTGCGGAACCGAGCCTGGACCGACTGGTGGTCGATCAGCAGACGCATGACTGGACGGCCGATCCGTTGACGCGGGGAGCGTACAGTTTTTCGAAGGCAGGGAATGAGGACGTACCAAAAGCGTTGGCGAGGCCGATCGATGATGTGCTTTTTTTCGCCGGCGAGGCCACGGCTGATCCACTGGAGCTTGGCACTGTTCATGGCGCACTGGCGAGTGGGGCGCGCGCCGCGAAGGAGATTTTGGCCGGGGCGCGACGCTCGTTCGAGCGAACGTGCCGACCGTAACGTGTCCGCTGGACACGCGCGGCAGAGTGTCCACGCTCGCCCGATATGGCGACGATCTACGAAACACTCCGGGCGGACATCATTGCCGCGATGAAATCGCGGGACGCGGCGACGGCACTTGCACTCCGCACCGCGGATGCGGCCATTCAGCGTTCGGCGATGGATTCCAGTAAACCGATCGATGACGCGCTGACCACGGCGACGCTGAGGAAAGCAGTAAAGAATCTGGCGGACGCGAATCTTGAGTTCGCGAAGGGAGGCCGAACGGATCTCATCACGGCGAACGAGACTGAAATCCGCGTGCTCGAAAAATACCTGCCCAAGGGATTGGATGCCGCGGCGCTTGAAGCCGCCGTCACGGCAGCGATTCAAGAAACAAGCGCGGTGACCAAGAAGGAGATGGGCAAGGTGATCGGGGCGTTGAAGAAACGGCCGGACGCTGGATTGATCGACTTCGGCGCGGTTAGCAAAATCGTGCAAGCGCGTCTGGTCTGATTGCGAGCCAGTGCCTTGGTCGGACGCGTGGGTTGTATCGGTAATCTCGTGACGCGCCCTCCATCGGGTGGTAACTACGGGGAAACGCCGGGACGCGCACGTTCCAAAGCCGCGGCGAGTTCGGACGGCTTGATGGGTTTCGTGATGTAATCGTCCATGCCGGCGGCGAGGCAAAGCGCTCGATCCCCCGGCATGGCGTTGGCCGTGACCGCAATGATCCAAGGACGGGTATGCTCGTCGTCGTTCCGATTGCGCAGGCATCGCGCGGCCTCCAATCCGTCCATCTCGGGCATCTGCAGATCCAGCAAAATAATTTCGTAGGGGAGGGTGGCGACGGCTTCGAGCACCTGCCGGCCATTCACAACGGTGTTCACGCGATACCCGCGCTGCTCCAACATGCGCCGGGCAACTTTTTGGTTAACGATGTTGTCTTCAGCCAGGAGGATGCGATGCGGGCGGGTCATCGCGGCGGGCGCGATAGTCGGCGCAAGCGCCACGGACGATTTTAATCCGACGCTCGCGCCGGTAATCGGTCCAAGCGGAACCACGGGGAGTCGGGGATTCGTTGGGCAGAGGACTACGACCGAGAACCGGAAGATCGACCCGACGCCAAGTACGCTTTCAACGGTCAAGTCGCCGTGCATCAGGTTCACGAGGCGCTTGCTGACGGCCAAACCCAGGCCCGTGCCGCCATACCTACGTGTGGTGGACGCGTCGACTTGGGTGAAGGGTTCGAAAAGCCGACCGATCCCTTCGGGTGCAATGCCGATGCCCGTATCTTGGATCGCGAAGAGCAAACGAAGTGGCGCTGAGCCTTTCGGCGAAATTTCCTGACGGTTCAACGACTGTACCGACGCTTCGGTGACGGCGCGATCGACGGTTACCGTGACCGTGCCTTTCCCCGTGAACTTAACCGCGTTTCCGATGAGGTTCACGAGGACCTGTCGAAGTCGACTCTCGTCACCGCTCACCATCGTCGGAACGGCGGAGTCGACGCGATGAGTGAGGGTCAGCCCTTTCGCGGCGGCACTCGGCGCGAGCAGATTGAGTGCACCCTCCAGACAATCGCGAAGTATGAACGCCTCTGTTTCGAGTTCGAGTCGACCCGATTCGATTTTCGAGAAGTCGAGTATTTCGTTGATGATGGTGAGGAGCGCGTCGCCGCTCTGGCGGATGGTGGCGACAAAGTCTTTTTGCTCGGCCGTCAGCGGGGTGTCGTCAAGCAGGGAGGCCATGCCGATCACTCCGTTCATCGGGGTGCGGATTTCATGGCTCATGACGGCGAGAAACTGACCCTTTGCGATGTTGGCCGCTTCCGCCGCTTCCTTGGCGGCGCGGAGTTCAGCTTCCGTGCGTTTGCGCTGAGTGATGTCTTGAATGAACCCCTCGTAGTAGAGCACCGAGCCGTCGTCCTCCGTTACGGCGCGAGCATGTTCAGAGATCCAGATGATCTCACCGTCTTTTCTGCGAACCTGATATTCAAGGCCGCGCACTTCGCCGTGGTCGGCCATCAGTTGCTTGAAGCGAACACGAACCGAAGGATCGACGTACACGCTTTGCGAGATGTCGGTCACGCTTTGCAGCAGTTCGACCGGCGAACTGTAGCCGTACAAACGCGCCAGGGCTGGGTTCACGAAGAAATACTGTCCATCTGGCGTGGACTGAAAGATTCCTTCCACCGCATTTTTCACGATGCTCGCGTAACGGTTGACCGGGAGGTTGCGGGCGAGGCCGGCTGGTTCAATGCCGGCATTCCGGCGCGGATCGGTCATGCTTGGTATAGGCAACTCATGTGCCAAGTGCGCAAAAATTTTGCACAGCCCGACTTGGCCCAACCTTTTTCAAACCGATGTTACATCTGCTGCTGCAAGGACGTGAGCAAGTGGACCCGCCGTCGTAGCGTCCTGTCGTTCCAACTACGACGACGCGAGTCGCTTCGCACTTGGCCGCGAGATGACTCCGCTCGATCGACGGTGATCGGTCCGCACTGAGGAACCGTCCGGCGCTGCTGGCGGTTACCGGTCGCGCTTCTTGCGACCGGCCTTCGGTTCGATGTTCAAGTAAGTCTTGTTGAGCATCTGACTCTCGTAGAGCTCAAGCAGTCGGACGCCTTCACGCGGTTTCACCATGTCCTTGCGAGTTGCGGCATCGATCTGCGCCTTCATTTTGCGACACAGATCCTCCTGCTGGTACTGAACGCCTTCGATCACGTCGGCAATTCGACTGCCGCTGAGGGCCTCTTCGATGTAGAACCCGTTCGGTTCGTCCTCTTCGAGGAAAACGTGCACCTCGTTGACGCGTCCGAACAGATTGTGGAGGTCACCCATGATATCCTGGTACGCTCCCGTCAGGAAGATGCCGAGGTAGTACGGTTTGTTGTTCAGTGGGTGGAGCGTGATGTAGTCGTTCACGTCCTGCAGGTCGATGAACGACGAGATCTTGCCATCGGAGTCGCAGGTGATGTCCACGAGGATGGCGTTCACCGACGGTTTCTCATTTAACCGATGGAGCGGCGCGATGGGGAACAGTTGTTTGAGCGCCCAATGATCGAGCAGCGACTGAAATACGGAAAAATTACAGACGTACTGGTCAGCGAGCAGTGTATTCAGGTCGTGGAGCTCCTCCGGTTGATACCCGGAATCCCGGCCCTCCTTGGCGATTTGCTCGCAGATTTGCCAGAAGAGCGATTCGGCAGCCGCGCGATTCTCAAGGTCAAGATAACCGAGGTTGAAGAGGGCGAACGCCTCCTCTTTTTTCTGGATGGCATCGTGAAACCGCTCAAGCCGGCCGAGCTTGCCCTTGTTTTTCAGCATCACTTCCAAGTCCGTGACGACCTTGTGTTTTTCCTTCGGCTGATGCTGCTGTCCGAGTGATTCGCGTTTGTTGATGCGCTCGAAGACCTCCACGACCAAAAGAGAGTGGGGCGCGACAATGGCGCGGCCGGATTCGCTGACGATGTCCGGAACCGGCACGTCAGACGAGGTGCAGATCTCACGGATGTTGAAGACGACGTCTCGAGCGTACTCTTCCATCGAGTAGTTCATCGAACTCTCAAAGTTCGTTCGCGAACCATCGTAGTCGATGCCGAGTCCGCCGCCCACATCGAGGTAGCCCATGGGGAAGCCCATCCGTGAAAGCTGACAGTAGAAGCGCGTCGCCTCAATGACGGCGTTCTTGATCGTGATGATGTTCGGGACCTGGGAGCCGATGTGGAAGTGAACGAGCTTGAGGCAGGCCGCGAGCTTGGCGGCCTTGAGTTTCTCGCAGGCGAAGAGGATTTCCGCGGTGTTAAGGCCGAACTTGGCGTTGTCGCCGGTGGACATCGCCCACTTGCCCTCGCCGCGCGTCTGGAGTTTGGCGCGGAAACC
>JBDSSD010000091.1:0-9452 GCA_039928945.1 Opitutus sp. | reverse complement strand
TCCCGGGCTGAGATCATGATCCCGGAGATAATGCGCCGTCGATTGACCATCACCGGCAGCACGCTCCGCAGCCGCGACGGGCAGTTCAAGGCCGCATTGGCCGCTGATATAGAGACCAGCGTCTGGCCGTCTCTCGCCAGCCGTAGATTCAGCGCAAACGTGTTCCGATCATTCGCTCTGGCTGACGCCGCAGAGGCTCACCGACTGATGGAGAGCAGTCAGCATATCGGTAAGATTGTCCTCGAGGTATCGACCTGACGGCCATCCAGACATCTGGAGGCAAACTACCTCGTTCTTTTCAATTTCCGTTTCCACCTTCGCCGCACTTGGGTCGGCAAGGCAGTATCGATTTTCCCGAAGTGAAACCCGGTGCTGTCCTCGTACCCGTCAGACGCGTTCCCGACCGAGCGAAACATCAGCAGCAGCACTAAGGCGGCGCCTAACAACGCAGTGATCAAAGTAGCGGTCATCGGCACTGAAGGCACAGCCGCAGACCGATTAGGTTAAGATGCAAGGTGGTCGAGTGAACGAATTAGATGCTATAAGTAAAAAGGCCCGACGTGGGTCGGGCCTTCGTGGGAGTTCCTATTGGCAGGCTTCGCAGGCTTCGCCGTTGCGCATAGCTTCGATACTACACGCGGTCTTCTCCGCGGCCGTGTAAACCTTCTTCTCGGTCACGGGCGGAGTTGTATCGCCCAAACCGGTTAAAAGGACCGCGCCATGTGAGCCACCGGCATCACCGCTATTTTGGCCGCCGTCCTGGCCTTCCTTGACCGCGCCTCTGACTTCCTTCTTCACGGCGACCGTGGCCTTTTCGATGTTCGAAGCACCGAGGCTACGCAGGTAATAGGTCGTCTTCAGTCCGACATGCCAGGCCGAGCGATACATATGACTCAATGTTTTTAGATCAGGCGTTTTGATCCAAAGATTAACCGATTGGGCTTGGTCGATCCACTTTTGCCGACGGGCCGCGGCATCAGTGATCCATTTGAAATCGATATCGAAGGCGGTCAGATATTTGATCTTCAAATCGGCCGGGATCGACGCGATGTCCTTCAACTCTCCATCGAAGTACTTGAGATTATCGATCATCTCCTGGTTCCAGAGACCGCGAGCTTTGAGATCTTTGACCAGAAATGGATTCAGGACGATAAACTCTCCTGAAAGATTAGATTTCACGAAAAGGTTTTTGTACGTGGGCTCGATGCACGGAGACGTTCCCGTGATGTTCGAGATCGTTGCCGTTGGGGCGATCGCGAGAACGTTGCTGTTACGCATGCCCTGCTTGGCGATTTTTTCGCGAAGTGGCGTCCAATCCATTTTTCCACCACGCGGAACTTCGATGGGCTGACCGCGCTCCTGCTCCAGGAGATCGAGCGTGTCTTGCGGCAGGAGGCCCCTATCCCACTTCGATCCTTTGTAGGAGGAATAAGTACCACGCTCAGCCGCGATATCCGACGACGCCTCGTAAGCATAAAACGCGATCGCTTCCATCGCCTCGTCATTGAACTCAACCGCCTGAGTCGAGGCGAAGGCATGCCCCCGAAGGTAGAGCGCATGGGCAAGACCCATTACGCCCAAACCGATCGGACGATGCCGCCGATTTGAAGTCTCCGCCGCCTTCGTCGGATAAAAATTGATATCGATGACGTTATCTAGGGCCCGTACCGCGGTCCTGATCGTCTCGCGAAGCTTCTTATGATCCAGCTCACCGTTCGGAAGAAGGTGCGTCTCCAAAATGACGGAGCCCAGGTTGCAAACCGCGGTCTCGTCGTTCGACGTGTTCAGCGTGATCTCGGTGCAAAGATTCGAGGAATGAATAATGCCCACATGATCCTGCGGCGAACGCACGTTGCATGGATCCTTGAACGTGATCCAGGGATGGCCCGTCTCGAATAGCATCGAGAGCATCTTTTTCCAAAGCTCGAGCGCCTCTACTTTTACTCCGTGAATCTTACCTTGTTCAGCAAGTTTCTCGTATCGAACATACGCCTCCTCGAATTTCTTCCCATAAAGATCATGGAGGTCCTTCACCTCGTTGGACCGGAACAGAGTCCACGATTGCCGGGCTTCCATGCGCTTCATGAACAGATCGGGAATCCAGTTCGCCGTGTTCATATCGTGGGTACGGCGCCGGTCATCTCCCGTGTTCTTCCTCAACTCGAGGAACTCGAAGATATCGTTATGCCAGGTTTCCAAGTAAGCGCAGCCTGATCCTTTGCGTTTTCCACCCTGATTCACCGCAACCAACTGGTCGTTGTGCAGCTTGAGGAATGGGATGACGCCTTGCGATTCGCCGTTCGTGCCGCCGATATACGCTCCCGTCCCGCGCACGGCGGTCCAGGATCCGCCTAATCCACCCGCCCATTTCGACAGGAATGCGTTTTCCGCAATGCCACGGATCATGATCCCCTCGATGGAATCATCGATGTAGTACAAGTAGCAGGAGGAGAGTTGTGAGTGGAGAGTGCCCGAGTTGAACAGCGTGGGCGTGCTGGAACAAAAACGACGCGATTTGTAGAGCTCGTACAGCGCGGCGACTTTGCCTTCGCGATCGACCGGTTCGTCGAGCATCAAACCCATCGACACGCGCATCCAGAAGAACTGCGGCGTCTCAATGCGCCGGGACGGCTTCCGCGTCTTGTCGATAATTAGATACCGATCATACATCGTCTGAATGCCGAGGAAGTCGAATTCGAGATCCGAAGACGGGTCCAAAACCGCCGCGAGGCGGTTCAGGTCGAAGTCGAGCAGCCGCGGATTCAATCGCTTGATGGCGACTCCATGCTCCAAATATTTTCTGAAGGCCCGCTGATGGGCCGATTTCAGCGCGCCGATTCCATCGCGTTCGATGTTCCAGCCCAAAATCTCCTCGTAGAGGTAAGTCAGCTGAATCCGACCGGCAAACTTTGCGAAATCGGCATCCCGTTCGATCAGGGTCTTCGAATTAAGGATGATCGTGGCATCAAGATCCTTCTGTGAAATTTGATCATAGACGGACCGACGCAACTCAGCCTCGATTTCGTCGTTTGACAGACAGAGATCGAGACCGATTCGGGCAAATTCGATGCGCTTGCGGAGATCCGCACCGTCCCAAAACGTATTGGTTCCGTCTGCATGTTTTAGAACGATGAGTGACGCTTGGGCACCAGAATCACGTGGAGCCGCAAACGCGGGCGCCTCCACGTTCAGCGCATCATCCGCGCCGGTAGAACGGGCGTTGGCGCGATCAGCGCGAAACAGGATATACGCCTCGGCGACCTTGAAATGGCCGGCCTTCATCAACTCCTCTTGGACCATGTCCTGAATCTCTTCGATATGAACAAATGACTGCTTCGAAAAATGGACGCGTTCAGTGACGGCCTTTGTGATCGCGACTGCAGGAGCGGAGTCACGTTGGAGCGACAGGAAAGTCTTGCGGACCGCTATTTCAACTTTCTGATCACTCCAAGGGACGACCTTATTGTTGCGGCGAATCACCCGGAGAGTGGATTGAGCTGCCGCCTCTCGGTTGACGGAAATCTTTCGGGCGCGATTCAGAAGAAGGCTCTTCGCCACGAAGTAAGCATTATTGTCGACGAGCGTCTTCTCGATCAACTCGTAGAGGGCATTTAGGGAGAGCCGGAGAGGCGTCGACGCCCGTGCAAGGCTACTCAAGTTTGCCGTAACTTCCCGGCAAATACGCGCGACCCATTCCCGATTGGCATCGTTGAAAATGTCTTTCTCGCCACGCGCCAGACAAACATTTGTGAGGGCTTTGCCCAAAGTATCCGCGACCTCAGCGATATCAAAGCGCTCCTCGCCGTGCGGACACAGCAGGATTACCGGTGGAATGAAAATCGACTCAGACGCGAGGACATCTCGCCAGGCATAATGCGGTTTCTGATCGAGGGGCGTGTGTACGGTTCGCTTGAGGGCAAGATCGTGGGCGAGGGTGGGATTGCTCATGACAGGTGCGGTGAAAAGGGCCAGGACGTGAAAGTGAAATAATCAAAATCGAGGTGCTTCGGCCTCGACGGAAATTAGCGAAAGCAAGCATCCGTTCTAAAGGGGAACGGATGAAGACGCGGGTTAACGGCTGATAGGGGCGTGAGGTAAGAAATAGCTAGGTGCGGAACTCCAGGAGAAAACGTGAGGCGCAGCGCTCGACTGGAGAAGCGGCCGTCCTGGCGTCGCGGTCAGCAGCGGAAACCGTTAGAGTTCGTCATCCGCCGCAACATTGAGGGAGGATGCCTTTTGATATTCGGTGACCCGGCCCTCAAAGAAGTTCTGCTCCTTCTTGATGTCCATCATCTCGGCCAGCCACGGCAACGGGTTTTTGATGCCCACGGTGAGTGGTGCCAGTCCGCAACCTTCTAACCGACGATCGGCAATGAAATCAATGTAGGTCAGGAACTCGTCGATCGACAGACCGACAGCATTAACTGGCAAACAATCGCGGATAAACTCCTTCTCCAGGGCGATCGCTTCTCGCATCAATGCACGGAGTTCTTCCTTGAATTCGAGGGTCCAAATCTCCCGATTCTCTTCAATCAAATCCATGAAAAGGTTTCGGAAAACCTCAATGTGGTTCGACTCATCGCGGAGCGTGTAGCGGAACATCTGGCCAATTCCGGGAAACTTATTCTGCCGGTAAAGCGACAATACCATGCCGAAAAGACCGTAGAACTGGGTTCCTTCCATACATTGGCCGAACACAAAAATATTCTTTGCCAGCAGCTTCTTGTTCTCTGGGAGCGTCAGATCGATATCCCGACGAAGCGTCTTTGAGACGTTCGTCACGAACTCATTCTTGCGAACGATCGTCGGGACGTCTTCGAACATCGCCTCGCATTCGTGCGGGTTGATGCCCAATGAGGCGATCATGTAGAGGAGCGAATCAGCATGGATGTTTTCCTCATGGGCATGCCGACCGAGCACCAGCTTGAGTTCAGGAGCAGTCACCAGCTCGCGTACAACGTGCTGGATGTTGTCACCCACGATGCCTTCCGCCGCTGAGAAATATCCGATTCCCATCCGAATGATCCAGCGCTCGACGTCCGAAACCGCCTTTTCATCCCGCCACTGCTCGATGTCCTTGCCCATCGGGATGTCCTCCGGCTCCCAATGATTCGCCTTCATCTTTCGATACAGATCGTAGGCCCACTGATATTTGAGCGGCAGTAAATTGAAGCACATGGTCTGCCGACCATTGATCACCTTCTTCGCGGCGAACGCGGCTTCCGCTTTCGCTTGATCGAGCAGGAATGTCTTACCACCGACGAGAAAACTTTTGTGCATGAGGACGGACGGAAGAGAGGATTGGGGGGAGGACGGAGCCGGTTCTTTGACGCACAGACCGGGTGAGCGAACTAAACTTGCTAAAACTTATTGACGGGTTGTTGACCACTACAGGATGTGGTCCTGACGTGCGGCGACCACAACCTATTGATTCCGCAAAACAAGCCGTCAACAGGTTTGTGCCGCGGACCAGTAAAAATCTGGGTAATTATGGCTTGCCCACCAGCCCAGCACGTCTTGAGAGCTTCTGCCATCAGCGATCGCAAGATCTGCTGGCCGATTATCGCTCATTTGAGGAAGGGGGCGGGAACTGAAAGCGCTCGCCGACGTGACGGGACGGATACGAACATGGCCGGCAACTGGTTATGAGGTTGTGATCCGAGCATGCGATTCCGACAACGGCTCAGGCCATCAACGTATTGGCCGACTCGTTACGAAGGCAGAATGGCAACGACGTAGTGAGCCGGTGATGCAAGAAAACGCAGACAAAAAACGTGGCTGCCCGAAGGCAGCCACGTCCAATGGCTGTTCAGCTAGAATCGAACACTTAAAACGAGAGGCGAGCCGTCAGCTGGATACGCCAGCGAGACATCGTGTCGTCGACCAAGAAGTCGGCCGGAGCCCAAGTCGTCGGCTTGATTTTGCCTGTTGCATTATCGATCTGTGCATTTCCAACCAACCGACGTTCGAACAAGTCTTGCGCAGGCCCAGTGGGCGCGCGCTCAACATAGTTGAACAAGCTCCGGGAAAGGAAGCTGCCGAAGTTTGTGAAGTCCAGAATCAGGTCGAGCTTCGTTGTCTTCGCGTGCAAGGGAATGCTCTGCTTTAGGCTCAAATCCAAACGATTCACCCAAGGTTGATAGAACGCATTTTTAGGAGCATATCCCCCGCCGTATTTCGAAAGACCACTGCCTTGAATGAAAGCAAACATCGCATCGCGCTGCGTCGTCGACAATGCAGAGAAGTCGAAACGCGAGTCGTTAACATCGCTCGGAACCGCGATAAGATCGTTGGCCGCCTGTCCGTCCTGATTGAAGTCGGTACTGTACGCGAACGAATAGGGATTTCCGCTCCTGCCTTCGTAATACAGAGAGGTGGTCGTCTTGAACCTCTTCACGAGCTCGATCTCTCGAGCGATGCCAACCTGGAGTCGATCCTTGACTTCGAAATCGGAACGTCCGACTTCGCCAGCGTCTTGGTTAAAAACCATGTTTCGCTGCCACATGCCAGGTGCCGTCGTGGCATTGTTCGACTGAGCATCCCTGGCCTTTCCTCGTGTGTACGCCACGTCGAATGCCCAATGATCCTTCATCGCACGGTCCCACGACACTGTAGCGTATGTAGACTCGCCTGCTTTGATGTTCTTCAGGTGATAGATGTTTGTATAGTTGGCGAATTTAGCATTGGCGAGATTGGCCGGACCAAATGTTGTGCCAGTAGCGCCCGTGCTTGCATAGTAGACCCGACCGTCGGCGGCATAACCTTTCACCTTCAGGTTGTCATTCACCACGTACAACGAATTATCGTTGGTGGAGTGGATGACCTCGACGCTCAATACAGAGCTCAGGAACGAGAGCTTCTGATCTACCGCGAGATTCATCCGCCATAGTGAAGGCA
This sequence comes from Opitutus sp., assembly GCA_039928945.1. Lineage (GTDB taxonomy): Bacteria > Verrucomicrobiota > Verrucomicrobiia > Opitutales > Opitutaceae > Opitutus. Next base: position 2,555 of record JBDSSD010000091.1, on the reverse strand, counting down.
TATGCATCCGATTGTCGGCCAAATCAATTTCAGAACGCGAGAAGCCAGTCTGCGTGCCCGTTCCGTAAGGACTCGCTGGATCGAAGTTGTTCGCTAAATATCCGTTCAGGCCGCCGGTGGGCAACGTGGTGACGGTGTACGTGCCGAGGCCCGTGTTACCATATGAGTTCGACCAGAACACCCACGGCGCTCGGCCCACAAAGTAGCCGACGCCGCCCCGAACCTGCGTGTTACGCGCCTCGTCCAGAGCCCAATTGAATCCAGCTCGAGGCGATACATCTCGGGCGCCATCCACAGTCCCGTCGTTACGCATTCCGGTATCTGCCAGGAACTGCGGGTTGAATACCGGTTTGCTGTCGCTCGACGACCAATCGTACCTGACACCGAACTGAAATTTCAGTCGGGAGGTATAGTCCACTTTTACCTGAGCGAACGCGCCAGTCTGGGTGTATTGGCTTGCTTCTGAGTATCCTCCTTTGAGAGCTAAATCCGTGAAGTTTCTTTGAAAGAATCGGGGAGTGTCCGCGACGAAATCGGCGACCGAAGCGTAGTTGAAAACGCCATACGAGAACTGTCGGAACAGATTCGCGTACTCATTATTTTCCATATCAAATCCACCGCTGAAGGTGTAGTTTCCACGACTGTACTCAGCGATCGCACTATAATTCTTTGTATCGACATTTAACTGATTGCCGTGACGGAAGCGCTCCGTTCCAAGCTCGACGACGCCCGAAGAAACAGGGACGCCGGCCTGACTCACGCCGTTCACATTGTAGATGTCGATCTGAGGAGCGATCGAGTTGGTTGGAGTATACTGATCCTGTTTAACACGCGACCACTTCAACTCCGTTTTGAGATCAGAGGTCCACGTGCTGAAGAGTTGCGCGGACAAACTCTTCTCTTTGCGTAGTTGCGAATAGAAATGCGAGTCGAACGCGGTCACGGCGCCGCCGAGAAGGTTGCCGAGCGCACTGTTATTATTGAGTCCGCTACCCTTGGCGGTGGTAGAGAAATCGCCAAACTGTGGAATCTCGCCGTCAGTGGAAGAATAGCGGAGCGATAGCCTTTGTTCGTTGGTGATATTCCAATCAACCTTGAGCAGTTTTTTCTCATCCGCTGCCTTTACGCTCGAGGTGCCGCCGAGCGAACCGAAATTGACTTTGGTTATCGCAGCGACCCTCGCATTGATCGCCGCCAGGTCCACAGGGGCTACGCTCGCCAAGCCAGACGGCGTGGGCGGACTGATACGGTCGAATTTTTCCCAATTCAGGAAGAAAAAGACATGGTTTTTCCAAATAGGCCCACCGAATGTAAGTCCGCGGGTCGTACGCTCGAGTTTCGGGACGGATTTAACACCAGTTTGGACAAACTTTCGCTCGTCTTGCCCTTGGAACTGAAGCCCCGCGAGATGGTCGCCACTCCAGATGTAATACGCACTGCCTTTGAAAACGTTGGTTCCGCTCTTTGTGACCGCGTTGATACTAGCCCCGGTGAACCCGCTATATCGCGTATCATAGGGGGAAATTTGAATCGAGAGCTGATCGATCGTATCGAGTGAAAGGGGATTGAAGAACGAGGCGAGACCTGTGGCGTTCAAGCCGAATTGATCGTTGATCCGGTTGCCATCAATCATAACTGAGTTGAATCGGTTGTTCTGTCCCACAGCCGTGATCATCGCCTCTTCGCGGTCGCCAGAGACTGCCCTCAAGGTGATTCCGGGGGTTGCACTGACGAGATCGGCCAAAGAACGTTGAGTGGTTGGCTTTGCCGCCAAACGCGCCGCCGTCAATAAAGTGCTCGAGCCTGCTGCGGTGGAGTCGAGGCTATTGCGATCCTCCGTTACGACTAGTTTTTCCAGCTCCACCACATCACTTCCAATCGTAATATTGGCATCCACGTCTTGGCCAAGTTGCGTTTCAACGCCAGTAATGGTCCCGTCATGATAGCCATCCGCGGTGGCGGTGACAGTATAGGGACCACCGACCTGCAGGCTGCGCAGGTTGTATTGCCCGGAAGAAGACGTGGTAGTCTTGAAAGTGGTGTTGGTAGGAACGTGTACTGCAGTGATGGAAGCATTTCCGATTGGTTTGCCGGTAGTATCCCGTACCAAGCCGGTTAGGCCAGACGTGACGACCTGTGCACGGACAGATGGAAGCAGTAATAACGCAGCCGCCGTTACCACAGCAAACAGTAGATGAATTCGTTTTGGGAGCATGTGTGTTAGATTTTCAGAGCTCTTGAGGAACGCACGTTCCAAGCTCTCGAAGTCTCTGAGCAAGACTCGTGCGAACCCTCAGTCAAGCCTACTGGCTTCTGCTCAAGTGCCGATTCGGAAACTTTCCGGCACGCGGACACAGCCAATTGTACCGACGTCAGCTCGAAGCGCGAAGCGCGCTGCGTTAAGCCCGGCTAAAAACGAAGAGGCCCGGCCTGTCTTTCGACAAGCCGGGCCGTAATAACCTGGCAACAACCTACTCTCGCGGGACCTAACGTCCTACTACCATTGGCGGCTGAGGGCTTAACGGCCGTGTTCGGGATGGGAACGGGTGGGACCC
>JBDSSD010000090.1:0-29572 GCA_039928945.1 Opitutus sp. | reverse complement strand
TCCAGCTGCTCTCCACCCCGCCTTGCGGCGACGCAGTTGCCTTCGACTGCATGCCGGTCTCTGCCTCCGGCATGGTAATGACTTTCACATTCTGAGTTCATGGTTTCATGGACGCACTAGGCCAGCGCGCTTGCGCGCGCTCCGCGGCTGGTGGTGCGTTTCCGGATCGTCCTCGGATCACGCGAATACTTTTCGGAGCGCGCGCAAGCGCGCTGACCTACGTCGAGCCCACCTGCCCAAGTCCGCCGACCGCCAATCGGCCGGGCGTCCCTGACTCAGTGCTTGGGTTTGATCGGTTCGAACGCGTGCTTCGCGTTGGGACACGAGTCCACCCACTGGCCTTGCGGCTGGGCCCACTCCACGGCATTCGCGATCACGCGACGCACCGTGGGATTGAAATACGTCGGATACGTTTCGTGGCCCGGCCGGAAGTAGAAGATTTTCCCGTTGCCGCGATGCCAGCAGCAGCCGCTGCGAAACACGTCTCCGCCTTCGAACCAGGAAATAAACACCTGCTCGTCCGGGGCCGGGATGGCAAAGGGCTCCCCGTACATCTCCTCGGCTGGGAGTTCGAACTGACGGTCGAGACCGCGGGCAATCGGATGACCGGGATTGCATACCCACAACCGTTCGCGCTCGTCCGCTTCGCGCCAAGTCAGCGAGCAGGTGGTCCCCATTAATCGTCGGAAGATTTTCGAGTAATGACCGGAGTGAAGAACGATCAGCCCCATGCCCTCGAGGACGCGCTTTTGGACAAGATCGACCACCTTGTCGTCCACCTTGTCGTGCGCCATGTGCCCCCACCAGGTGAGAACGTCCGTGTTGGCCAGCCGGCGTTCCGTCAATCCGTGATGTGGCTCCTGTAACGTGGCCGTTGAAACTTCCGCCGTCGGCAGAAACGCCTTCAAGCCATCCGCGATCGCTTCGTGCATTCCCCGGGGATAAATCCCGCCAACCTTTGGATTCCTATGTTCGTGGACGTTCTCGCCCCAAACTACGACGCGGAGTGGTTTCATTGGCGCAAGTTGGGTGAGGCCTCGCGTCGTGTCCAAAATAAATCATGGCCCCAATTCTGACCATGGGTCGCTCGGACAGACCAAGAATACGTAGATTTAACCGGTTTACCGCAATGTTCTGGCCCGATGAGCGACCGCTGAACATACGGACGAAATGCCGACTGAACCGGACTACCCCACGACGAATCGGTTACGCGAAACAGCCGTCAGCGACCGGCCGCAGGAAAGACTGCTTCGTTTAGGCGCAGCCGCGTTGAGCGACGCCGAACTGCTGGCAATGCTGTTGCGCAGCGGAACCCAGGGACAGGACGTACTCACGCTGTCGTCGCGGCTGATCAGCGAAGCGGGATCGCTAGCCGGATTGATTGCATGGCATGAACCAGAATATCGCGCTCTCAAAGGGATCGGTCACGTGAAGGCACTGCAGTTGGTGACCGTAATGGAAATCGCGCGACGCGTCGCGACTCAACCCGCGGGCGAAACTCCGTTGCTCAATCGCGCTGATCTCGTCGGCTCGTACTTGCAGCCGATCGCTCAAGGACTCGACGTGGAAAAGTTTTGGGTGCTTTGCCTGAATCGGAAAAACCGTCTGCTCAAGCGGGTCGAAGTCAGTTCAGGAACCGCAACAGCGGCGCTCGCACATCCCCGAGAGGTTTTTCGAGAAGCGATCCGCGCATCAGCGACGGCAGTCATTTGCGCGCACAACCACCCGAGCGGAGATCCGGCCCCCAGCGCCGCCGACCTCCATCTCACGCGCCAGCTTCGCGAAGCAGCCAAGGCGGTGGACATTGATCTGATAGATCACGTGATCATCGGACGTGCGGGCGCCGATCCTCTTGGACGCGGTTTCTACAGCTTCCGGGAAGCGGGAGTGCTCTAGTCCGCCGCGACCCGTTCGACTCACCTTTCGGCCGTTCAGCTTCTCGGTTTATACGCGCTTAGTTCTTTAAGCACGCGATCCTGATACTGTCGGTCGTTGTCTCGTTGTTCACGCTCACGGTCAGCGAGGGTCGGAGCCAGGCTCGTCGTGAGTTGGACGGCATCGTTCGACGCCGTCCTCGGTTGATGAGCATAGGAAGCAAGCAAACTTGCAGCCGCGAGAGCAACTAACCCAGAAAACAGGCGAGCGATGTTTTTCATCGTGAAGGGGTACGCCAGTGAAGCATCACCTACTGAATGGGGCAACGAGCACTACGCATTCTCGGCCTGCAGCAGGGCTGATGGCATCAAACGGCATTTACCAGCCGACGCGCAATCGCCGCGTGGCGTTCGAGTAACGGCTGAAGCTCCAGGCCAGCGATCTGGCCTTCGCGCACTCGCACCACGCCATTCACGATCAGCGTGTCAACGCGTCGTGGAAAACAAAGGACCAGCGCATCGACCGGATTCTCGGCCCCGGAGCTGAAGACATCGTCGGCGGGAAAAATCGCGACGTCCGCACATTTGCCCGGTTCAAGGGATCCCAAATCATCGTCGCGGCCGAGACACTCGGCGCCGCCCCGTGTCGCCAGTGTTAGCGCTCCGTCGACGGTCATCGCCCCGGCGCCATGCGCCACACGCGTCAGCAACAACGCCTGACGAACTTCGTTGAGCATGTGCCCGGAATCATTGGACGCACTGCCATCGACGCCGAGGCCCACATGGGCGCCTGCACGCTGCAGGTCATTGACCCGACAGACGCCGGAACCTAGCCGCATGTTTGAACACGGGCAGTGCGCCACGCCCATTCGATGGCGGCCGAGATGCGCGACTTCGTCGTCGTTGAAATGAATCCCGTGCGCGAACCAAACCCGTTCGCCAGCCCAACCGATCTTCTCGAGAAACGGCAGCGGCCGTTCGCCGTAGTGTGCGGCCGCCAGATCGTTTTCCGCCACCGTCTCCGCACAATGGGTATGCAGGTGCAGGCCACGCACGCGCGCAATGGCGGCACTTTCCCGAAACAAATCGACCGAGGCCGACGTCATCGCACACGGCGCGAGAACGAGTCGCGTCATGGCGCCTTTCCGAGCGTCGTGATACCGTGACGCGAGCCGTTCGGAATCGGTCAAGATGGTATCAATCGGCTGCACCGCCCAATTGGGAATCATTTCAGAAGCGGTATCCATGCTGCCCCGTGCGGCATGAAAACGCATGCCCAGGGTTGCGGCCGCTTCGAACTGGCGATCGATCAAATCGGTCGTCCCTTTCGGAAACATGTAGTGATGGTCGGAGGTGGTGGTACATCCGGTCAGCATCAGCTCGGCCATCGCGACGAGAGTCGCGGCGTGAAGATCGTCGGCCGTGAATGTTCGCCACAATGGCGTCAAACCCGCCAACCACGGCAGCAGCGGCAGATTCGCAATGGGCGAATAGGCGCGGGCCAGATTCTGATACATGTGGTGATGAGTGTTCACGAGTCCGGGCAGGACCATTCCGCCCCGGGCATCGACCACCTGCGCGCCGGCAATGGTGGGCGCCTCGCCCTCACCCACGGACTCGACGAAACCACCGCGCGCCACGAGCCACGCGTCCCGCAGGATGCGTCGCTTCGCGTCCATCGTGACGAGCCGTCCGCAGTTCTTGACTACGAGTGAAGCATTCATCCCGAATTGGCGCGGGCCACGACTCGACGGTTTAACTCCGCACGCTCCGACGACGACAGGAACGCCGTGCGCATCGCGTTTTCCTGTGCAGCGCGGGCCAGTTCTGGAGTGATTCCGGCCGCCGGCGCCGCGACATCGAATCCATACTTCAGGTCAATCCCACTGATCACGGGATCATCGGTATTGATCGTCGCCAGCAAGCCTTGCTGAAGAAAAGCGACCAGCGGATGCGTCGCTAGCGACGGGACGGTATTCGTCTGTAGGTTGCTCGTGAGATTGATCTCGAGGCCGATGCCGCGCGCCCGGATCAGCTCCAGCAGTGCGGCGTCCTCCGTGGCGCGGATGCCGTGTCCGATCCGCGTCGCGCCCAGTTGCTCGATGGCATAGCGAACGTTTGTCGCCCCACCCGCTTCGCCGGCATGAACCGTGATCTGCCAACCCGCATCCCGGCCGCGACGGAAATGATCGCGAAACAATTCGCCCGGCCATCTCGCTTCGTCCCCCGCCAAATCGAGTGCGCGAATCTCGCTGCGATGTGCGAGCAACGCTTCCAATTCAATCCGGCATTCGTCCGGACCAAATGTCCGGCTCATGATCCCAATCAGACGCGTCATCACTCCAAAATCGCGTTCTCCCGCGCGGGCCCCGTCAATCACCGCCGCCACGACCGCTGCGGGATCGAGGTGATGCGGCCGCGCCATGAACCCGGGACTGAAACGCAACTCGAGATAGTCGAGCCCCTCGATTGAGGCGTCCTCAATCGCCTCATACGCAATCCGGCGACACGCCGCTACGTCGGCCAAAACATAGATCATCCATTGCAGCCGATTGAGGAACTCCACCAAACCGGCCTGCGGCCCCGGAATTAGAACGTGTGGCCGAAGGGTGTGGACGGAATCGCCCGGCAGACGCAGCCCATGCTCGCTCGCGAGAGCCAACATCGTTTCGAGGCGAACACACCCTTCAAGATGCCGATGCAGATCAATGAACGGGAGCTGGCGATCAATCATGGTCGGAGGTCGGCTGGGCCCAGCGGTGGGCCGCGAGCAGGAGTAAAGCGAACAGGAGATAGCCAACCGCAAACGGCCACGCGGGAAAAAGTGCGGCCCAGCCCCCGGGAACATTTCGGCCGACCGCAGCGTCGAGCAACGGAACCGAAATCACCGTATCGCTCGTCGTGAACTTCCACGCATGCATCAGTCCTGTGAGCGACAATCCTGCCGCCAACAGACCCCAGGCGGACGCGCGGGCAAACTGTCGCTCGACGATGTAATAAGTCATAGCCGACCAGATCAGCGCACAATAAATGAACCCCTGCTCCAGCGAAAAGGCGCCTTCGAGATAGAGTTTCTCCCGTCGGAAAATTTCCAGCAAGGCCGGCGAAAAGACCGGTCGTCCCGCCGCGCCGTATCCGACGGCGCGCAGTGCATTCTTGCTCAAGAGCGCTCCCCATGCGGCAAACGCGGGCAACAGCCCAACGACAACCGCGATGAAATGTCGTGGCGGCACCACTTGGAACGCTTGGACCGTGATCACGAGTCCGACCCAGATGATAATCGCGAGCCCCGCATCGACAGGTATGGCCCATGCCGCCAGACTGGCGGTGCCCGTGAGACACAGGAGCGTGACGAAAACGCCGTTCAACGTGCTATACCCGGCACGAGCTCCGATTGCCTTCCAGCCCGGATGTCCGATATAGATCGACATCGGAAACGCTGACCCAAAGCACGCGGCTGCGATGGTGCCGAGGCCGTTGGTGATCATGGCAGGCCGAACCGGATACGCGTCGCCGGCCGCCTCCGCTGATTCCAAATTCTGCAACGATGCCAGCCCGCCCAGCAGACCCATGGGCAAGATAATCGACAGACTGCCCAGCCATTGCGGACCAGTCAGTCCCTGCCACAAGTCGCGCAGAACAGGATGAGGTAGCGCCAAACCGATGTGCGCTCCCGGATTCGTACCCACCGGCGCGATTCCAATCAGCCACGAAAGCCCCGTACCGATTGCCACCGCCAGAGCAATTCCCGGCAGTCCACGACCAAACCGCACGCGTCCGAAATACAACACGAACATGACGCCGAGCGTCACGATCCCGACGAGCGGTCGCGAAAATGATTCGAGCAGAAAGCCCAGGGACAGGAACGAGAGCCCGATTCCGCCCAGCGTGGCGATCATCGCAACGCGTGGCGTGAGTTGTCGGATACGTTCGCCGACGGCCGACGCGGCGAGTTCGATCACCCCGCACGCGAAGCACGCCACGAGACCCGCCTGCCAGGCAATCCGGTTGGGGTCGTCGGCACCCGCGGCGATCGCCACGTCCTTGGCCGGACGCATGATCAGGAACACAAACGCGATCATGATAGGCGTATTGATTCCGTAGGGTAACGCGCAGACGTCCGTTCGTCCCGTCTCCCGCGCCAGTTTCATCGCCGCGCGCGCATAGAGCAGATTCCCGACGAGGAACGACACCGCCACGCCTGGCAGAATCGTACCGTAGACCAAGGCGTTATCGAAACCCAACACGCCTTGGCACAAGCCGATGATGATCAGAATTTGGACAACGTTGTCCAAGGCCAACCCCAGGAAACCGTCGATGTCCCCTTTGACGAAGGGCTTCATTTCAGCTGCTGCAGCAGGTGCATCGTGAAGAACGCAGCTTGGCGGGCGGCAATTTGGCCGAGTGCCTTGTAGTGTCCCCCGGGGTTCGGTTGCGCGAGATTGCTGCCGCTGCGAATGACGAGATGCGGGACCCCCAAAGCCAGGCAAACCTGTGCCACCGCCGCGCCTTCCATCTCCACCAGTTCACACCCGAGCTTTTCCCGAATGTCCGCGATCTTGTCAGCGGTCATCCCAAACACATCGCCCGAACAAATATCGCCTCGACGTACTTGAGGTTGATAGGTGCTGCCGTTTGCCGTCACGGTTCGCGCCGAGTACGTGGCGGCGGCGGCGACCGCGTTTTCCAGCAGATCAGGATCGGCGTTGAACCGGTAGTGGGTCGGTTGTCCGGCCCGCGGGCCGATGATTTTGCGGTAGGTCATGCCGTTCTCTTGCGAACTCCCCGCGTCGTGATGAAAGGTCCGACGACCAATGATCACATCACCGGTCCGAAGCAGCGGATTCAACCGCGCGGCACTGCCGGTGTAGATCAGTCGTGTCGGTTTGAACCGCGCGATGAAAAGCGTGGCAATCATGGCGGCGTTTGTCTTCCCGACGCCGGTGATCGCCGTAATGATCCGCTGCCGTCCCAACCGACCGGAGTGGAAGGGAAAGCCTTCGATTTCATCGGCACGGCCGCCCGAAAGAGCTGCGATGATCGGTTTTATTTCCCACGGCACGGCGCCGAGGACAAGCGTGAGAGAAGAAGGCATGAGCGAGGCGCGTGAGCAGATCGCATACCCGATTGCCGCTCATGCTGCAATCCCCTCCTCCGCTTGTTCTTCTGCCGTGGACGAGCCAGCGCTCGCGGAAGGGCGAATTACGTGCTTTCCGATCCAGTCTCCAAGCCGACCGACGTGAACGCGGCGAACCAGCGATTGAACGCCGCCCACACCTCTTCCACGTTTTTCTCATCTCGCAGCTTCATCTCAAGCGTGTGGACCGCCTCGGTGTGGTGAAGCCGGAGCAGCACGCGAAGCCGATTCAGACGAGTTTGGGTTACACGGGTCACGGCGGCCCAATCCTCGGGCGGCGCCAACGCACAAAGCGCCACGTAAACAGGATTGTTGAGCGGCTCCATGGGTTTACGCGCGTTCTTCGCTGCACCTGCCAACTAAGTTTATGCCGAACGCGTTCACCCATGCAGTATAGCAACTTCGATGCACGTTGAACATACGTAGATCTCCCACTCCTTGGATCGAGCGCAACTCACGGGCAGTCACGGTGTCGGCCCGCCGGAATATGACCTGACCCCGAGACTGTCGCTGCGGCGGCTTCCTCGCCATCGCATCTGCCAAAGCTGCCCGCCGCAATCGGGGCAAACGATGCCCGCGCCGAAGCCAATTTCGTTGAGTGCATTCTGGTCCTTCGCGATGCACCAGGTAGGCATTCTCTAACTCGACGACTCGCTCAGTCAGATCACTCACCGCATAGCCCGTCGTTTCGCGACACCAACGAGGGAGCAGCGTACCGATCTCCTCCGCATCCGCGACCACGTCAACATCGACCGCCGCCACCGCATGATTGGGCATGTCCGGAGAATCGGCCGTTCCAGGGGTTTGAACCACGGTCATTCCGCCCCGGCCTTTCAACGCCCATAGTCCCGCCGTGCCGTCATCCAGTTTTCCGCTTAATACGATGTCGATGGACCGTGACCCATGATGTTGCGCGTCCGAACGAAAAAGCGGATCGATCGCCGGCCGCGCCCAATTTTCCTTTGGACCGCTCACCAACATCACTGATTTTCGATCCAGCACCAGGTGGCGATTCGGCGGAGCGAGGTACACGCGGCCGTTTTCTATAGGCTCGCCATCCACCGCATTGGCCAGCGGGAGCGCAGAGACCGGTTGGAGAACCTCGGGCAAGAGTCCGCTTCCGTCAGAACCAATGTGTCGGACGATGAAAATTGCGGCAGGCAGGTCCGACGGAATGCGGCGAAGCAGTTGTTCGAGCGCGGCCAGACCACCGGCCGTTGCACCAATACACACGATGTTTCTCATGCCAGCGCTGCTCCAACCCGATCACGCGTCGGGTTCGTATGCGCGGATGGGAGCGTGCGTCGAGACCCAGCGTGCGTTCGCGCGTTCCGCGTAACAACGCTGGCGCGGAGATCAGGGCGGCACCTGATGTGAGGACCGCAGTCGCTTCCGCGCTACAGCTTGATCACGCGGTCTTCGTGCAGTGAGCGCGTGGCCGCCAGCGCGATTTTTTGCGCGGCAATTCCATCGTCACACGTGATCGGCGCCGGACGCCCTTTTTGCAGATTCTGGACGAAGTTCTGCAGCTGGACGATATAGGCGTTCTCGAACCGTTCATAAAACCCGGGGATCGTGTCGTGCGTCACCGAGTTGTCTTTCAAGAGCAGAATCTGCGTCTCTCGATCATACCCGATTTGCAACGTGCCTTCCGTCCCCACGATTTCCGTGTGGATCCCATATCCGTAAACGCCGTTTCGGCTGAGGCTCACCATCCCAATACAACCGCTGGCAAACGTGAGATTCGTGATCGAATTGTCCACATCGCCAATTCCCTCCATTTCCGGATACGCCAGAATTCCACCGGTGCTGTAAAGACTCTTCACGTCTCCCATGTACCATCGCGCGAGATCGAAATCATGGATACCCATGTCAATGAATAATCCACCGCTGTTTTCCGGCCGCAGGTAATCAATCGGTGGCCGCGCCTTGTCCTTCGAAGTCGATTTGAACACGCACAGCTTCCCGATGGCACCTTCGTCGATTTTCTTCTTGGCTGCGGCGTATCCCGCATCGAAACGACGCATGAATCCGAGTTGGAAGAAGACGCCGGTGCGATCGACCACGCTCTTCATTACGTCCGCATCATCGAGCGCGAGCGAAAGAGGTTTCTCACAGAAGATCGCCTTGCCCGCCTGGGCGGCGGCCACCACCACGTCTTTGTGCAGCTTGGTCGGAGTCATCACTACGACCGCGTCAACGGCTGGATCGGCCACGAGGTCGTGGAAGTTAACGTAGGCTTTGCTCGCGCCACACTCGATCCTCGCGGCTTCAGCCGCATCCGCTCTCACGTCGGAGACGGCATAGAGCACAGCGCCGGGTACGCGCGCTGAGAGATAACGGGCATAAGCCTGGCCCATGCGACCAAGGCCCACCAGACCAACGTTGATTTTAGATTTCATTAGTATGCGGAAAGTCGTGACGGATCACTTGATCAATTCGATCGGAACGGGAGTAAACGCCGGGATCGAATTTCCGGCCAGGACGCGGTGGGCGTTTTCGATCGCGATGCTGCCCATCTTTGCCGGAAATTGGGCGACGGTCGCGACCATCGTTCCTTTGGCGATCGCCTGTCGCGCCTCTGGTTGGGCGTCGAAGCCGACCACCATGATCTTCCCTGTCTTGCCGGCTGCGGCGATTGCCTCGGCGGCACCCAGCGCCATCAGGTCACTGCAGGCAAAGAGCGCATTCACCTCCGGATGCGCCTGCAGGATATTTTGAAACACGTTAAAGCCCTGATCGCGCTCCCAGTTTGCTGGTTGGGATGCGACGATCCTGATTCCGGGAAATGCGGAGATCGACTCCTTGAAACCTTGCAAGCGTGCGTCGCCCGTCTCGTGGCCAGGGATGCCTTCGAGGACCACTACGTTCCCTTTGCCACCCAGCTTTTCGGCGAGGAAGGCGCCGGCTAACTTTCCACCGTCGTAGTTGTCGGAGCCGATGAACGTCGCGATCTTTCCACCGGCGTCGGCCAGGGCTTTTTCGTCGGCTCGCGTATCAATGATCAGGACGGGAATGCCCGCCTTGTTGGCCTTGACGATGACCGGAACGATTTCGCGGGATCCGCTCGGCGTAATGCAGAGCACGCTGACTTTGCGCTCGATGAGATTTTCGATGATTTGCATCTGACGCTCTACGTCGACCTCGCGATCGGCCGCCTGGACGATCAGCTCGAGGCCCAGTTTCGCTGCCTCATCTGCAGCCCCGCGCTGCATTTCGATGAAGAACGGGTTGTTCAACGTTTTCACAACGAGAGCGACCGTGGGCTTTCTCCCGGTCGCGGACGCACCTGGCGCTTGGCCGGACTTTTCTCCGCGATTGCAGCCAGTGAGAACGATGAGGCCAGCGGCGAGGGCGAACCAGCAGCGGAAAGAAAGAAGACGCTTCATGGGGTAGACGGGGATTATTTCTTCTGACGTTTGAAGGCGGTGTCCATGAGCACGGCCAATATAATGACCGCACCGATGACGACCTGCTGGATGAACGAGGACACTCCGAGTAAATTGAGGCCGTTGCGCAGCACGCCCATGATCAACGCGCCGATCAACGTGCCGACGACGCTGCCCTGACCGCCCATGAGACTGGTGCCGCCGATCACGGTGGCGGCGATGGCGTCCAGTTCATAATTGATCCCAGCAATCGGCTGAGCCGAGTTGAGCCGGGCGGTCAGGACCGCGGCCGCCAACGCACTGAGCAAACCACCGGTTCCGTACACCAGCGTCTTGTACAACCGAACGCGAACACCCGAGAGCAACGCAGCCTCCTCATTTCCACCGATGGCGAAGGCGTAGCGTCCAAACTTGGTCCGACGCAGAACGAAATGGGCCAATGCGTAGACGAGGAGCATCAGTACGACCGGTATGGGCACAAAGAAAATTTCCCCGGTGGCCAGCCAGCGAAACGAATCGGAAAATCCCGAGATCGGGCGGCCATCCGTGAAAAGCAGCGCCCCTCCGCGCGCGACGCTCATCATGCCCAGTGTCGCAATGAAAGGCGGCAGCCGACCCAGGGTGATCAACAGGCCGTTGACGAGCCCCGCGAGGAGGCCGACGCCCAGGCTGCCGGCGAGCGCGATCGGGAAGGGCAGACCGCGTTGTAGCAAACTAGCCAATACGACACCCGAAAACGCCACCAGCGATCCGACCGACAGGTCAATGCCGCCGCTGATAATCACGAAGGTCAGGCCGACGGCGATGATCGCGTTGATTGACGTTTGCTGGGCGACATTCAGCAGATTCGAAACCGTGAGAAAATGCGGCGTGAGAATCCACAGCACGAGACAAAGCCCGAGCAACCCCGCAAGCGTCCCAAACTGCCGGCCATAGTGCGCGAATAAGGTTCTCGTTTTCATCGGGCGTTCAGGCGTTGCCGATCGCGGCCGCGAGCAATTTTTCCTGCGTCGCCTCTGCGGCGTTAAATTCTCCGGCGAGTCGGCCTTCGCGCATCACAAGAATGCGATCACTCATCCCAAGGATTTCCGGAAGCTCCGAGGAGATCATCAAAATCCCCACTCCTTTGGCGGCGAGTTGATTCATCAGCTGATAGATTTCGACCTTCGCGCCCACGTCGATTCCCCGGGTGGGCTCGTCGAAGATCAGTATCCGGGCATCGGTACACAGCCACTTCGCGAGCACGACCTTTTGCTGATTGCCACCACTCAAGTGCCCCACTCGCTGCTGGGCGCTGGGCGTCTTGATCCGAAGATCGGCGATGTTCTTGGCTGCCGCCGACCGCTCCCGCGCCACCTCCATGATACCGCCGTTTGCGAACACTTCCACACTCGGCAGGCAGATGTTGTCCTGCACGGACAATACGAGCACGAGACCTTGGTTTTTCCGATCTTCCGTCAGAAAGCCAATTCCGGCGTCGATCGCCGCCCGGGGGGAACCCAACCGCTGCTCCTCGCCCTCGACGAAGATCCGCCCCGTATCGATGCGATCCGCACCAAAGATCGCGCGCGCGAGTTCCGTGCGACCCGAACCCATCAACCCAGCCACACCCAAGACTTCCCCGCGCATCAGCGAGAAACTAATGTCATGGAGAACACCGCGAACGTTGAGTCCTTCGACGCGCAAGGCCTCTTTCCCCAGCGGCGCGGACTGCTTGGGAAAATGTTCGTGCAACTCGCGCCCGACCATGAGCCGCACCAGTTCTGCCATCGATGTCTCGCCAATGCGTCGCGTGCCCACGTGGCGTCCGTCACGTAGCACCGTCACGCAATCGCCGATGGCGAAGAGCTCATCCATCCGATGCGAAATGTAGACGATGGCCACGCCGCGAGCTTTCAACCGCCGTATCGCGGCGAACAATTCGGCAATCTCCGCCTCGGTCAGTGCCGATGTCGGCTCGTCCATGATCAGTACGCGTGCGTCGAGCGAAAGCGCCTTGGCGACCTCCACCATCTGTTGCTGCGCCACACTCAAGTGTCGAACCGTGGTCGATGCATCAATCGCCACACCGAGGCCATCGAGCAGCTTTTGAGCCTCACTGAGTAAACGGCGTTGATCGATGATGCCGGCGCCGATCGTAGGCTCGCGTCCTAGCAGGATGTTTTCTCCCGCCGTGAGATGAGGAATCAAGTTGAACTCCTGATAGATGATTCCGATCCCGAGCGCCTGGGCGTGGCGGGGCCCTGCGATTTCAACAGGCTCTCCCTGCATCAGGATCTCACCCGAATCACCGCGCACGGCCCCACTGATGACTTTCATCAGCGTCGATTTCCCTGCCCCATTTTCGCCCAGTAAAATGTGAACTTCCCCCGCCGCCAGATCGAGATCCACGCCGTCGAGAGCGATCACGCCGGGGAATGCCTTGCGAATACCGCGCAGGCTCAGCACCGGGACGGGAGAAGCAGTCGGACTGGGCGCTGCGTCCATTTTAGAACCAAACGTTTGTCGGACGACTTGCGATGAATCCTGTCGCGGCCTGTTCGCGCCGCATCCGAGCTACGATTACCGCCGGCCGACAGGAAATCTGACGCGCGCACAGCGGCGGCAGCACAGCTGACGACCTGAAACAATCATGGGGTCCAAGGTTCACGGGGTAGTAACGTCGTGATAACGTTTACATTTTAAGTTGGCTTCAAGCAAAAATTGGCGGGAGTGGTTTGCGCTCAAGTGGAACGGCGAATGACCAGCTCGGGCAAAAGGCGCACGGTCACAGGCGGCCGGGTCGGTTCCATGATGCGCTTGAGCAACATCTCCATCGCCTGCCGACCCACGTCGTACGCCGGCTGCCGAACAACGGTCAGCGGTGGGTCGAGCGACTCAGCCCAGGGCAGATCATCGAAGCCAACGATCGCGACGTCTTTGGGCACCTTGAGACCGCGCTGGTGCACGGCTGCGAGGGCGCCGACAGTCATCAGATTGTTGAAGATAAAGAGAGCGGTCGGCGGTTTGCGCAGGTCAAGCAGCTCACCGGCCAGCAAACGACCGCTTTCCTGCCGAAAATCGCCCGCACGGATGAGATCTTTACGTACAGGAATTCCTGCCTCCGCCAAAGCATCGAGGTAACCGCGTCGACGCTCGCGACTCGTCGATACATGAGTTCGACCTTCGATCATCCCAATATTTCGGTGACCTTTCTCGATCAAATGTGAGGCCGCATCGAAGGCGCCACGATAGTTGTCTACCTCGACCAAGTCCGTTTTCACTTTCGCCAGACTGCGGTCGACACACACGACCGGCATACCCGTTTTGACGAGTTCGATAACTGCCGCGTCCGTCTCGTCGAAGGGTGGTAAAACGACTCCGTCCACCGACTCCGACGTCATGACATCCAAATAGAACCGCTCCTTGTCCAGGTTTTCGTCGGAGTTGCAGAGCAGCAGCGCGTACTCTGCTGCGTACGCCGCGTCCTCCACCCCACGTGCGATCTCCGCATAAAATGGATTCTGAATGTCCGGAATGATCAGGCCAACCAGATGAGCCCGTCCGTCCTTCATGCGCAGCCGTCGCGCCACCCGACTTGGCCGGTAGCCCAAGTCGCGCAAAGCCTGTTCCACCACGGCGCGTGTTTCCGCCACCACCTTGTCTGATTTGTTCAGGACACGGGAAACGGTCGCGATAGAGACTTTTGCGCGCGCGGCGACTTCTTGCAGGCTGGCCATGGGGATCGTTTTTATTTGGCCGATGCCGGAAAAGGCCAAGCTTTTACCCGGCACTTCGTCCGTTGACCTGGTTCGGATGTAAACGTTTTCACAAACGCGTCAATCCTTAGAATCCAGTCGGCCAAACGCACCGTATCGAAGCGCCAATGTCGGCAGCACGAGCAAATTTAGGACCGTCGACGTCACAAGGCCGCCCAGAATCACCAGCGCCATGGGCCCCTCGATCTCGCATCCCGGTTCTCCGGTCTTCAACGCCAATGGCAGTAATCCCAGTCCGGTAACCGTCGCCGTCATGAGAATAGGCACGAGGCGTTCAGAGGCAGCTCGCGTCGCCGTGGCCAAGTTCCATGGGAGTCGATCCTCCGAAACCAGGTATTCACAATGCGACAACAGCATAATGGAGTTCCGCGTCGTCACGCCAAACAACGTGACGAACCCGACCAGGGTGCCCATCGACAGTGCTCCCGCACCTTCCGCGTCCAGAAAGCTGGCGGCATAAATCACGAGAACTCCGCCGGCCAAGGCGAACGGCAGGTTGATCAACACCAGCATCAGATTGCGCCAACGCCCAAGTACGACCCAAAGCAATAGCAGGATACCCATGCCTGCGATGGCCGAGTGGAGCAGCAACTCGTGCAACGCGAGGCGCTGCGCTTCCGCAGCACCGGTGAACTGGAGATAGACGCCTGGGGGTAATGCGATGCGCGCCAGAGCGACCCGCGCGTCCTTCACAAATGATTGGACGTCACGTCCTGCCGGATGACATGTGACCGTCTGCCGCCGACGTGCACCGTCATGCAAAATAGAAAACCGGCCATCACTGCGGTAGACGTCCGCGACCTGCCGCAGCGGTATATGCAAGCCGGTCGGACTGACCAGGAGCAGCGCTCCCATTTCCTGGGGGTTCGTTCGACTCTCTTGATCGAGCATGACGGTCAGGTCTTCGACTTTATCGTCACCGTAGATCTGAGCGACCGTCACGCCCTGATAAGCGGTCGCGACCGATTCCAGCACATCAACGGCGCGGAGACCAAAGGCGCCCAACTCCGCCGGCCGTAAACGTACCGCCATGCGCGGGGCTCCGGGGGGAGACTTGACCTGCACCTCAGCCGCGCCGCGCACCGTGCGCAGGACCCGTGCGATCTCCGCAGCCTGTGTATCCAAGACATCGAGATTGTCTCCAAACACACTTACGACCACCGGTGCCGTCTCACCGCTGATGCTCTCGCCGATGCGGTCGCCGAGGAACGTCATCACTTCGAACTGAATTCCCGGGATTTTCTGGAGCACTTGGCGGATCTGCCCTGCCACTTCCTTGTCATCGACACCGAAGTCGGGTTTCAAATCCACATGAAACTCGCTCTGATGCGGACCCCAGGTGTCCTCACCCAGCTCGGCGCGACCGACCTGTTGTTCAACGGTCGCGATCGCCGGATTGGCCAATAGCGCTGTCGAGATTTGTCGACCGATCCGGACCGTCTCGCCCAACGACGTGCCGGGCAGGCTGGACACCGCCAGCACGAAGTGGCCCTCCCTGAACTCAGGCAAAAATTCACCTCCTAGATACGGTAGTCGCGAAAGTGCGAGGCCGACGAAAAGCACAACGCCGATGCCAACCGCCCAGGGCTTTCGAGCGACGTGACCCAGGAGCCGTTCGTAAACTCGCCGAAGCCACGCTTGAAAGCGCGGCACTTCGTCATCGCCGCTGCGGCGCGAGAAGAAGAACGCGGCCAGCGCCGGTGTCACGGTGAGAGCGACGGCCAATGACGCGAGAATCGCCAGGATATACGCTTGGGCCAAAGGGGCAAAAAAACTCCCCTGCAAACCGGTCAACGTGAGCACGGGCAGGAAGACGAGAACAACGATGAACGTCGCATACACCACCGCACTTCGAACCTCGAGCGATGCCGCGAGTATTACCGACACGACAGAGCGTGGAGCGGGAGATGAGCGGTTCTCGCGAAGCCGACGCAGAATATTTTCAACGTCGATGATCGCATCATCCACCACCTCTCCAATCGCGATCGCCAATCCACCGAGCGTGATCGTGTTCAGTGAAACACCCAGCCGATGCATTACAATAATCGCGGTCAACAATGACAGAGGAATGGCCGTGAGCGAAATCAGCGCAGTTCGGACGTGGCCGAGAAATATGAACAAAACGACCGCGACCAATCCCGCACCCCACCAGAGTGAATCACGCAGGTGGCGCAGCGATGTTTCGATGAAGGACGCCGGGCGGTGCAGTTTCGGGTACAGCGTGATTCCATCGCGCACGAGCAACGGCTTGAGCTCGTCGATCGCCGCCTCCACCGCTTTCGTCACTGTCATCGTGTTGGCGCCGTACTGCGACGAGAGCGTCAGCAGTACTCCGGCTTTCCCCATCACGAGCGCATCGCCAAATTTTGGCTCCGGCCCATATGCAACCGTCGCAACGTCTTTGAGTCGGAGTGGTACGCCGGTGCCGCTGAGCCTGATCACCGTTTCGCCTACGAGAGCCGGAGTTGTCGCCTGCCCTTCCGTCTGAATCACGATCCGTTGATTTACCGTTTCGATGAATCCACCTCCACGCACACCCGTCGCTGCTCGCGCCGCGGTGAGGACATCGCCCAATGCAATACCGCGAGCCACGAGAGCGTCGGGATGCACCTGCACCTGAATCTGCCGCACTTCCCCACCGAATACACTGCACTTGGCGACGCCCGGAACCGCCAGCAGTCGCGGCTTCAGCGTCCAGTCGGCCAGCGTACGAAGTTCCATCGGCGAGTGGTTTTCGCTCACCAGGCCGATCTTCAGCACATCCATCGTCGATGATACCAACGGCGAGAGCTTTGGCGGTCTCACTCCGGTGGGAAGTTGACTCGCCACCTCGCCGAGTTTTTCGCCCAACAACTGCCGCGCACTGCGAATGTCCGTCCCTTCCTTGAACACTACGGTGATGACCGAGAGACCTTGAATGGTCTCGGAGCGCAAAGATTCCTGGCTGCTCAGCCCATTGATCGCGTACTCGATGGGTCGCGTCACCAAAGTTTCGACCTGCTCGGGAGAAAATCCGGGCGCCTCCGTTTGCACCGTGACCTGGGGCGGAACAAAATCGGGGAAGACATCGAGCTTCGCGTTGAAGGCGACGAAGATCCCGTATCCGACAATGATACACGCCAGAGCGAGTACTATACCCCGGAAACGAAGCGAAAACTGGACGATCGATTGAAGCATACCGAGCGGTTCAGTCCTCTTATTCCACGTCCCCGCCCACTTGCAGCTCCGCCGACAGGAGTTGTTGGGCGCCGTTGATCACGACTTGCTGTTCAGCCTCAACTCCCGTGACAATCTCGATCCCGTCGCGCGTCGTTTGTCCCGTCGTGACGATTTTCCGTTCGAACGTGTCCTCCTCGCCGAGCACGAAAATCCAGGCGCTCCCTTGATGATAGACGAGAGCGGACTCAGGCACCACCAGCACATCCTTGCTGCCCCCTTTCCCGGGCAGCGTGGCGCGGATTGCAGCGCCGATTGGAATTCCCGATTCCCGGAGCAAGACATCGTAACTCGATCCTTGCGTCTGACCGTCGGAAACAGGTGAAGACCCCAACACCTGCGCATCAGTAGTCGGCTCTCCCGAAACTCTTCCGACATTCACCCGTTCGATGCCCTCAGCGGCTGCATCGGCCGCGAGCAACTCGAGCCGCGCCACGGTCGCGCCGTTTTCAACCGCCACTCGCAATTCATCTGAATCCGAAAACCATCGGCCCCAGCCGGCGATCAAGCGAGCCTGCGCCGACTTCACCGCGACGCTGTCACGTGTGAACGCATTTTCCGCGGTCTCAACGGACTGGGCTGAAGCGTTCGTATCGGCCGCGAACAATTGTTGATTTCGATGATACTCTTTAGCCGAAGCAGCTGCCGCAGCTTGCGCGACCCGTAGTTCGGAGATCAGCGCAACCAGCGGTGTTGAATCGAGCACACGTCCAAACGCCTGCACGCGGGGAATCAGTTTCGAAGTCAATGGTGGCGCTAGTTTGATTTCCGCGGCCGCCCGCTGGGCTGCGGAGAAATGCAGCGGGGTCATCTTTGCTGGCTCGGGCGCGGTGGATTTGGCCGCGAGATGATCGTCAGGAGCAGCCCCGCGAAATTTCCATGCTCCAGCGATTCCAAGGAGCACGCCGATGAGAGCGCCGATCAATATCTTTTTCATGGATGCACGTCTTGTTCCCGTACCGCGGTAATGGATTGTAAGTGGGAGAACGGAATCTGCAGCGCGTCTTCCAACTCGCCGGCCGCCCGTTGTTGCGCCATCTCGGCGTCCCATGCCGCGAGTTGGTCGGTGGTTTCGTCCAACAACGTGGTCAGAACCTCGACCCGGTCGCCGGCACCGAGCGCCAATCGCTGTTTTTCTCGAATGGTGCGGTGGTGCCCCGCAGCTTGGATTTCCTGAGCGCGTACGAGCCTCTCTCGTGCGGCCGCTTCGGCGGCGAAGGCCGCGTCGATTGCTCCGATTGCGCGCGCCTGAACGGACACAAATTGCGCGGCCGCTTCAGCTCGCCGCGCGACCGCTTCGGCGATGGGTCCCTCGTTGCGGTGAAACCACGGCAACTCAAACGTGAGGGCGACCGACCATTTGTTCGCTCCCTGGTCCCATTGATACCCAGGTCCAAGGTGGAAATCCGGTCGCTGTCGCGCCGCCTGGAGTTCAACCGCGGCATGCGCCGATTCGTAGTGGGCCAATGCAGCCAGAACATCCGCCCGAGCCTGAAGCGTTCGCTGCCGGAGCTCAGCGCGTTCCACCTCACTATATGTCGGCGGCGATGCCGGCACCGGGAACGATAGTCCGCGTAGTGCGCTTGCGGGAACACCGAGCGTTCCTGCGACTTTCGCCTGTGCGGCCAACGACAACGCGCGAGCCTCCGCGAGTAGCGCTTCCCCTCTCAATCGCGCTGTTCGCGTGAGAGAAACCTCGGTCGTTGTCACTCGACCAACCGCTTGTCGCCGCTCGAGCAGCGTCAGAAGCTCCTGCAGAACGTTGACCTGCTGACCCAAAATCTCCTCACGCCGCGCGGCATCACGCGCGTCATCCAACGCATGGCGGAAGTCTGAACGCACCTGCCAGGCCGCGCCAACGAAAGACAGACGCGCGGCCTCCGAATCCCGTGCAGCGATCTTCGCTTGTGGCTCTGTCTTCCGCCGACTTTGCAGGAGGAAGTCCAGATTGATGCCCGGAAACCATGGAGATAAGCCCGCTTCGCGAGTTGAATTGTACCCCGGGGTGAACGAGAGGGTTGGATTCGGTCGGGCGGTGGCGGTTTTCCCGGCCGCTTGTGCGACATCCCATTGAGCCCTGGCGACCGCGAGCGACTGTTGATAGTAGAATGCTACCCAACACAGCGACTCGAAGTCCCAGGATTGTGGCGCGTATCCGAGATTTCGGACGAGGAATTTTATCAGTCCCGGATCCTGCAAGGAACGAGCATCAAATTCTCCCGCCACTTGCACCGCCGCGAACGGTTGCGGCGCGGGTGGGATCGGCGCGGACGCGCAGCTGGCGAGCATCGCGGCCATCATTGTACCGATCGGAGCAGTCAGCTTCACGGGGCGATGAATCATTTCACTCCGACGACGATGACCTCGAACGTTCCCGGCAAGATTGGGGCGCGCGGCTTTCCTCCCCCTTTGACCGTCGCAGGCTTTGGACCAAACTTTGGCGCCGCGGTAATCACGCGACCGGATTTGGGGTCCAACGCAATGGTTCTTGCTCCGAGCGCCGTCGTCACCGGCGGCAGCGACGTGTAATGATCGGGCGTGTCTTGCTGAATGATAGAAATTGTCCCGTCTGGGTTCGAGGCGAAGAGTCGCCCCGTCGTCGGATCGAAGGCCAGTCCGTCAGGATCTTCTCCGCTGCTGGCGGTCGTAATCAATTTGCCCGAATCGCTATCAAGAACGGCCACCAGCTTATTCGCGCACGCTGAGAACAATCGGTGGTGAACCGCATCGACGGCCAAGCCGGTCCCGCCCTCGCCCGGGGCGACCAGCCAAGTTGCCTTTGCCGTAAGTGTTTTCGTATCGAATACCTGTATCGCGCTCAAGTCCTCGGCGTTTGCATAACCGAGGCCGCGTCCATCGAAAGCGAGCCCTTCAAGTTTCCCTCCCACTTTGATCGTGCCGACGATTTCGCCGCTGTCTGGATCGATGGCCGTCACCTCGCCACTTCCGTGATTCGCCGCGTATACCCGGTTGCTCGCTGGATCGTATTCGATGGAATCGGGATTGGAACCAGAAGACTTGAACTCCTTCAGCTTCCTCAGCGTCCGCAGGTCGAACATGATGATGAGATCATCAATGCCGCTACTTGCGAAGCCGTGACCGGATAACGGGGCCAATGCGACTCCGTGAGCGCGGGAGACCGGGCCGATTTCACCGATCATCTGCCCCGTATCGGCGTCCAACACTTCGAAGCGTTTTTCGTGGGCGACATACAGGCGCCGCGATTCCGCATCCACCCGAAGGTAGTCATAGCTCGAGGCGTCGCCCCCAATCAGGTGGCGGGCAATCACCTGGTAGTCGGGAGCCGCGTTGAGCGATCCAACAACAACTCCGGTCAGGACGAGAGAGGAAAAAATTTTCGTCAGGTGCCGCCATCCTGCACCCCGGTGATGGCCCGGCAATGGCTTCACCACTACACGTGGGCAATGTTGCAGCTCGCCGCTTCGGGCAGCGTCAGGACGAACGTGCTGCCATGACCCAGATGAGTGACAACCTCGGCACGGCCACCCTGCTCGGGCACTAAGTATAATGACGGGGAGGCGAATCCGCTCCGCTCGCAACGTCTGCACCAAGGCAAGCCCATCCAGCTGAGGCAACATCACGTCAATAACTGCAGCGTTATAGTGACCCTGGCGAGCAAGGGCCAGCCCGTCCAGGCCATCGGAGGCGTGGTCGGTAGCAAACCCGTTTTGACAAAAGCCAGCGGTGATCAAAGAGGCGATCTTGGCAGCGTCCTCAATGATCAAAATGCGCATGGGCAGAAACGTTATCCGCGCGCCGGACGCGGGCGAGCACAACACCTCAATGCGCAACCGCTGCTGCAAGCGGAGCCCGACTCACCACGGTGGCGTAAACTTCCACGCCCTTCTCATCGATGAAACGCGCTCGCATGGTGTCGGCGGTCAGCGTGACGGCCAGGAATCCCGACGTCAGGCCGAGACTGAAAAGTGTCCGCTCATTCTTTTCGGTCAGCCGCGTGGCAGAGGCGGCGCCGGAACAGAAGTAGTCGATTGAGCCCACCTGCAGATGCTGCATGTCATGCTCATGACCGTTGAAGTAAGCTTGGACGCCGTAGCGCTCGAGCAACGGATTGATATCGCGGATCAACTCCGGCGTGTCGCCATGTTTCCCGCCGCAAGAATAGATGGGGTGATGCCCCGCGACGAATTTCCACTGGGCCGTGGATTTGGCCAACTTGTCGGCCAGCCAGGCCACCTGCGCAGCCGGGTTTTGATCCAGCACCGCCATGTACTTGGGTTCCGAGCGGTATGCGCCCACGAACGGCGAAGTATCGATGATGAAGAATTCAGCGGTCGTGTTCGCATCGACCTGAATCGTAAACGAATGCCAGCGTGCCGGCAGTCGCCACCGAGGGCTGCGTTTCGAATAATCAATCTGGGCTTGCACGTTGGTCCGGTAATCATGGTTGCCGAGTGCGACATACCACGGCCGCTGGAGAACGGGTGCGGTGTAGATGGATTCGAATGACGTTTTCCACTGCGGATCATCCACACTCTGGACACCGTTGTCGTAAAAATTATCGCCCAGCGCCAAAACGAACTGGCTATCGATCGCGGCGCCGGTGACCGCCATTTGCTGCGCTACCTCGGTCTGGTGATCCTTCCCTTCGCGGCCCCAATCACCCATCGCAATGAAGGAGACACCGACGTCTGCCTCGCTCGCATGAACGAAAGCACAGAGAGCCAGTGACGCGATCAGCTTGAGGTGCCAGTGAAGTGAGGTGGTTTTCATACGAATCGTTTTAGTGCTTGGCGGCAACAACGCCATCTGGAGCGAGCTTGAGGTCGGTTCCGGCAATGTCTTCCCACGCGCAGTAGTGGAACAGCTTGCCGTCGGACATAGTGACTTGGATACCCAAGGCAAGGAGGGTAACGATTCAGCGGACGGGGGCAACTTCGTGTAAACGTTTACATTTTGAGTCAAGCGACCGTCAAGCCCATCTTGCTCCGCAGACGATCACGTATCTAGCGGCCGGATTCAGTTCTCTTGATGGCGCAAGCGGACGCCGGGGTTGCGGATTTTTGCCCATAACAGAAACGCGAGAACACTGGCGCCAGGAGATCATTTCGCAACCGGACTGAATAGGTGCGTTCAACGTCTGACGTCGCTGGCATTTGCGGTCGCCATGCGCCCCGCGTGACACACGCGGCTGGGATTGGCCGTACATTGATGCTGCGGGAGAGTTTGTCCGCCTGTGGATGCGACCGCTTGTCGATCCCGGCGGGGGTCATGCCGTGGGCCTTCCATTACGGCCGCACCATCCTCGTCGTTGTCAGAATCCAGCGCGCAGGCTGGAAGGGTGCGGAGCCACCTGATCGCGACGAGAGCGACAATTCTTCTTTACACTCCATGGCGCGGCCCTTCTTGATAACGTTTACATTCCTCGCCGGATCCTTACCCCTCTATGCAACTGGCCTCCTCGCTTTATCCGCGACCCGTCAGCGGTTTTCCTCGCGGGGAACATCGAATCCTCGAAAAGCAGACTTCGACGAGTCGGCCGCCGATCGGCTCGTTGATGGATTTCGCGGTGGTTCGCTTCGCCGCTGGCCAGACGATCTCTGAGACGCATCCAGACGAAAGCGCATGGGTGCTGCTGGGAGGGTCGGCCGAGCTTAAAGCGGACGCCGCTCGTGGCTTCGTTAGCCGAAAATCGCTTTTTGACGAAGCCTCGACCGTGCTTCATCTCGGGCCGGGCACGCCGGTGTCGATCACGGCCGGTGGGGAAGGTGCCGAATTCGCGGTTGTGCGCACGGGTAACGACCACGCGTTCGAGCCACGCTTGTTTCAGCCCGACGACATCGTTCCCGAATACCGCGGAGCTGGTCTCGTTCAAGGAGCCTGCCTGCGCAATGTACGCTTGGTCTTCGACCAGAAGATTCGGCCAGGATCTAATCTGGTGATCGGAGAAGTCGTGAATTATCCCGGTCGGTGGTCCAGCTACCCTCCGCATCACCACGATCAACCGGAGATTTATCATTACCGCTTTTCGCATCCAGCCGGTTACGGCCACGCGGAGGTGGGTGAAACCGTCCACAAGGTTCGTGATGGGGATACGGTTCTCATCCCCCCTGGTTTGGACCACGCCCAAGTTTCTGCGCCCGGCTACGCGATGTACTACTTGTGGTTGATCCGACATCTTCCGGGCAATCCGTACACGGGCTTCTCGTTTACCGAAGAACACAAATGGACGCTGGATCCAGCCCACCAAGGTTGGATCCCAGTCGCCCCGACCACCCCGCGCCCATGAGCAAAACCGTGACTCTCAACATGGCAGCCGCCCTCGTGCGGTTCCTTCAAACGCAGTACATCGCGCGCGACGGGGTTGAGCACCGACTCATCCACGGAGTATTTGGCATTTTCGGCCACGGCAATGTCACCGGTCTTGGCCAGGCGATCGAGGAGCACGGCGGCCGTGCGCTCCCCTACTTCCAACCGAAAACCGAACAAGCAATGGTTCACACGGCGGTGGCTTTTGCCAAGGCCCGCCAAAGGTTGGGAACGTTTGCGTGCACGAGTTCAGTGGGACCCGGCGCCACCAACATGATTACCGGCGCGGCGACGGCGACCGTCAATCGCCTGCCCGTTCTGCTCCTCCCCGGTGACATCTTCGCCAATCGGCTGCCTGCTCCCGTCCTGCAACAGCTCGAGTATCCAGGAAGTCAGGATGTGAGTGTAAACGACTGCTTCCGGCCCGTGTCCAAGTACTGGGACCGGTTGAACCGTCCCGAGCAGTTGCTGGCGTCCTTACCGGAAGCGATGCGGGTCCTGGCCGATCCCGCGGAAACGGGAGCCGTGACGATTGCGTTGCCGGAGGATGTGCAGGCGGAAAGTTATGCCTATCCGACGCATTTCTTCGAGAAGCGGGTCTATACCGTCGAGCGACCGTCCTGTTCTGCGGCGGCACTTAGCCAGGCCGTTGGGCTGATTCGGGCGTGCCGTCGACCCTTCATAGTTGCCGGCGGCGGTGTTCACTATTCGGATGCAACGGCCGAACTCGACACGTTCGCGGGCGCGTCCGGGATTCCCACGGGTGTCACGCAGGCCGGCGTGGGCGCCCTCGTCCAGACGCACGAGTCGTGCCTGGGCGCGCTCGGCGTTACCGGAACGGCCGCAGCCAACGCACTCGCCGCGGAGGCGGACTTGGTCATTTGCATCGGAACCCGTCTGAGCGACTTCACCACGGCTTCGAAGTCTTTGTTCCAAAACCCACGTGTCCGATTCATCGGGATCAACATACATGCCGCGGACGCGCGAAAACACGGCGCCGTTCCACTCGTCGGCGACGCGCGGCGCATCCTCGCCCAACTCCGTCGCGCCCTCGCCGGTTGGAAGGTCAGCGCAGCGTACCGCACATCAGTCGGTCGAGAAAAAGAGAAGTGGCAGGAGACGCACACCGCCTTAATTTCGCCCCAACCAGGTGGTTTGACCCAAGCGCAGACCATCAGCGAATTAAACGCGGCCTGCGGGTCAACGGGCACCGTCGTTCACGCGTCAGGAGGGATACCCGGTGATATTCACAAACTTTGGCGAGCCCAGGCATCGAACGACTACCATGCTGAATATGGCTACTCGTGCATGGGCTACGAGATCGCTGGGGCTCTCGGGGTGAAGCTAGCAAAGCCGGAACGCGAGGTGTATGCGTTCCTCGGCGACGGCAGTTATTTGATGCTACACACCGAGATCGTCACAGCAGTCCAGGAAGGCCTGAAGATCACGATCGTGCTCAACGACAATCACGGGTATGGCTGCATCCATAATCTCCAACGAGGATCGGGTGGCCGCAGTTTTGGGAATGAGTTTCGCAGCCGGTCGGATAAAACTGCGCGGCTGGAAGGTGAAGCGCTGCCGGTCGATTTTGCCAAGAACGCAGAAAGCCTTGGTGCAGTCACTTTCCGCGCCAGCACCGCGTCTGAGTTGCGGGCCGCTCTGATCGCCGCCAGGCGTGAAGCTCGCACGGTGATGATTTACGTGCCGATTCGCGCCGACACCAGTTTGCCGGGATACGCGTGGTGGGACGTGCCGATGTCCGGGACATCAAAGGTCAAAGGCGTCCAGGCGGCACGTCGCAGCTATGAACGCGCAAAAGAAAAACAGCGCTTCCTTTACTGAGATGAACCTCGCAACTCCGGCTGCGGCCGGCCCACTTCGCGACTGTCAAGTCGGGGCAAATCCGATCATCTGGAGCAACGACGACTTTCCCGAGCTGGCCGGCGACCTGCCGCTCGACACGATTTTGAGCGAAATGCATTCCGCTGGATTTGCCGGCAGTGAACTTGGGCACGCGTACCCCCGGTCTAGTGAAGCGCTCGCGGATGCGCTCGGCCGTCATGATCTCAAGCTGGTGAGTGGCTGGCACAGCACTTACCTGGCAGCGGGTGACGTGGCGAATGAGACCGAAAAATTTCGCTCGCACCTTGCGCTGCTAAAAAATCTCGGCGCCACCGTGGCGATTGTCGCCGAGTGTACGCGTTGTGTCCACGGTGACCGGGACGCACCGCTCCGCTTCGAAGCGGGCACGAGGCCGCAGCTCGACGCTGACGAATGGGTGAGGTTCACCACCGGGCTCGAACAGCTGACGCGCCTGGCCGAGTCGGACGGCTTGAAGGTGGTGTATCACCATCACATGGGCACGGTGATTCAAAGCGAAGCGGAACTTGATCGACTCCTGCACGACGTACCCAGCGTCTGGTTACTGCTGGATCCCGGGCATCTCGCCTTCGCCGGCATGGATCCAGTGGCCGTGGCGCGGCGCCACGCCTCACGCATTGCGCACGTGCATCTCAAAAGCGTTCGTCCGGCGATTGCAGCGCGAGCTCGTGAAGAGGGTTGGTCGTTCTGCCGTTCGGTGACGAACGGCGTGTTTACGATCCCCGGTGAGGGCTGCGTTGATTTTCCTGCACTCTTCGCGATCCTCGGGGCCGTTAATTATCGCGGCTGGCTCGTGGCCGAGGCGGAGGAGGATCCGGCAAAAGCGCCTCCGCTCGCGAAAGCCCGAGCCGCCCGCGCTTATATTCGCGCTCATGCCGGAGTTTGAGGCGTCGAACAGCTACTTTTACCCCTGATGAATACTTCCCGTATGTCCGAAATGACGGCGCTTGGCGCCGATTGGTGGAATGACTCAGGCTCGCCTGACGAGTTGGCGGAAGCTGTTTCGTTCGGAGCTGTGGGCGGTACGTCAAATCCGGTCATCGTTTCGCAAGCCGTCAAAGCACAACCAGCGTTGTGCAATCCGATCATCGATCGGCTCGCGGCGGAATACTCGAGTGACACGGAAGACGAACTGGCGTGGAAACTCATTCACACGCTGGCGCGAGAATCGGCGGCGAAGCTCAAGCCCGTGTTTGAGGCGACGAGTGGACGGAAAGGATATCTGTCAGTTCAGGTGAGTCCGAAGTACTACGCGTGCAAGGCGCGCATGGTTGCGCAGGCCGTTCAGCTTTCTGAACTCGCTCCCAACATCGCCATCAAAGCTCCTGCGACGGAAGCCGGGATCGCCGCGATGGAAGAGATGACCGCGTTGGGAATTCGCATCAATGCAACGGTAAGCTTTACGGTGGCGCAGACCATCGCGGTGGGCGAAGCGCTGGAGCGCGGCTTGAAACGAGCGCGGGCAGCGGGTCGCGATGCTGACGCGATCCGACCGTACATCACCCTCATGATTGGTCGCGTCGACGACCAACTGAAGCGTGTCGCTGAAAAAGAAAAAATCTCGGTGACGCCAGGATTGATCGACTGGGCGGGAATCGCGGTCTTCAAGGCGGCCCACCGGGTTCTGAAGCAACGCGGGCTTCCAGGCACACTATTGGCGGCGGCCTACCGTCACGAAGGACACTGGTCACAGATCATCGGCGCCGACGTCCTGCAGACCGTACCTTACACGTGGTGGACCAAGTTTAACACGTCCACCACTGTCCCGACGATCACGCTGGCGCAACCCGTCGACGCGCTCGTGATCGACGAATTGACGGCCAAATTTCCGGATTTCCGTCGTGCTCACGAGGTAGATGGGATGAAGCCAAGTGAATTCGTGCGTTACGGCGCGACGATTCATACGCTTAATCAGTTCCTCGGCGGTTACGCCGACCTTCTGGCCCAAGTGCGCAGCCGGCTGCTGCCAATTTGAATCACCGCAACCCACCTCACTCCACTTCCATGCCCACGCACGACAGCTCGTCCACAATTGCACCGCTTTTCATCGCCGGCGAATGGTCTCGCCCAACCGGACTCGCCACTACGCCAGTATTCAATCCCTCAACCGGAGATATCATCGCGCAGACGCCGGTAAGTACGGCCGTCGAAGTTAACGCTGCGGTCGAAGCGGCCCATGGCGCATTTAACGGCTGGTTTGAAACTCCACCGGCCGAGCGAGCGCGGGTGCTCTTCCGATACCGCGAGCTGTTGCTCAAAAACTTCGATGAACTAGCCGCGATCATTTCACGGGAGCATGGCAAGACCCGAGGCGAAGCGCGGGGAGATCTGCAGCGCGGCATTGAGGTCGTCGAGTACGCCACGGGCGTCCCGGCACTTCTGATGGGCGAAACGCTGGAGAACGTCGCGCGTGGCATCGATTGCGAAACTCTCCGTCAGCCGGTTGGCGTATGTGTGGGCATCACACCCTTCAATTTTCCCGCGATGGTTCCGATGTGGATGTTCCCGATCGCCCTGGCGTGCGGCAACACGTTCGTCCTGAAACCAAGCGAGAAAGTCCCGTTAACTGCGGTCCGACTGGTTGAACTGCTCGCCGAAGCAGGTTTGCCGAAAGGCGTGTTGAATCTCGTCCATGGCGGTCGCGAATGCGTGGATACGCTGCTCAAACACCCGAAGGTGCGCGCAATTTCGTTCGTCGGGTCGACCGCGGTCGCGAAGTACATCTATGAAACCGGCACCAAGCACGGCAAACGGGTGCAGGCCGCGGGCGGAGCAAAGAACTTCATTCTCGTGATGCCCGACGCAGAGGTAAAGAACACCGTCGCCGGCATAACGGGAGCGGCGTTCGGGTGTGCCGGAGAGCGTTGTATGGCCGGATCGACGGCGTTGGTCGTCGGCGAAGCTTCGACCCGCGTTCTCCCCACGTTGGTTGAAGCGACACGTGCGATGAAGGTTGGCCGAACGGATCTCGCGGCTGATGCGCAGCCCGAAATGGGTCCGGTCATTTCCGCACAACACCGGGATCGCGTGTTGTCACTTCTCGCTCAAGGCGAGCAACAGGGCGGCAAGGTCCTGGCGGATGGTCGCAATGTGCGCGTGGCCGACGGACCGAATGGCTTTTATGTCGGCGCGAGCATTGTTGAGCAGTCGAATCCTCCGTCCAACGTGTTGATGAGGGAGGAAGTTTTCGGGCCGGTACTGAGCGTAGTCCGAATGGATGATCTCGACGCCGCGATCGAGTTGGCGAACCGATCGGTCTACGGGAATGGCGCGGCGATCTTCACGCGGTCAGGAAAAGCGGCGCGCGAGTTCAAACACCGAATCCAAGCCGGGATGGTTGGAATCAATGTTGGAGTTCCCGCGGCCATGGCTCATTTCCCCTTCAGTGGTTGGGGTGAGTCGTTCTTCGGCGACCTGCATGTCCAAGGCCGGGAAGGCGTTTACTTTTATACTCAACAAAAGGTCACGACGACGCGTTGGTTCGCGGATGGCGAAGGCGACATTTGGCGGAAGTGAGCCCGCTTGGATTTTCGGACGAATCGGCGAAGCTCTCCATGATCGTAGTGCTACTGCGCCGCGTCACTGAATAGCGGCGGTGCATTGCTGACGTAGCGTAACCACCGCGTGTCTCCCGCTGGCGCTGTGCTATTGAGACCTCACATATAAGAGGTCGCTCCAGTGCCTATTTTTCGATGAGGATCGAATCGGGCCCTATAGGCGTGCTAGCGGCACCAAACTATTCCGCTTGGGCTATATATGACCCTCCTGACGAATCGCAGGATCTCTGGATCATATAGACGATCGAGGGAATGAGTTAAGGCGCTCCGGGCTAGAGACAAATACTGAGCGCGTTTTGATACAGCGCCCTAAGCACGTGCTAGTGAGCGTAAACGAAGAGGCCCGCCTGTCTTTCGACAAGCCGGGCCGTAATAACCTGGCAACAACCTACTCTCGCGGGACCTAACGTCCTACTACCATTGGCGGCTGAGGGCTTAACGGCCGTGTTCGGGATGGGAACGGGTGGGACCC